>JBFXKJ010000035.1:0-25043 GCA_050173895.1 Mangrovibacterium sp. | reverse complement strand
GATCGTGGGCAACAAACAGTACGGAGGCGTCCGTCAGTATATCCCCTTAAAGGTGAATGCTGCCGGTGTTATGCCGATTGTCTTTGCACAGGCAATCATGTTCGTTCCGATCACGATTGCCGGATTTGCCAATTCGGAAAGCGTGAGCGGTTTCGCAGCCGCCATGTCCAATCATACCGGATTCTGGTATAATCTGCTGCAGTTCCTGCTGGTAGTCGTGTTTACTTATTTTTACACTGCAATTACCGTCAATCCTGTTCAGATGGCTGAAGACATGAAGAAAAACGGTGGTTTTATTCCCGGGATCAAACCGGGCAAAAAGACGGTCGAATTTCTGGATACGATCATGTCACGCATCACGCTGCCGGGATCAATTTTCCTGGGCATCGTGACGATTTTGCCGGCATTTGCGATGATGGCCGGAATTAATACGCAATTTGCCTATTTTTACGGCGGAACTTCATTGTTGATCCTTGTTGGGGTCGTGTTGGACACGCTCCAGCAGATTGAGAGCCATCTTTTGATGCGTCATTACGATGGCCTTATGAAGTCGGGGCGCATTAAAGGGCGCTCGGGCGGCGGACCGGCGATGTATTGATTTGATATCTTTTGATGAATTTATTCCGGGTGGCGGTGAGCTGCCCGGCAAAAAAATAGAAAGATCGTAATTTATGGCGAAACAGCCTTCGATAGAACAAGACGGTACAATAATTGAAGCCTTATCAAATGCAATGTTTAGGGTTGAACTTGAAAACGGGCATGTGATTACGGCGCATATCTCTGGTAAAATGCGTATGCATTATATCAAAATTCTTCCGGGCGATAAGGTCAAGGTCGAGATGTCTCCTTACGACCTTACAAAGGGAAGAATTACTTTTAGATATAAAAATTAAAGAGTATAAGTATAATGAAAGTAAGAGTATCCATAAAGAAGCGCAGTGCCGACTGCAAGATTGTACGCAGGAAAGGCCGTTTGTACGTGATCAGTAAAAAGAACCCCAAGTTCAAACAGCGTCAGGGATAATTAATTAACTTTGAAAAATTTGTTTTTATGGCTCGTATAGTCGGAGTAGATATTCCTAATAATAAAAGAGGGGAAGTGGCTTTAACCTACGTCTTCGGTATTGGCCGGAGCCGCGCAAGGTTCATCCTCTCCCAGGCCGGCGTCGATTTTGACCTGAAAGTTCAGGATTGGAACGACGAACAGTTTGGTGCTATCCGGAAAGTGATCAGCGAAAAGTTTAAGGTGGAGGGCGAACTTCGCTCTGAAAATCAGCTGAACATTAAGCGTTTAATGGACATCGGCTGCTACCGTGGCATTCGCCATCGTCTTGGCCTTCCGGTTCGTGGACAGAGTACCAAGAATAATGCCCGTACCAGAAAGGGAAGAAAGAAAACAGTAGCAAATAAGAAGAAAGCCACTAAATAATTGAGATTGAAGTTATGGCAAAGAAAGTTGGTACTACAAAAAAGAGGGTCGTTGTTGTTGAAGCAACAGGCCAGGCGCATGTACATTCCTCATTCAACAATATTATTATTTCGCTGGCAAATAACAACGGAGAGGTTATTTCGTGGTCTTCTGCCGGCAAGAAAGGATTTCGCGGATCGAAGAAAAACACCCCCTATGCTGCTCAGGTAGCTGCTGAGGAGTGTGCCAAAACGGCTTATGATCTGGGTTTGAGGAAGGTGAAAGTCTTTGTAAAGGGTCCGGGTAACGGCCGTGAATCAGCCATCAGGGCAATTAACAGCGTGGGCATTCAGGTGAGTGAGATCGTTGATGTTACTCCGCTGCCGCACAATGGCTGCCGCCCGGCTAAAAGAAGACGTGTTTAATTTAAATCGGTAGAACAATGGCAAGATATATTGGACCAAAATCAAAGATTGCCCGGAAATTCGGTGAGCCTATTTTCGGACCTGACAAAGTGCTTGAAAAGAAGAATTATCCTCCGGGTTTCCACGGGCTGGCCAGCCGCAGAAGAAAAAAATCAGAGTACGGCTTGCAGCTCAAGGAGAAACAAAAGGCTAAATTTACATATGGTGTGCTGGAGAGGCAATTCTCCAACCTGTTTGAGAAAGCATCTGCTTCGAAGGGAATTACCGGCGAGGAGTTGCTGAAAATGCTTGAATCAAGGCTGGATAATGTCGTCTTTCGCCTGGGTCTGGCCAATTCCAGGGCCGGGGCACGTCAGTTGGTATCGCACCGCCATATCACGGTGAACGGGGAGGTAGTCAATATTCCCTCGTATCAGTTGCGTCCGGGTGACCTTGTTGGGGTGCGGGAGAAATCCAAGTCGCTGGAGATCATCAATGAAGCACTGGCTTCGCGCCGGTACAGCAAATATGCATGGTTGGAATGGAACAATGCCGATATGGCAGGAAAATTCCTCAATCGCCCTGAACGGGAAGAAATTCCTGAAAACATTAAAGAGCAACTGATTGTTGAGTTGTATTCGAAATAATAAAAATACTCAGTACTATTATGGCAATATTAGCGTTCCAAAAACCTGACAAAGTAATAATGGTGGAATCCAACGACAAGTTCGGTAAATTCGAATTTCGTCCGCTGGAGCCCGGTTATGGTATTACAATCGGTAATGCCCTTCGCCGCATCCTGTTATCTTCTTTGGAAGGGTATGCAATCACAACTGTTAAAATAGAAGGCGTCGATCATGAATTTGCCACCATCAGAGGCGTAATGGAGGATGTGACCGAAATTATTCTGAACCTGAAGCAGATTCGTTTTAAAAGGGAAGTCGAGGATTTTGACAGCGAAAAGGTTTCTATTACGCTGACCGGACAGGAAAAGTTCACCGCGGGCGATATGAACAAATTTATGACCGGCTTTCGGGTACTGAATCCTGAACTGGTTATTTGCCGCATGGAAGCTGATGTTAAATTGCAGATGGAAATTTCCATTAACAAAGGACGCGGCTATGTTCCCGGAGCGGAAAACAGACCGGTAGATGCTGAGTTTGGACTAATCCCCATTGATTCAATTTTCACGCCCATCAGAAATGTCAAATACACGGTAGAGAACTATCGCGTTGAGCAAAAGACCGACTACGAAAAACTGGTAGTTGAGATCAGCACGGACGGTTCAATTTTCCCTAAAGATGCATTGAAAGAGGCAGCAAAGATCCTGATTTACCATTTTATGCTCTTTTCAGACGAAAAGATCACCATCGATTCGGACGAAAAGTTTGCAAACGAGGAATTCGATGAGGAAGTTTTGCATATGCGTCAGCTGCTCAAGACCAAGCTGGTGGATATGGACCTGTCTGTTCGTGCATTGAACTGTCTGAAAGCTGCCGATGTGGAAACCCTGGGCGAACTGGTTACTTATAACCGGAATGATTTGCTCAAGTTCCGGAACTTCGGTAAAAAGTCGCTGACAGAGCTGGACGACCTGCTGAATGCCATGAATCTGACATTTGGAATGGACATAAGTAAGTATAAACTAGACAAGGAATAGGCACTCATGAGACATAATAAAAAAATCAACCATCTTGGCAGGACAAGCTCTCATCGGAAAGCTTTGCTGGCTAATATGGCTAACTCCCTGATCCTTCATAAACGGATCAATACGACCACAGCCAAGGCTAAGGCTTTGAAGGGGTATGTTGAACCCCTTATTACAAAGGCAAAGAATGATACCACCCATTCGCGGCGCGTGGTTTTCAGTTATCTGAAAAGTAAGACTGCGGTTGCTGAGCTGTTTCGCGATGTGGCCGAGAAAGTAGCTGACCGTCCGGGAGGATATACCCGTATCCTGAAAACAGGAAACAGGTTAGGCGACAATGCAGAGATGTGTATCATCGAGCTTGTTGACTTCAATGAGAACATGCTGGCAGCCAAGGAATCGAAGACGAAGTCGCGCCGTTCGCGCCGTGGCGGTTCAAAGAAGGCTGAGACTGCCGCTCCTGCTGCAAAGGTTGCTGCATCAAAAAAGGAGAAGGCTCCGGCTGCTGAGGCTGCTGAGGCTCCCGAGGCTCCGGCTGCTGAAGAGAAAGCCGCTGTCGTTGAAGAAACTCCTGCCGGCGATGAGGCTCAGTCAAACGAGCCTGCTGCTGAGAATGAGGAACCGAAAGCAGAATAATTGCTGAAAATCTATAAAGAAGCTGTCCGGCGTTGCCTGGCAGCTTTTTTTTGCTTTAGATGGAACTTTTCAGGATGGCGTACCGGAAAACGAAATACCGGATAAAAATTAAAATTCACAGATATGGCAGACGATAAAAAGATTATTTTTTCGATGTACAGGGTAAGCAAAACCTACCCTCCCCAAAAACAGGTTTTAAAGGATATATCCCTTTCTTTCTTCCTGGGTGCGAAGATCGGGATCATTGGTTTGAACGGTTCCGGAAAGTCGACCTTGCTGAAGATCATCGCGGGTCTGGAGAAGTCTTTTCAGGGCGAGCTTGTTTTTTCACCCGGTTACAGTGTGGGTTATCTGGAGCAGGAACCGCATCTGGAACCGTCAAAAACGGTCAGGCAAGTCGTTGAAGAAGGAATGCAGGAAGTGGTCGATGTGCTGAAGGCTTATGAGGAGGTGAACCTTCGTTTTGGCGACCCGGAGGTGCTGGAAGATCCTGACAGGATGGAGGCACTGATGGCCGAACAGGCCAGGCTCCAGGAAAAAATCGATCAGTATGATGCATGGAATCTGGATACGAAGCTGGAACGGGCGATGGACGCGCTGAGATGCCCGCAGGGCGACCAGCCGGTCAGTTCGCTCTCCGGGGGGGAGGCGCGCCGTGTGGCGCTTTGCCGTCTGTTGTTGAAACAACCGGATGTCCTGCTCCTGGATGAGCCTACCAACCATCTGGATGCCGAGTCGGTGCAATGGCTCGAAATGCATTTGCAGCAATATGCGGGTACGGTGATCTGCATCACGCATGACCGGTATTTCCTCGATAATGTGGCGGGTTGGATCCTTGAACTGGACAGAGGGGAAGGAATTCCCTGGAAAGGAAATTATTCCTCATGGCTGGAGCAGAAAACCCAGCGCCTGGCCCTGGAAGAAAAGCAGCAGTCGAAACGAAGCAGGACCTTGCAGCGGGAGCTGGAATGGATCAGGATGGCACCCCGGGCAAGACATGCAAAAGCAAGGGCCCGCCTGAACGCTTACGACCAGCTCATGAACGAGGATGTAAAACAAAAGGAAGAAAAGCTCGAGATATTCATCCCCAACGGCCCGCGACTGGGCGATAAGGTGATCGAAGCGCAGAACGTGGCCAAGGCATTTGGTGACAGGCTGCTGTTCGAGGACCTGAATTTTGTTCTTCCGCCCAACGGCATTGTCGGTGTGATCGGACCCAATGGTGCGGGGAAAACAACGCTCTTCAGGCTGATCATGAAACAGATCGGACCGGATAAAGGCCGTTTTGATGTGGGCGAAACGGTTAAGCTGGCCTATGTCGATCAGTCTCATGCAGCCATCGATCCAATTAAAACGGTTTACGAGGTCATCTCCGGCGGGAACGAACTCATCTCCATGGGCGGAAGGCAGATCAATGCACGGGCTTATGTGTCCCGGTTCAATTTCGGCGGATCTGATCAGGAAAAAAAATGTGGTATCCTTTCAGGTGGTGAACGCAACCGCCTTCATCTGGCCATGGCTCTTAAGAAAGAAGGGAATGTGCTTTTGCTCGATGAGCCTACCAACGATATTGATGTGAATACCTTGCGGGCGCTCGAGGAGGGATTGACCGACTTTGCAGGCTGCGCGGTGGTTATTTCTCACGATCGATGGTTTCTTGACCGGATTGCCACCCATATCCTCGCCTTTGAAGGTGACTCGAACGTGTATTTCTTCGAGGGAGGTTATTCCGAATATGAGGAAAACAGGAAGAAACGGCTGGGCGATCAGGGACCGACACGGATCAAATACAAGAAGCTCGTGAAGTAGGCGCCGGCAGTGTGCTGCGCAGGGAGCACCACATATCGGCGCCGGCATGGGCCGGGCATAGCGGCAATACCCGCAGTCACTGCGCAAGGGTGGTGACGGCAGGCAGATGGTTCAACCTTCCGGCAAAGCCACGCCGGTTGTTCCGATCTGAGCCGGAGAGGAGAGGTTTGCGAAGGAACCTCTCCTTTTTGGTTTTACAGAGGCTGCGTTCTGCGCCGGAATTCAGCGCAGCAGATTGCTGTTGCTGTCGCTACGTTAAGCGATTCGGAGCTCTGTTGTCCCGGAGGGTAGGAGGGAATGAAAAGTCTGTCGGTAATCCGGCTTTCCACTTCCGGTGAAATTCCCTTTCCTTCATTTCCCATGACCAGGATACCCCGGTCGCTGAGCAGCCTTGTGTAAAGACTTTCACCGT
This sequence comes from Mangrovibacterium sp., assembly GCA_050173895.1. Classification (GTDB taxonomy): domain Bacteria; phylum Bacteroidota; class Bacteroidia; order Bacteroidales; family Prolixibacteraceae; genus JBCFBK01. Next base: position 18,726 of record JBFXKJ010000035.1, on the reverse strand, counting down.
TCAGGAAGGTGCCGTAGACGGGAAGGCCATGATTGGCTGCATCAGCCAGCAAAGCAGGCAGGTACAGGTAGCGGACCTTCACCCTGAAAATCGCGCCCATGCTTGACTGGACAACTTTTGGATTATAACAGTCGGCGGTTTCGGGCGAACAAAATACGGTCCCGATCCCAAACCAGTCTGCAATGCGCAGGATGGTGCCCAGGTTTCCCGGATCGCGTACGGAGTCGAGCGCAAGCACGAGGCTGTCGGGCAACGGTTGAGGTTCGCCCGGCTCATCAGGTATCCTCACCACCGCAAGCGCATGTTGCGGACTCTGAAGTAAACTGGCTTTTTTTAACTCTTCTTCGGACACCTCTATTATTTCAGCGGCTTTGGATTTTTGGATCGTACAGGACGAGAAAAAAGCGCTTGTCCCGCAAAGTAAGCTGACCGTGTAGCCGGAAGCCAGGGCTTCCTTCACGAGTTTGTCCCCTTCCGCCAGAAAGAGCTTTTCCTCATCCCGGGTCTTTTTCCGTGACAACGAATGAATAAGCTTGATTTTGTTTTTACTTAGCATCTGCGGTAAATAAGATTTGTAAAAATAAAAAAGGCGCAATGATTTGTTTGCTCCCGAGAGTGTTTATTTTTGTGTGGATCGAATTAAGAAACCTTTTATGCAGGCTGGCTCCGGAAAAAAAGGCGCTCAAATCATACTGTGGGTATTGGCACTTGCCCTCACCGTTTCATGTTCTTCCACCAGGTTTGTTCCGGAAGGGAAAAAACTATTGAGCGATGTTGACATCCGCATTGACAATAAGGAGGTGAGCAGGGAAGAGATCCGTGCACAGATCAGACAGAAGGAAAACCTGAAAATCCTTGGATTTATTAAATTTCATCTGGCAATGTACAACCTGTCGTCGGCCAGGAAAGAAAACGACTGGTTCAAACGCATCGGGGAAGAACCGTCTGTTTACCAGGAGCTAAGGACGGTTCAGTCGCTTGATCAGCTTCGTCTTTACCTTCAGAACAAGGGATATTATGATGCAGTGGTTGAAGATACGCTGATCATGCATCCGAAAAAGCCCAAGGTTGAACTGGTTTTTACCATTCATACAGGCAAGCCTTACCGGATCAGGAACTATAGCCTGGAGACCGAAGACGAAAAGCTGCGGCCGCTTTTGCTGAGCGACTCGGTCAGACGGTTGGTGGGCCGGAATGACCTGTTTGATGTGGACCGGCTCAATCAAGAGCGCAAACGGATGGTAACGGTCTTGCAAAATCACGGATATTATGGTTTTTCGCCCGATTATATTCAGTTTTTGGCCGACACGACCGCAGGAGACAAGCAGGTTGATCTTACGGTTTTGGTTTCCGATACCGATCCGTTGAAAAAAGGCGGACCTGTAAAACCGCACCGGCGGTATATCGTCAGAAATTACCTCATTCATATGGACTCCAATCCTCCGCATCTCGCTGCCACGCAGACCCAACAACCTGCAGACACCCTTTCGCGGCCGCCCTATACAATTATTTACAGGGGTAAGCTGAAATACAGGCCGGAACTGCTTGACAACCTAAACCGGATCCGCGACAGCCGGTTTTATTCGCTGAGTAATGTGGAAAAAACCTACCGGTCGTTGAATCAGGTCAGACAGTTTCGAATGGTGAACCTGAACTTTGACGTGGTCGATACAGCCGGGAATGACTCCATTGGTGTGCTTGACAGCCGGTTTCAGTTATCTCCGTTGCCCCGGCAGGGATTTTCCACCGATCTGGAGGGCACGAACTCATCAGGTAACCTCGGCGTGGCGGGAACCCTGAACTATCAGCACCGGAATCTGTTCCGGGGAGCAGAGATCCTTAACATCACCCTGCGGGGGGCATTCGAACGTCAGCAAACCGTAGTGAACGAGAGTAATCTGAACTTCAATACCCATGAGTTTGGAGTGGAAAGCTCGCTGACCCTTCCCAAGTTCCTGAGCCCGCTCCGTGAAGGTAGTTTCTTCAGCTTTCAGGTACCTCAGACCAGTTTCACCCTTGGTTATAATTATCAGCGCCGGCCAGACTATACCCGGACCATCACGAACTTCCGGTTCGGATATACCTGGAAAAGCAAGGCTTTCCGAACCCATTATCTGAATTTGATCGACTTTAATTACGTCAATCTTTACGAGTTTAACGAAGATTTTATCAATTCGATCAAAGATCTTTACATCAAGAGCAGTTATACCGATCACCTGATATCGGCCCTGAACTACACAAGGGTCGATAATACGCAGATTATAGGCAGGAGAGAGAATTACCGTTATTTCAAATGGTCGGTCGAGTCGGCCGGCAACCTGCTCTATGCGCTTTCCGAGCTGACCGGTAAAAGCAGGGAAACGCGGACCGACACCATCACACAGCAGCCGGTGCGTTATCACCAGATCTTTGGTACCCGGTTCGCCCAATATCTGAAAGCCGATCTGGAATACCGGTACGGGTATATGCTGGATGAATATAACTCCCTCGTGGGGAGGTTGTTCATGGGAGTTGGTCTGCCCTACGGCAATTTCGACCAGCTTCCTTTCGAAAAAAAATATTTTTCGGGTGGCGCCAATGGCATTCGGGCATGGCAGGTGAGAACACTCGGCCCGGGAACCTATCGGGCGCCTGCCGGCGCCTATCCAAACCAGTCGGCCGACATGAAGCTGGAAGGAAACCTGGAGTACCGTTTTCGGCTGCTGGGTAAAGTGGAAGGTGCATTCTTTCTGGATGCCGGGAACATCTGGGCCATTAATGGAAATGACAACAGGGAAGGGGCGCTTTTCAAACTTGGCGGGTTTTACCGTGAAATAGCCCTGGGAACCGGAACCGGCCTCCGCTTTAATTTTAACTATTTCATCTTCCGGCTTGACCTGGGCATGAAACTCCGGGATCCCTCCCTGGAGTCAGGTAAACGATTTATCATTGGGAATTACCCCATCAAAGGCGATCATTTTAATCTGTCATTTGCCATCGGATATCCCTTCTGAGCACAGGGCATGGAGCATGGGATTTGTTTCGCGCGGATATGCGTCTTGACCGGCTCCTTGCGGGCTGTGCCCAAACAAAAAAGGATGACCAAAGCCATCCTTTTCCATATCGTTGGACAGGTGATCAGGCTTTGTTGGCCGATCCCAGCACGTTCACGTTTTTGTGCATATAGAGTTCCTTCAGTTCATCGCGGGCAGGGCCGAGATATTTACGCGGGTCGAATTCGCCCGGTTTCTCAACAAAGACCTTGCGAACCGCAGCAGTCATGGCCAGACGGCCGTCCGAATCGATGTTGATCTTGCAGACAGCCGAAGCCGCGGCACGGCGCAGCCACTCTTCGGGAATACCCACGGCGTCTTTCATCTTACCGCCGGTTTCGTTGATCATTTTCACGTACTTCTGGGGAACAGAAGAAGATCCGTGAAGTACGATCGGGAATCCGGGAATCCTCTTTTCAATTTCTTCCAGGATGTCAAAGCGAAGCATGGGCGGGATCAGGACCCCGTCTTCGTTCCGTGTACACTGCTCAGGAGTGAATTTATTGGCTCCGTGAGAGGTGCCGATCGAAATGGCCAGGGAGTCAACGCCTGTTTTTTTAACAAAATCTTCAACTTCCTCAGGATGGGTGTAGTGTGATTTTTCGGCCACCACATCATCTTCAATACCAGCCAGGACGCCCAGCTCGCCTTCAACGGTGACGTCATGGGCATGTGCATACTCGACGACTTTTTTGGTCAGGGCCACGTTCTCATCGTATGAATGGTGAGACCCATCGATCATCACTGAAGAAAAGCCATTGTCGATACAATCCTTGCAAAGTTCGAAGGTGTCGCCATGGTCAAGGTGGAGGACAATTGGGATTTCATATCCAAGTTCCTTCACGTATTCGACTGCACCACGGGCCATGTTCCGAAGAAGTGTCGCATTGGCATATTTACGGGCACCTGAAGAAACCTGCAGGATGACAGGAGATTTCGTTTCAACACAGGCCTGAAGAATAGCCTGAAGCTGTTCCATGTTGTTGAAGTTATAGGCCGGAATGGCATATCCTCCATCAACGGCTTTTTTAAAGAGCTCTTTGCTGTTTACGAGCCCCAGTTCTTTGTAACTGACTGCCATATTATTTAAATAATTAGTTGATATTAAAAAGCGTACTGGTTTTTTTCTGATCTGAAAAATGACCTTCCTGTATTTTTCAAAACCACCACAATATTAGCAATAAATTGGCATTTGCAGGTACATTTGGCGGAGGTACTTTTTTATTTCAGAAAAGCTTAACAATTTGGGATGAACAATTTCGGCGCTTTTCAGTTCTTGGGATAATCATTTATTAATCTCAAAGCAATGGGAAAAATTTCAGATCAGATTAAAGTGGGGGTCGTCAGCGGCTCAGATACACAGCTGCTTTTCAAAATAGCAAAAGAGGAACAGTTTGCCATGCCGGCGGTGAACGTGGTGAACTCCAGTTCGGTCAATGCCGCACTGGAAGCTGCAAAGCAGGTGAATTCGCCTGTCATCATCCAGTTTTCCAATGGAGGCGCGCAGTTTTATGCAGGGAAAGGTCTTAAGCTCGAAGGACAAAAAGCACAGATTGCCGGTGCAATTGCCGGTGCCAGGTATATTCATCAGGTTGCTGAACTTTACGGGGTTCGCGTGGTCATTCACACCGATCATGCCGCAAAGAAGCTGCTGCCCTGGATTGACGGGCTTCTCGACGCAGGCGAAAAACACTTTGCAGAAACCGGAAAACCTTTGTTTTCTTCTCATATGCTCGACTTGTCGGAAGAGCCGCTGGCCGAAAACATTGAAATCAGCAAGCGGTACCTTGAACGGATGAGCAAAATAGGAATGACCCTTGAAATTGAACTGGGTGTGACCGGTGGGGAAGAAGACGGAGTGGACAACTCGGCCGTGGATAACTCAGCGCTTTATACACAGCCTGATGAAGTGGCCTTCGCTTACGGGGAGCTGATGAAAATCAGTCCTAATTTTACGATTGCTGCCGCCTTTGGAAATGTGCACGGGGTATATAAACCCGGAAATGTGAAACTGACCCCCGGTATTCTCGATGCTTCGCAGAAATATATTGCCAAAAAATTGAATACCGGCGATGCGAAGCCTGTGAATTTCGTTTTTCACGGCGGATCGGGATCAACGGTCGAGGAAATCAGGGAAGCCGTCTCCTATGGCGTGATCAAAATGAATATTGACACGGACACACAATGGGCATTCTGGGACGGAGTGAGGGCTTATGAAGCGGCTAACCGTCCATATCTGCAGGGCCAGATCGGAAACCCGGAAGGCGACGACAAACCGAATAAAAAGTTCTATGATCCAAGGGTGTGGCTGCGAAAAGGAGAAGAGGCGATGACTGCCCGGTTAAAGGCCGCTTTTGAGGACCTTAATTGCGTGGACAGGAACGAATAGTTTTTTATATCATCACATCATTCAGATCCGGCGCCGGCTTTCGGTGCCGGTTTTTTTTTACACTGTTTGAGGGAAAGGCGAAAACGCGGCGCTGGGGGTTGAAGAAGGGAGACATGCTTTCTCTTCGGACAACGGAATTGTTAAAAAGCCGGACCCTGACCGGTTCTTTGAGAAAAATGCCGTAAATTATCACCGGAATTGAATCTATGAAACTCCGGCAAATTATCAGGGAATATTTTACCTTTTCGAAAGGTGAACGGATCGGATTGACAATCCTGATTGTATTGATGATTATCCTTCTGATCGCTGACCGCCTGATCTTTTATTTTGAGCGCCCGACGCCGGCCGACCGCCGGCAGTTCGAGGAACTTGTGGCCTCAATGAAGGAAGAGCAAACGCTCCCTGCAAAATCAGACAGCCTGTTCCCTTTCGATCCCAATACCATCGGTGAAGAGAAGCTCGCTTCGCTGGCGCTTCCCCGGCGTATTAAACAAAATCTGCTGAAGTACCGGTCAAAGGGAGGGGTAATCAGGGAAAAGGAAGACTTCAGAAAACTCTACGGGATGAACGATTCGCTTTATGCAGCCGTGAAGCCCTATCTTCTGATCCGGGGTGGACAAGTGACGGCAGCCAAACCGGCATCCTCCGATAGAGAGCGGGACGATGATGAAAAAAAACCGGTCGCGGATCAGACAACCAACCGCAGGCCGTTAGAACCGGAAAGGATGGAGATTAATTCGGCCACGGCCGATGACTTGTGCAGACTCGATGGTATCGGGGATGTATTATCGGAAAGGATCGTTAAATACAGAGATTTGCTGGGCGGTTTTTACTCACTGGGGCAGTTGCAGGAAGTCTACGGGTTGCCTTCTGAAACGCTGATGAACATTGCAGGGATACTCGATCTTGATACGACCGCCCTGGTGAAGATCAACATTAACTTTGCCCGGTCCTCCGAACTGGCACGGCATCCCTACCTGGAATGGAAAGACGTTCGCCGGATTATCACTTACCGCGAAAAACATGGTTTTATCGAGACCCCCGGCATACTGCTGAAAGATTCGGTCCTCCAGCCGTCAATTTTTGATAAAGTAGCGCCTTATCTTCAAACTTCCGGTAACTGAAATTTGTTTTCTTTAGTAAGATTAAAGAGGGAACACTTTTAAATTTAAATTTTTGATGATAAATTTGATTAGTAACTGAGAATTCCTAAATTTGCGGCTCGAAATTAACAGACAAAAATTTTAATAATATGATCGTTATTCCGGTTAAAGAAGGCGAAAATATCGAAAGAGCCCTGAAGAGATTCAAAAGAAAATTCGAAAAAACAGGCGTGATCAAAGAACTGCGCGAACGGCAGGCGTTTACAAAACCTTCGGTTGAAAGGAGAACAGAGGTTAAAAAGGCCATTTATATTCAGCAATTGCAACGTCAGGAAGACTAGATTAGGCTGGTTCCTGTGTGCACAAAACCAGGGTTCTATGTCCTATCAGGAATCGTTTTTGAAATATCTGAAGTTCGAGAAAAGGTGTTCGGACCACACAATAGTCGCCTACAAGAAAGACCTCGATCAGTTTGAAGAATTTGGATTCAAAACGGTCGGGGATTTTAACATCCTGACGGCCGACGGCAAGCTGATCCGGCAATGGATCGTGGCGCTCATGGAGATGGGAGATGCACCGAAAACGGTGGTGCGGAAAATTACAGCCCTGAAATCCTTTTACAAATATTTAATGCGACAGGAGATTATCGTATCTTCTCCGGCCGAAATGACTATTACACCAAAGATACCGAAGAAACTCCCGTCTTTTGTTGACGAGAACAGTCTGCACATGCTGCTGGATAATGGTTATTTCGGGCGCGACTTCGAAGGGATGAGGGATAAACTGATGATCAGCCTGTTTTACTGCTCCGGAATGCGGCTTAGCGAGCTTAAAAACCTGAAAGAAAAGGATATCCTGCCGGCTGAATCCCTTGTGCGGGTGCTGGGTAAGAACAATAAGGAACGGATCATCCCTTATCCGGGGAGCCTGAACAGTGTCCTGTCAGACTACCTGTCTGTCAGGTCCGCGGAATTCCCGGACGGATGCCCGGCATTGTTCGTAACTGCCAAAGGCAAACCGGTATATGAGAAGCTGATCTACCGGATCGTCAAAAAGTATCTTTCTTTTGTGACCACCCTTGAAAAGAAAAGCCCGCATGTGCTGAGGCATACCTATGCGACCCATTTGCTGAACAGAGGCGCTGACCTGAACGCCGTGAAGGAACTGTTGGGGCACAGTAACCTGGCCGCCACCCAGATCTACACACACACATCGACCGAAACGATACAACGGATTTACAAACAGGCTCATCCCAGAGCCTAAATCAAATAGGAGGAAATGTTATGAATATTAATGTGAATGCCATTCATTTTACACCGGATCAGAAGCTGGTGGATTTTGCAGTCAAAAAGACCGGCAAACTGGATACATTTTTCGACGGGATTATTTCCGCCGAAGTCATTCTTAAAGTAGCAAAACCTGAAACTTCCAATAACAAAGTTGCTGAGATCAAACTTTCCATTCCCGCCAATAATGACTATTTGTTCGCCAAAAAGCAAGCTGATACCTTCGAGGAAGCGATCGACCTGTCGGTGGATGCGCTGCGAAAACAGCTCTCAAAATTCAAGGAAAAACTGAAGGAAAAATAATTTTAAAAAATAGAAGATTACTTATGATGTAATCAAAAATATTTATACATTTGCAAACTCTTTTCGGAGAAGCCCTCGAAAAATCAAGGCTTTAAGGTCCTGTCCCCTGTAAAACATGCAAATGGGATGATTTGCCGGGGATAAGCTACGGTAAGAAGTTTGCAGATGAATGCCGGATTAGCTCAGTTGGCCAGAGCACGTGATTTGTAATCTCGGGGTCCTCAGTTCGAATCTGAGATCCGGCTCGAGGAAAAGACAGATTTCAGACTTTCAGACAGTCAGCTTTCAGACCATCTGAAATCCGACGATCTGATAATCTGATAATCTGATAATCTGAAGATCTTTGAAAAAGGGGAGATACCAAAGCGGCCAACTGGGGCAGACTGTAAATCTGCTGGCTCATGCCTTCGTAGGTTCGAATCCTGCTCTCCCCACAAAAAAGAATAGAAGAGTTCAAAGTTTAATGTTTAAAGTTTGAAGTTCAAGATTTCAGGTGCCGAAACTTTGAACCTTGAACATCGAACTTAAATAAGCGGGAGTAGCTCAGCCGATAGAGCATTAGCCTTCCAAGCTAAGGGTCGCGGGTTTGAATCCCGTCTCCCGCTCAAAAAAAGTTCAACGGCAGAAGTTTAAAGTTTCAGGTGCCGAAACTTTGAACCTTGAACCCCGAACTTGAAACGCCGTGGTAGCTCAGGGGTAGAGCGCATCCTTGGTAAGGATGAGGTCGTGAGTTCAATTCTCATCCTCGGCTCAGATTAAATTGAATGAATATTAAAATTATTATCGTATGGCTAAAGAACATTTTAACAGGGATAAGGACCATGTGAATATTGGTACCATCGGTCACGTTGACCACGGTAAAACTACCCTGACAGCTGCCATTACTTCCGTATTGGCAAAGAGAGGTCTTTCTGAAGTCAAGTCGTTTGACTCGATCGACAGCGCTCCGGAAGAAAAGGAACGCGGTATTACCATTAACACGGCGCACGTTGAATACCAGACAGCCACGCGTCACTATGCGCACGTTGACTGTCCCGGACACGCCGACTACGTAAAGAATATGGTTACCGGTGCTGCCCAGATGGACGGCGCGATTCTTGTTTGCGCTGCTACTGATGGTCCGATGCCTCAGACCCGCGAGCACATCCTGCTTGCCCGTCAGGTAAACGTACCGAAGGTGGTTGTATTCCTGAATAAAGTGGATATGGTCGACGACGAAGAGTTGTTGGAACTTGTTGAAATGGAAGTACGTGAGTTGCTCGACTTCTACCAGTTCGACGGGTCAAATGCGCCTGTTATCCGCGGATCGGCCCTTGGTGCACTGAATGGTGAACCGCAATGGGAAGAAAAAGTAATGGAACTGATGGACGCTTGCGACTCCTGGATTCCGCTGCCTCCGCGTGACATTGACAAGCCTTTCCTGATGCCTGTTGAAGATATCTTCTCGATCACAGGTCGCGGAACCGTTGCCACAGGCCGTATCGAAACCGGTATGGTTCATACAGGTGACGAGCTCCAGCTGATTGGTCTGGGCGCTGAAGGCCGTAAGACTGTTTGTACCGGTGTTGAAATGTTCCGCAAGATCCTTGACGACGGACAGGCTGGTGACAACGTTGGTCTTTTGCTCCGCGGCGTCGATAAGAAAGAGATCAAACGTGGTATGATCCTGGCAAAACCGGGTTCAATCACTCCTCATACCCGCTTCAAAGCTGAGGTTTATGTACTGAAAAAAGAAGAAGGCGGACGTCATACTCCCTTCCACAACAAGTACCGGCCGCAGTTCTATGTTCGTACGCTTGACGTAACAGGTGAAATCACCCTGGAAGAAGGACGTGAAATGGTTATGCCGGGTGACAACGTCACCATTACTGTCGAACTGATCTATCCTGTAGCACTGAACGTTGGTCTTCGTTTCGCAATCCGCGAAGGTGGCCGTACAGTCGGTGCAGGCCAGGTAACTGAGATCCTTCAGTAATCAAGTCTGAGCTAAAGAAATCTAAGTATAAGTCCCGGGTCCCCTGGATCCGGGACTGTTTTCGGATGAAACTCAAAAGGGAGTTTTTGATTTTATCAAAGAAGTTCGATTCTTATCATCCGGCAAAAAAAAAGATCAGAACCAATGAAAGAGCATGGTTAGCCATGCGAATTCCATGTGGCACTAAAATGTAAATTATACACACATGAAACTTAAACTATATTTCGAAGAGGCATATAACGAACTTGTTCACAAGGTATCCTGGCCTACTTGGAAAGAATTACAGAACAGTGCATTTATTGTAATGGTTGCTTCCTTTATTATAGCACTTATTATATTCGTGATGGACATCTCGTTTGAGAACCTCATGAATTTAGTGTACAGCTTTTTTATTTAATACTATTTGGAGATCGACATGAGCGAAAACGAAAAAAAATGGTATGTTCTGAGGACAGTGGGCGGAAAAGAGAAGAAGGTCAAGGAATATATCGAAAATGAAGTTGCGAATGCGGGGCTCCAGGAGTATATCTCACAGGTATTGATACCCACCGAAAAAGTGTATCAGATCCGTAACGGGAAAAAGATCAGTAAAGAACGGAACTTCTTCCCGGGTTATGTGTTGGTTGAGGCGACCCTTGCCGGTGAGATTCCGCACATGCTGAGAAACGTCAGCAATGTGATCGGATTCTTAGGTGACACCAAAGGGGGTGATCCTGTTCCGATGCGTCAGTCTGAGGTAAACCGGATCCTTGGTCGGGTTGATCAGATGGCTGAAGCCGATGCGGAGGTAAATATTCCTTATGTGGTAGGCGAAACTGTGAAAGTAACAGACGGTCCTTTTAACGGATTTAACGGAATTATTGAGGAGATCAATGAGGAGAAAAAGAAGTTAAAGGTGATGGTCAAAATTTTCGGACGAAAAACACCTTTGGAACTGAGCTTTATGCAGGTCGAAAAGGAGTAGTAAATCTTATTATTTATCATTATGGCTAAAGAAGTTGCTGGATTAATCAAATTACAAATTAAAGGAGGTGCAGCTAATCCTTCACCACCTGTTGGGCCAGCATTGGGTAGCAAAGGGGTGAATATTATGCAATTCTGCAAACAGTTCAATGCCCGGACACAGGACCTCGCAGGGAAAGTGCTTCCGGTGATCATCACTGTTTATGCGGATAAATCGTTTGATTTTGTAATTAAACAACCCCCAGTAGCCGTTCAGTTATTGGAAGTTTCAAAAGTGAAATCAGGATCAGCCGAACCCCACGCCAAGAAAGTGGCTAAGGTTAACTGGGACCAGGTCAGGCAAATTGCCGAAACCAAAATGTCCGACCTGAATTGTTTCACGATCGAATCTGCTATGAGAATGGTTGCTGGCACTGCCAGAAGTATGGGGATTGCCGTTGAAGGCGAGTTCCCAGCGAATAACTAATTAAAATTTTAAAAATGGGCAGAATTACAAAAAATAAAAAGCTTGCTCTCGATAAACTCGAAAAAGGCAAACAATATCCGATTTCGGAAGCTGCCAAACTGGTGAAGGAGGTTACCTATACCAAGTTTGACGCCTCTGTCGATATTGATGTCCGCCTGGGAGTTGACCCGAGAAAAGCAAATCAGATGGTGAGAGGTGTCGTTTCTTTACCCCACGGAACCGGAAAAGAAGTTCGCGTACTTGCTCTTGTAACTCCCGATAAGGTGGCTGAAGCAACCGAAGCCGGAGCCGATTTTGTTGGTCTGGACGATTATATCGAAAAGATCAAAGGCGGCTGGACCGACTTCGACGTAGTGATCACCCTTCCCCCGGTAATGGGCAAAATCGGTCCTTTAGGCCGTGTCCTGGGTCCAAGAGGTTTGATGCCGAACCCTAAAAGCGGTACGGTTACCATGGAAGTTGGCAAAGCGGTCAGAGAAGTGAAGCAAGGTAAAATTGACTTCAAGGTCGATAAATTCGGTATCGTGCACACTTCAATCGGAAAGGTATCATTCGATCCCCAGAAAATTGAAGACAATGCCAGGGAATTTATCAATATGGTGGTGAAGCTGAAGCCTGTCGCTGCAAAGGGTACTTACGTGAAGAGCATTTATCTGTCAAGCACCATGAGTCCCGGAATTCAAGTTGAAACCAAGTCAGTTGTTGACTAGTAACAGATGTTGAAATGAAAAGATCGGAAAAATTAGAGATTATTGATAATCTGACCAAGGAGATCAATTCGTACAACCACTTTTACCTGGCCGACATCGCTGACCTCAACTCTGAAAGTACGAGCAATTTGCGGCGTTTGTGTTTTAACAAACAGGTGAAGTTAATTGTTGTAAAGAATACACTTTTGCGTAAAGCACTTGAAAAATCTGACAAAAATGCAGAGGAGCTTTACGACGTTCTTAAAGGCAATACCTCGATCATGTTTAGTGAGCTTGGGAACGTGCCGGCATTGCTGATAAAAGAGTTTTCCAAAAAGAATAAGAAGCCGGTTCTGAAGGCTGCTTATGTGGAAGAATCAGTATATGTGGGTGCCGATCAACTCGAGGCGTTGGCTTCTATTAAAACGAAGGATCAGTTGCTGGGCGAACTTATCGGCCTGTTGCAGTCACCGATCAAGACCGTTCTTGGTCAGCTGCAGTCGGGGGGTAATACCATCCACGGCGTCCTTCAAACATTGTCAAACAAAGAGGAATAATATTTTAGTCACAATTTTATCGCATAAATTTAAAGGAAAATGGCAGATTTAAAAGCACTTGCAGAAGAGTTGGTAAACTTAACTGTAAAACAGGTTAATGAATTAGCTGACATTTTAAAAACAGAATATGGTATTGAACCCGCAGCTGCAGCCGTTGCTGTCGCTGGTCCTGTTGCTGCCGCCGCTGGTGAAGAACCTGCCGCTGCTGTTCAAACAGAGTTCGACGTCATTCTTAAAGCCGCAGGTAATTCGAAATTGGCAGTTGTAAAATTGGTTAAGGAATTGACCGGTCTGGGTCTTAAAGAAGCTAAGGAACTTGTTGACGCAGCACCTAAAGCTGTGAAGGAAAAAGTTTCAAAAGAAGAAGCAGAATCATTAAAATCTCAGTTACAAGAAGCTGGAGCTGAAGTTGAACTTAAATAAAAAGACTTACGGCCTTAATACTCAATTTGGTCTGTAATGGTTTAGAATCCCACACCAGTGGGATTCTAGGCCTTTTTGTATATTTATGTTTTAAGTTCACTTAATTTTTTGATACATGTCATTAAACGTTGAAAATAAGAGGATTAGCTTTTCTTCCACAAAGACGGTTTTTGATTACCCCGATTTCCTGGAAATTCAGATCAAATCGTTCAAGGAGTTTTTTCAGTTGGGCACAACCCCTGAAAACCGGCGCAACGAGGGCCTGTTCAAAGTATTTGGGGAAAACTTCCCGATCACAGATACCAGAAATAATTTCGTACTCGAGTTTATCGATTATCAGGTGGATCCTCCCAGGTATTCGATAGAAGAATGTATCGAAAGGGGTCTGACCTTTAGCGTACCGGTAAAGGCCAAACTCAAGTTATATTGTACAGATCCGGAACATGAAGACTTTGATACCGTTGTTCAGGATGTGTACCTTGGGACGGTACCCTATATGACAGAGCGGGGAACCTTTGTCATCAACGGAGCCGAACGCGTGGTCGTTTCCCAGTTACATCGTTCCCCGGGCGTATTCTTCGGTCAGAGCGTCCATGCAAACGGAACGAAGTTGTATTCAGCCCGTATTATTCCTTTCAAGGGATCGTGGATTGAATTTGCAACCGACATCAACAGCGTGATGTACGCGTATATTGACCGGAAAAAGAAATTACCTGTGACAACTCTGTTGCGGGCTATTGGATATGAAGGTGATAAAGATATCCTTGAAATTTTTGATCTGGCAGATGAGATCAAGGTTTCGAAAGTAGGCTTGAAGAAGATCGTCGGCCGGAAGCTGGCCGCCCGTGTTTTGAAGACCTGGGTGGAAGACTTCGTCGATGAAGATACCGGAGAGGTGGTTTCGATCGAGCGGAATGAAGTGCTGATTGACCGTGAAACGGTGATCGAGAACGAGCACATCGATGAAATCGTCGATTCCGGTGCCAAGACAATCCTGCTGCACAAAGAAGATCATAATCTTCAGGATTTTGCAATTATATACAACACCCTTCAAAAGGACCCATGTAACTCGGAGAAGGAAGCGGTGTTACACATATACCGTCAGTTGCGGAATGCGGAACCGCCCGATGAGGCGACTGCCCGTGACGTGATCGATAAGCTGTTTTTCTCTGAAAAACGGTATGATCTGGGCGATGTGGGGCGTTACAGGATCAATAAGAAGTTGGGGCTGGATATCGATATGGGTATTCAGGTTCTGACCAAGGAAGATATCATAGAGATTATCAAATACCTGATCAAGCTGGTAAATTCAAAGACTGACGTCGACGATATTGACCACCTCAGCAACAGGAGGGTGCGTACCGTGGGCGAACAGATGTACAACCAGTTTGGCGTGGGGCTGGCGCGTATGGCCCGTACCATTCGCGAACGGATGAATGTACGCGACAATGAGGTGTTCACCCCGATCGATCTGATCAATTCGAAGACGCTTTCTTCCGTGATCAATTCGTTCTTCGGGACCAATGCCTTGTCTCAGTTCATGGATCAAACCAATCCGCTGGCTGAGATGACTCATAAACGACGGATGTCTGCACTGGGACCTGGTGGTCTTTCGCGTGAGCGTGCCGGATTTGAAGTGCGCGACGTTCACTATACCCACTACGGCCGTCTTTGTCCGATTGAAACACCTGAAGGTCCGAATATCGGTCTGATTTCGTCGCTCTGCGTATTTGCCAAGGTGACTGATCTTGGCTTTATCGCGACGCCGTACCGTAAAGTCGAGAACGGACAGGTAGACCTGTCGGCCGGCGGAGTGCTTTATCTCACCGCCGAAGAGGAAGAAGGAAAGGTGATCGCCCAGGCGAATGCCCCGATCGATAATGATGGATATTTTATTAATCCGAAGGTTAAAGCACGTTTGGAAGGCGATTATCCGCTGGTAGACCGCGCTGAAGTTCAACTGATGGACGTAGGTCCCAATCAGATCGCTTCCGTGGCCGCTTCGCTGATTACCTTCCTGGAACATGACGATGCGAACCGTGCACTGATGGGATCGAACATGATGCGTCAGGCCGTCCCGCTGCTTCGGCCGGAGGCCCCCATCGTCGGAACAGGTCTGGAAGGACCTTCCGCAGCCGATTCCAGGGTGATGATCACGGCCGAGGGAGAGGGAATAATCGAGTATGTCGATGCCGATGAAATTGTGATTCGCTACGACATGACCGAAGATGAAAAATATGTCAGTTTTGACTCAGAACTGAAGCATTATAAGCTGCAGAAATATCAAAAGACCAATCAGGGGACTGTGGTCGATCTGAAGCCGATTATTGCCAAGGGGGAAAGGGTTACCAAAGGACAGGTGCTGACGGAGGGCTATGCCACTCAGGGCGGAGAACTGGCTTTGGGCCGGAACCTGAAAGTAGCTTTTATGCCCTGGCAGGGATATAACTATGAGGATGCCATTGTGATTTCCGAAAGGGTGGTCCGTGATGATGTCTTCACCTCTGTACACGTGGATGAGTATGCGCTGGAAGTGCGCGATACCAAACGCGGCGTGGAGGAGTTTACTTCCGATATTCCGAACGTGAGTGAGGAAGCAACCCGCAACCTGGATGAAAACGGACTGATCCGGATCGGGGCTGTGGTTAAACCCGGCGATATTCTGATCGGTAAAATCACACCGAAAGGGGAATCCGATCCTTCTCCCGAAGAAAAGTTGCTTCGCGCCATTTTCGGCGATAAAGCCGGCGACGTGAAGGACGCTTCCCTGAAAGCTTCTCCTTCTCTGAACGGGGTGGTCATTGACAAGAAACTTTTCTCCCGTGTGTTGAAAGACAAGAAGGGGAAAATGGCAACAAAGCCGTTGCTTGATCAGATCGATGAGGAATTTGAACGCCAGGTCAGTGCACTTCGTGCCCGTCTGGAGGACAAACTGTTCAATCTGGTGAACGGCAAAACCAGCCAGGGGGTGAAGGATTACTATGGCGGTGATGTCATTCCCAAAGGGGTTAAGTTCACCCTGAAGCAACTTCAGGAACTCGATTACATGGTTGTAAATCCGGCTAAGTGGACGACCGATAACGACAAGAATACGCTGATATACAAATTGGTACTTAACTTCATCGAGAAGTACAAGGAGTACGAGGCGGTTGCACGCCGGAAACGGTATAATGTGACCATCGGGGATGAACTTCCGGCGGGGATTATCCAGCTGGCAAAAGTCTATGTGGCCAAAAAGCGGAAGCTTCAGATCGGAGACAAGATGGCTGGGCGTCACGGGAACAAGGGGATCGTGTCACGTATTGTCCGTGACGAGGATATGCCGTTCCTGGCCGACGGTACGCCTGTCGACATTGTGCTGAACCCGCTGGGTGTGCCTTCACGTATGAACCTGGGGCAGATCTACGAAACGGTTCTCGGATGGGCCGGCCT
The DNA here is from genome assembly GCA_050173895.1 of Mangrovibacterium sp. GTDB lineage: Bacteria > Bacteroidota > Bacteroidia > Bacteroidales > Prolixibacteraceae > JBCFBK01. The sequence goes on along the minus strand of JBFXKJ010000035.1, from coordinate 2,108 downwards.
GGAGCTCGGACTGAAATTCTCCACTCCGATCTTTGACGGTGCATCGCTTGAAGAGGTGACCAAATACACCGACATGGCCGGGATTCCCGCTTACGGAAGGGCTACCCTGTACGATGGTGAAACCGGCCAACCTTTTGACCAGCCGGCTACGGTAGGAGTCATCTACATGCTGAAGCTGGGCCATATGGTGGAAGATAAGATGCATGCCCGTTCGATCGGTCCTTATTCACTGATTACCCAGCAGCCGCTGGGAGGTAAGGCACAGTTCGGAGGACAGCGTTTCGGAGAAATGGAAGTCTGGGCACTGGAAGCCTTCGGCGCGTCACACATCCTTCAGGAGATCCTGACGGTGAAATCAGATGATGTGCTGGGCCGTGCCAAAGCCTATGAAGCCATTGTCAAAGGAGAGCCGATGCCACAGCCGGGAATTCCCGAATCACTCAATGTGTTGCTCCACGAATTGCGCGGACTCGGATTGAGTGTGACACTGGACTGACGTGCTGGTTACTGGTTACCGGCTGCTGACGGTAACACTTTGAAATTTGAAATTTGGAATTTGAATAATAGTACTTCATAATATGGCTTTCAGAAAAGACAATAAAGTAAAAAGCAATTTTACCAAAATAGCAATTAGTCTTGCTTCGCCTGAAGAAATCCTTGAGCGGTCCCATGGTGAAGTGTTAAAGCCTGAGACAATTAATTACAGAACGTATAAACCGGAACGCGACGGTTTGTTCTGTGAACGGATTTTCGGGCCGGTAAAGGACTATGAATGCCATTGCGGTAAGTACAAACGGATCCGGTATAAAGGAATCGTTTGCGACCGTTGCGGTGTTGAAGTAACAGAAAAGAAGGTACGTCGTGAACGCATGGGGCATATTTCGCTGGTCGTTCCGGTGGCTCACATCTGGTATTTTAAGTCATTACCCAATAAAATCGGATATTTGCTTGGTTTGCCGACCAAGAAGCTTGACAGCATTATCTATTACGAACGCTATGTCGTGATCCAGGCTGGTATCAAGGCACAGGACGGCGTGAGAAACCTGGACTTCCTCAGTGAGGAAGAGTATCTGGATATTCTGGACACCTTGCCAAAGGAAAACCAGTATCTGGATGATGAAGATCCCAATAAATTCATCGCCAGAATGGGTGCGGAAGCCCTGTACATGCTTCTGGAGCGCCTTGAACTGGATGAGTTGTCATACGATCTGCGGCACAAGGCCAATACCGAATCGTCCCAGCAAAGGAAGAGCGAAGCCCTGAAACGGCTGCAGGTGGTGGAAGCTTTCCGTGCAAGCAAAAACATCAACAGGCCGGAATGGATGATCGTAAAGGTGGTCCCGGTGATCCCGCCCGATCTGCGCCCGCTGGTGCCGCTCGACGGGGGCCGTTTTGCCACTTCCGACCTGAACGACCTTTACCGCAGGGTCATCATCCGGAATAACCGCCTCAAGAGACTGATTGAGATCAAAGCTCCTGAAGTGATCCTCCGGAATGAAAAGCGCATGCTGCAGGAGGCTGTCGACTCGCTGTTTGACAACTCCCGCAAGTCGAATGCCGTGAAGACCGAAAACAACCGGGCGCTGAAATCTTTGTCCGACAGTTTGAAAGGCAAGCAGGGCCGGTTCCGTCAGAACCTGCTTGGAAAACGTGTCGACTATTCGGCCCGTTCGGTAATCGTGGTCGGTCCGACACTGAAGTTGCACGAATGCGGTCTGCCGAAGGGCATGGCTGCCGAATTATACAAACCGTTCATTATTCGTAAGTTGATTGAGCGGGGCATCGTCAAGACCGTTAAATCGGCCAAGAAGATTGTTGACCGGAAGGACCCGGTAGTTTGGGATATCCTGGAAAATGTATTGAAGGGACATCCGGTGTTACTGAACCGTGCACCGACCCTGCACCGGTTATCGATCCAGGCTTTCCAGCCTGTTCTGATCGAGGGAAAGGCTATTCAGCTGCACCCGCTGGTATGTACGGGTTTCAATGCTGACTTTGACGGTGACCAGATGGCGGTCCACGTTCCTCTTGGAAATGCAGCTATTCTCGAAGCTCAGTTATTGATGCTGGCCTCCCAGAACCTGCTGAACCCTGCGAACGGAGCTCCT
>JBFXKJ010000034.1:0-26346 GCA_050173895.1 Mangrovibacterium sp. | reverse complement strand
CCACGCGGTGAAATCGCTGCTGACAGGAATGAAAACCACCATCACGGTTTACTTCCGGAAAAAGACCACGGAGCAGTATCCTGAAAACCGGGCTGAACTCGTATTGGCCGAACGCTTCCGCGGTTCGCTGGTCATGCCGCATAACGAAAACAATGAGCATCGCTGTGTGGCCTGCGGCCTCTGTCAGAATGCCTGTCCCAACGATACACTCGAGGTGGTTACCGAAATGATCGAAACACCGGAAGGAAAGAAGAAAAAAATCCTGAAAACATACCATTACGACCTGGGATCGTGCATGTTTTGCCAGCTGTGCGTCAATGCCTGTCCGCACGATGCCATCACCTTCGACCAGTCGTTCGAACATGCCGTTTTCAATCGTGAAAAATTAAACAGGATCCTGAATCACGAAGGAAGTAAAGTAATTGAAAAATAACAAAACTATGGGACTCACACTCGAAACGATCATATTTTACGTGCTGGCGGCATTTATCACCGTTTTCTCGGTGTTGACCGTCGTCACCACCCGCATTGTCCGTTCGGCCACCTACCTGCTGTTCGTTCTGCTGGCTACCGCGGGTATCTATTTCCTGCTGGGTTATACCTTTCTTGGCTCGGTCCAGATCATGGTCTACGCAGGGGGTATCGTTGTACTCTATGTCTTCTCCATCCTGCTTACCAGCGGCGAGGGAGACAAAGCCGAGAAACTGAAGAGAAGCAAGTTCCTTGCGGGGTTGGGCGCCTCTGTTGCAGGGGGAGTCATCATCCTCTTTATCACACTGACTCACCGGTTTATGCCGACCTCCACCACAGCCCCGGTCGAGCTAAGCATCAAAACCATCGGCCATGCCCTTTTGAGCGATGAAAAATACGGCTATGTATTGCCTTTCGAAGCAGTCAGCATCCTCCTGCTGGCCTGTATCATCGGCGGATTATTAATCGCACGGAAACGTTAAGATTATGACTATACACATGGAATATTACCTGATCGTATCGGCAATCATGTTCTTTGCCGGTATCTACGGCTTTTTTGTCCGTCGCAACACGCTGGCCATCCTGATCTCGGTCGAGCTGATCCTCAATGCCACCGACATCAACTTTGCCGTCTTTAACCGCTTCTTGTTCCCAAACAGCCTGGAAGGCCACACCTTCGCCCTTTTTTCCATCGCCATATCGGCGGCAGAAACAGCGGTGGCCATTGCCATCATGATCAATATTTACAGGAACATCCGTAGCATTCAGGTCAAAAACCTGAACGAAATGAAGTGGTAAGTCAACGGGAAATGATGAACGCAAAGAGACAAAAAGGCGAGCGCCAAAACGATAATCAGAACTAAAAAAACAAAGAATGAACATCTCAATATTCATCCTGTTATTTCCGCTGATCTCCTTTCTGACCCTGGGAGTGTGGGGAAAGTGGTTTAAACCTGTACAGGCGGGCCTGCTGGGAACGATCTCGCTGGCCCTGGTCACCCTCCTGAGCTATTACACCGCGTGGGCTTATTTTACCGCTCCGCGAACTGCCGAAGGAACCTTTGAAGTTTTGATGCCCTACAACTTTACATGGCTGGCCTTCACCGGCAGCCTCCGTTTCGACATGGGCATCCTGCTCGATCCCATTTCGGTGATGATGCTGGTAGTGATCTCAACCGTATCGCTGATGGTCCATATTTATTCGTTCGGCTACATGAAAGGGGAGAAAGGATTTCAGCGCTATTACGCATTCCTTTCGTTGTTCACCATGTCGATGCTGGGCCTGGTGGTCGCAACCAACATTTTTCAGATGTACCTTTTTTGGGAGCTGGTCGGTGTAAGTTCCTATCTGCTCATCGGCTTTTACTATACCAAACCGGCAGCTGTCGCGGCCAGTAAAAAGGCTTTTATCGTTACCCGTTTTGCCGACCTGGGTTTTCTGGTGGGCATTCTTTTCTATGGCTATTATGCCGGGACCTTCACATTCACGCCTGCCGAAACGCGGATAGCAGGCGGCGCCGCCATGTTGCCCCTCGCCCTTGGGCTGATGTTTATCGGCGGCGCCGGTAAGAGCGCCATGTTCCCGCTGCACATCTGGTTGCCCGACGCCATGGAGGGTCCAACACCCGTCAGTGCGCTGATCCATGCAGCGACCATGGTGGTTGCAGGTGTTTACCTGGTCGCCAGGATGTTTCCCCTGTTCATCGGCTATGCGCCGGAAACGCTTGAAGTGATCGGTTGGGTCGGCGCTTTCACTGCATTCTTCGCCGCCGCCATTGCCTGCGTGCAAACCGATATCAAACGGGTACTCGCCTTCTCAACGATCTCTCAGATCGGTTTCATGATGGTGGCCCTGGGGGTTTGTACCAGCAACGATCCGCACGAAGGCGGACTGGGTTATATGGCCTCCATGTTCCACCTCTTCACCCACGCCATGTTTAAAGCCTTGCTATTCCTGGGCGCCGGAAGCGTGATCCATGCCGTTCACAGCAATGAAATGAAAGATATGGGCGGGTTACGAAAATACATGCCCGTCACACACATCACCTTCCTGATCGCCTGCCTGGCCATCGCCGGTATTCCTCCCTTCTCGGGTTTCTTCTCAAAAGATGAGATCCTGGCCGCCAGCTTCGCTTACAGCCCTGTCATGGGCTGGGTGATGACCGGAATTGCCGCCCTGACCGCTTTCTATATGTTCCGCCTGTACTTTGGCATTTTCTGGGGAAAGGATGTTGAAATTCATGGTGCACACAAGCCGCACGAAAGTGAATTCCCCATGACCTTTCCGCTGATATTTCTGGCCGCGGTAACCTGCGTTGCCGGATTCATTCCCTTTGGTGAACTGATCAGCAGCAATGGCGAAGCCTATCACATCCATCTCGACACAACAGTCGCTCTGACCAGTGTCGTGATCGCCCTGATCGCCATTGCACTGGCAATGGTCATCTACCGGAAACCGGAACAGCCGGTGGCCGACAAGCTTGCCAAAAACCTGGCAGGCCTGCACCGGGCAGCATCGAACCGGTTCTATGTAGACGAAATTTATCAGTTTGTGACCCACAAGATCATTTTCAGATATATCAGCACACCCATCGCCTGGTTCGACCGGCATGTGATCGACGGGTTCTTTAATTTCCTCGCGTGGGGTACCAATATGACCAGCAATTCCATCCGGAACCTGCAGGGCGGACAGATCCAGCAATATGCCCTGGTCTTCCTGCTGGGGACACTGGCACTGATTTTAACCTTATTACTGACTTTCTAAAGGAAAACCGATATGAATTTTTTATCCTTATTCGTACTGATCCCGTTGCTGATGCTTGCAGGGCTCTGGGCTGCCAAAGGGGAAAAGGCAATCAAAACAGTGATGGTCGCCGGGAGCACAGCCCTGCTGATCCTTTCAATCAGTCTGCTGTTCCTCTACCTGGGCGAGCGCAAAGCCGGCAACACGGCCGAGATGCTTTTCCGGTCCGACATCACCTGGTATGCGCCCCTTCACATTGCTTATTCAACCGGTGTGGACGGGGTTTCGGTGGCGATGCTGTTGCTGAGCGCCGTCATCGTGTTCACCGGAACCTTTGCCTCCTGGCAGATGAAATTCCAGACCAAAGAGTATTTCATGTGGTTTACCCTGCTCAGCATGGGCGTCTTTGGCTTTTTCATTTCCATCGACCTGTTCACCCTGTTCATGTTCTACGAGATCGCCCTGATCCCTATGTACCTGCTTATTGGCGTGTGGGGCAGCGGACGGAAGGAATATTCGGCCATGAAACTGACACTGATGCTGATGGGCGGATCGGCCTTTCTACTGGTGGGGATCCTCGGAATCTACTTCGGCAGCGGCGCCACCACGATGAATGTGCTCGAAATTGCCGGCCTTCATAATATTCCTCTGAGCCAGCAAATGATCTGGTTTCCGCTCACCTTTGTCGGATTCGGCGTGCTGGGCGCCCTGTTCCCGTTCCACACCTGGAGCCCCGACGGCCACGCCTCGGCCCCGACGGCAGTGTCCATGCTGCATGCCGGCGTGCTGATGAAACTCGGCGGCTATGGCTGCTTCCGCATCGCCATTTTCCTGATGCCTGAAGCCGCACAGGAACTCGGATGGATCTTCCTCATCCTGACGGCTATCAGCGTGGTGTACGGCGCATTCAGCGCCATCGTGCAAACCGACCTGAAATATATCAACGCCTACTCTTCGGTAAGCCACTGCGGACTGGTTCTTTTCGCAATTCTGATGATGACCCGTACGGCATTCACCGGAGCCGTCCTGCAGATGCTCAGTCACGGGCTCATTACCGCTCTTTTCTTTGCCCTGATCGGAATGATCTACGGCCGTACACACACCCGGGACATCCGGGAACTCGGCGGACTGATGAAGATCATGCCCTTCCTTGCTGTATGTTACGTGATTGCCGGTCTTGCAAACCTCGGCTTACCCGGTTTCAGCGGCTTTGTAGCTGAAATGACCATCTTTGTCGGATCGTTCCTGAACAACGATACCTTCCACCGGGCTTTGGTGATCATCGCCACCTCATCGATCGTCATCACGGCGGTTTATATTCTGCGGCTGGTCGGAAAAATTCTCTACGGAAGCCCCGTCAATGAGCACCACCTCACGCTCACCGATGCCACCTGGGACGAGCGCTTTGCCGTGATCTGCCTGGTGATTTGTATCGCCGGACTGGGAGTGGCCCCCTGGTGGATCAATGATATGATCAGCGAAAGCGTTGTGCCGGTTCTCCAGTTTTTAAAATAACGACAATCAATTAACCCCATACCGATCATGGATTATTCTCAATTCCTGTATATGAAAGAAGAGCTTTCACTCATAGCGGTGATCGTTATCATCCTGATAGCTGACTTCTTTATGAGCCCGGATGCGCATAAAAAAGGCGGAAAACCCCGCCTGAATACCTCGATGCCCATCATTCTGATGACCATTCACACATTGATGAACCTGATACCGGGTGAACCCGTCGATGCATTTGGCGGGATGTACCATTATGTTCCAATGATGACGATCGTGAAATCGATCCTGAGTATCGGCACGCTCATCATTTTTCTGCTGTCGCATGAATGGATGGCCCGGGAAGACACTGCTCATAAGCAGGGCGAATTTTACGTCCTCACCCTGAGCACACTGTTGGGCATGTACTTCATGATCTCTGCCGGCCACTTCCTGATGTTCTTCATCGGCCTTGAGATGGCTTCCATTCCCATGGCTGCCCTGGTCGCTTTCGACAAATACAAACACCATTCGGCCGAAGCCGGAGCGAAATATATCCTGTCGTCGCTGTTTTCGAGCGGACTGCTGCTCTATGGCATTTCGCTCATCTTCGGTACTACCGGAACCCTCTATTTTAACGACATTGCCGCCGGAGTTGACGGCAGCGCGCTCCAGATCATGGCCTTTGTCTTCTTTTTTGCCGGCATGGGCTTCAAGATCTCACTGGTCCCCTTTCATCTCTGGACCGCCGACGTGTACCAGGGAGCTCCCACGGCCATTACCAGCTATTTAAGCGTCATTTCGAAGAGCTCCGCAGCATTTGTGCTGCTCACGATCCTGATCAAGGTATTTGCACCGATCATGGTCCAATGGCAGGAAGTGTTATTCTGGGTCACAATCCTTTCCATTACCGTTGCCAATCTCTTCGCCATCCGTCAGCAAAACCTCAAGCGGTTTATGGCCTTCTCTGCTATCTCGCAGGCCGGCTACATCATGCTGGGAGTGATCGGCGGAAGTCCCGGGGGAATGACCGCACTGGTCTATTACATATTGGTGTACCTGGCTGCCACCCTCGGAGCCTTTGCGGTGATCATCATCGTGGAACAACGAAGCGGAAAGATCAATATGGACGACTATAACGGTCTCTATCTGACCAATCCGAAGTTATCGATCCTGATGACGTTCGCCTTGTTCTCACTGGCCGGGATCCCGCCCTTTGCCGGCTTCTTCAGCAAATTCTTCATTTTTATGGCCGCCTTTAAATCGGGCTTCCACCTGCTGGTGTTTATCGCCCTGCTGAACACGGTCATCTCATTGTACTATTACCTGCTCATCGTAAAAGCGATGTTCATCAACAAGAGTGAAACCCCCGTCGAAGCGTTCAAAAGTGATGTATACAGTAAGATCGGAATGCTGATCTGCCTGGCCGGAATCCTGATCATCGGGATCGCCAGCGTGGTTTACCAGGCGATCGGCCAATTCAGCTTTGGGATCTGAACGGCAGGATGAAAACCAAATAGACAAAGCCTGGCCCCCGAAAGGACCAGGCTTTGTCTATGCCACAGATCATTCTCATGCCTGGCTTTAATAAAAGATCAGGATGACTGAATTGAAAGAGCCTCTGAGCAAGAGGCCCTGCGTGAGCTGAATTACTGCTCCTGATTTATCCTCAGGGTTTTAATTTTCCGGACAATCGGATAAGTCGTAAAGAATCCCCAGGCCTTCCGCGGGCCGGAGATATTTGTGGGAATATTGGCCGGATTACCTCCAAAAGGATCGGATCCCCAGTACTCCCAAAGCGCATCGTTCAGATACTTGTAATATGCATGAGGGATGTGTGAAGTCTCCAGCATGATCTGATCGCCGTCCTTCACTTCATACTGCTTAATTTCCTGATCCAGATAAATTACCGGCTCGTCTTCAATCCGCTGACCATTGAACAGACGGTCGTCGGTAAATCCCCATTCATGCAGCGAGTCGGTTACCATCACACCATTCACCGCAGCGCGATACATGTATGCATCGTTCGGTGCCGGATCCTCGTCTGTGTTATAGCTGATCTGAAGCACATCGGTGTAAAACTTATGCACAACTGCCACCCGGATCGAGTCGACCGTGATCATGGAAGGCATCGTACTCTCAGCGGTGTAGGTTTCTTCTTCCCCGTCTTCATCGCTGTCAACGCCGGTAATGGTAAGCCGGTAGGTTTTGCCCGGCACACCGTAAAAGTCTGCCGCCGTCTTAAACAGTCCCTTCTTCTGCGCATCTTCGGTCAGAAGATAGTTGCTGGTGCCATCCGAAACGCTCACCATCGCATTTTCAACCACATAGCTGGTGGTATCATAAAAATCGGAAGTATAACTCAGCCGCACCCGGTGGGCCGTTGTATCGGTCGTGATCTGGCCTTCAACCACCAGCATCCGGGTTCCATGTTCCTTCAGCGGAAGGTCAATCTCTTCCTTACAGGCAACAAGAAGGATGAGTGTGAGTAGGTATAATAATATCTTGTTCATGGCTATCAGAATTTCAGGTTATAAGTGATGGAAGGCACAAATGTAAACAGGTAGTGATTGATCGCGTTCATCTTCTTAGGTTGATCCTCATCGGCTTCAAACTGGATAGCCCAGGTATTGCGCCGGCCGTAGGCATTGTACAGCGAAAAGCTCAGGTCGCGTTCAACCCTTCCCCAGTTGCGAAGCTTGTGCGTGTACGACAGGTCCAGACGGTGATAAGCCGGAAAGCGTTCTGAGTTCCGGTCGGAGTAGACAGGCAGCACCACGTTCCCGTATTCCATCCTCCCGACCGGGAAAGTTGCCGGCTGTCCCGTGGCATACACCCAGTTCAAGCCAAAACTGTTTTTTTTGCTGTGCGCATAGTTCAGCACAATATTCACCGAATGCGGCTTCTCAAAGGGAGAGGTAAACCACTCCCCTTCCGCAACCTGGTCGATCTTTCGCTCCGAACGGGTATAGGTGTAGCTCACCCAGCCACTGAGCCTTTTATAATTCAGCATCGCCATCACCTCTGCTCCGTATGCATAGCTCTTCCCGTAACGAAGTTCCCCTTCCAGCTTCCGGTTAAAATACAATTCAGGGTGATCCTTAAAGTCGATCGTGTTTTGCATCTTCTTATAATATACCTCCGCCGAGAGTTCGATCTTCTGATCCTGCAGGAAACGGTTATAACCCACCGACCACTGGTCCGAAACCTGGGGCTTTACATTCACGCTGGAGCTGAACCACAGATCCAGCGGCGTGCCGGAAGTGGAGTTGGTCGCCATCTGGTAATATTGGCGGGTCCGGGCGTAGCTGGCTTTGACCGACGACTCGTCATTGATCAGGTACGACATCCCGATGCGCGGCTCCGCCCCGTTCTGCCAGTTAAAGTAATCTCCGCTCCCGTAAGTCTTCATCCCGGTCTCTTCGTACCGGTCATTATACACATACACCGTATCTGCTCCCCGGTTGGCAAACAGCGACCACCTCAGCCCGTAGCGAAGCACCATGCGTTCCCCGATCTTTTGCTCTGCCTGAATGTAAGCTGCCCCTTCGCCCGACTTTTTGGTCTGAAGGATATACGGCTCAAAGTTGTTGCCCGTTGAAGAGACCGTTCCGGGGTGCATCGTGTGGAAGGCCCACTGGAAACCCGTTTTAAGCTCAAAACGGGTAGAGAACAGAAACCCGAGATCATACTTCAGTCCCGCATCGTCCATGTCGTACTTCCACTTATACTCATTGCTCTCGGTCGAGGAGAAGGCAAGCTTATAATCATACTTGCTGTAGATCACACTCAGGTTCGAAAAAACCTGATGGTTGAACAGGTGGTTCCATCGCGTGGTAACGGTCCGGTTCCCGAAGTTCATCCCCGCAAAGTCATTGTCATACACATCCCTGCCCGAGTAAGCCGAAAAATACAGCCGGTCATGCTCTCCAAGCGTAAAGTTCATCTTCCCGTTCAGGTCGTAAAAGTATAGTTTGGTATCCTTGATATCTTCATCACTTGACAAAGCCGTGAAAAGGTCAAAATAAGACCGCCGTCCCGACAAAATAAACGAGCTCCTGTCTTTTTGGATGGGCCCTTCCACCGTCAGCCGGCTCGAGAGCAGCCCGATTCCGCCCGAGGCGCCAAAGCGCTTGTTGTTCCCTTCCTTCATCCGCACGTCCAGCAGGGAGGCCAGCCGCCCTCCGGCCCATACCGGAATGTCGCCCTTATAGATCTTCACCGAATTGATCGCATCGTTGTTAAAGACCGAGAAAAAGCCCATCAAATGGGACGCATTGTACACGGTGGCCTCATCCAGCAAAATCAGGTTCTGGTCGCCCGACCCGCCCCGCACGCTGAACGAGGAAGACCCCTCGCTGGTAGGCTGAACACCCGGCAAAAGCTGGATAGCCTTGATCAGGTCAACCTCTCCCATAATGGCCGGGATCTGACGGATGGTTTTCATCGGAAGGGTAGCCGAGCCCATCTCCGGCTTGCGAAGATCAACACCCTGCTTATTGCCCACGACCTCGAACTCTTCCAGCTCCTGTGTCTGCTGATCCAGCTCCACGGTCACATTTAAGGGACCGCTCAGGTTGACCTCCCTTGTTATACTTCGGTAACCGATAAAACCAAACTGAAGTGTGTACACCCCGGGCTCCAGGCTCAGCGAGTAAAAACCATAGGCATTGGCGGCCGTTCCCACCGAACCACCCGCCACAACAACCGTGGCCCCGATCAGCGCTTCTCCGTTGGAAGCATCCCTGACGTAGCCGCTCACTGTAAAACGCTTCTTCTCGGCTTCTTCTGCCCGAAGCTGAAAAATCATAAAAAAGAATACAAAAAGGCATAGCAGCCTCTGCATGATCGTTCGCATTGTTTAATTGTTTTCATCGTTTTCGGCGGCGAAGCTAGGGGAATTTGTCATACATCTCCGGAAAAATTCGGCGAACGCATGCTTTTTTCAGGTAAGCGCATATATTATTCGCCGGTACCGGGTGAAACCACATCGGAGAACCGGGTGAAACCGCATCTCTAAAAAAAGGATGGAGAGCGGATCTATTGCATCTTTATCGATTGCTCCTCAATACCCATATGCCGGTAAGTTTCCATCAAAGCTTCCTGATTGTCTGTGATGATCAGCAGCTTGTCGTCTTCCGACAAGGCTGTACTTCCGGTGGGAACAAAATACTTATCACCCCGTTTGACCATTACAACAAGCGTTTTCTCGGGAAGCGGGATATCCATTAACCTGTTCCCTTTGCTCAGCGTTTGGGCAACCACGCTGATCTCGGTGGTCACCGATTTGATTTCATCTGAAAATTCAACATCAAATTCCTTCAGCTTTTTATATTCTCTTGGTTTATCGGCCAGCTTATGCCATATGGCCACCCGGGTGAGGCTGGTTCCCTGAATAATGAGTGAAACCAGCGTGCAAAAGAAAACGATGTTAAAAATATAATCGGCATGGGGCACCTGCCCTGCAAGCGGAATAATGGCGAAGATAATGGGAACGGCACCTCTGAGCCCCACCCATGAAATAAACGACTTCTCCCGAAAAGTCATTTTCCGGAAAGGAGCAAGGCTCATAAAGACACTCATGGGCCTCGTGATAAAGATCATGATCAGGCTGATGATGAGCCCGGGAACGATCACTGATCGCAATTCATGCGGATTCACAAGCAGGCCAAGGGTAAGGAACATCACGATCTGGCTAAGCCAGGCCAGCCCGTCAAAAAAATTCAGCACTGAGCGCTTGTGGACAAACCGGGCGTTTCCAATGACAAGCCCCCCGATATAAACCGCCAGATAACCGTTCCCCTGGATGAAGTAAGTGACCGAAAAGATAAACAAACAGGAGGTCAGCACCAGGATCGGATAGAATGCAGCATTATCGATTTTAATCCGGTTGATGATCCTCACGGCGAGCTTTCCCAGGAAAAATCCGGCAGCCCCGCCAATCAACAGCTGCAACAGGATCTTCATTGCCACCATCCAGTAACTGATTCCCCCTTCCTGCTGAATGATCCCGATCATTGTGATGGTCAGCATGTAGGCCATGGGATCGTTACTTCCGCTTTCAAGCTCCAGCAAAGGTCTCAGATTGTTTTTCAGGTGCACCCCTTTCGACCGCAGGATCGCAAAAACCGAGGCTGAATCGGTCGATGACATGGTCGCTGCCAGCAACAAAGCGGTAAGCAGACCTGCACCTTCTGCAATTGCCGATTCGGTGACGCTGAAAACCAGCCAGGTAAGGATTCCCGTAAAAGCAGTGGTAAGAAGAACCCCTGCTGTGGCAAGCACGATCCCCTGCGGGACCACAGGCCTGATATCGGACAGCTTCGTATCCATTCCTCCGGAAAAAAGAATAATGCAGAGTGCAAGGGTACCAATGGCCTGCGCAATCTTGAAATTCCCGAATTCAATTCCGAGTCCGTCCGATCCGAAAAGCATACCGACAGCCAGGAACAGCAACAAAACAGGCACACCAAACCGGTATCCCGCCTTTCCTGCCAATATACTTACAAAAAAGAGGACAGATGCGATCAGCAAAACAGTCTCAACGCTTAGCTCCATATCGTGATGTTTGCGGCAGCACCGCTAACAGACCTGAAGTCCTTCATTGCCACCTATACAAATATAGCCGAAGAAAAGCAATCATCAAACAATGCTATGCGCATACACGGCCACTCCATGTCTGCGAAAGCAAATAAAAAAGGAAGAAATCAAATGACCTCTTCCCTCTCCTCCTTTTTATTCCTCTGATAATCATCAGAGCATACTATGTTGACAATCCCTAAAAAAGCCAGCTTAATCACACTGGTTCTTCAGGCAATCAAGATAGTGATTTTTTTCTTTTCTTTTATGATCCCCGTCTTTTTTCCTAAGGTTTTAACACTTTATAAAATTTCCCCTTTTAAAGCCCGTTTAAAAACAAAAGCAATCGAATCCCGTTCCATACTTGTTCCTCTGGTCTGAACGAACCATCGTCCGCACGCGGACAGCCGGATCAGCCTGCGGCAAAATCCGAACCTGATGGCAGGATCGCGATTCAATCTAAATTGATAGACTCATGTGGGAGATTTTTAAAGCTGTTATTCTTGGCGTAGTGGAAGGCCTGACTGAATTTTTACCCGTTTCTTCAACAGGTCATCTGATTCTGGTCAACCAGTGGCTGGCCTTTTCAAAGGAATTTACCGTGTTATTTGATGTTTTTATTCAGATGGGAGCCATCCTCGCGGTAATCATCTATTTCCGGAAAGACATCATTCCTGCCCGGCCTTCCATGGTAATGGAGAAGGAATTTCTCGGGTTTTGGTCAAAAATTATGATCGCTTTTCTTCCCGCTGCCTTTGTCGGGTATTTTTTTGCCGGCTTTATTGAAAAAACACTTTTCAACACGACCGTTGTCAGCATCAGCCTCCTGGCCGGAGGGATCCTTCTGATCATTCTGGACCGGAAGAAAAGAACCGGAAATATTCTTTCCATGGATCAGATGACCTATCGCATCGCCTTATTTATCGGCATTTTCCAATGCATTGCGATGGTGCCGGGGACCTCCCGTTCGGCCGCCACTATTATTGGCGCCCTGGTTCTCGGCTGTTCCCGAAAGCTCGCCGCTGAGTTCTCTTTTTATCTGGCCATTCCGACCATACTGGCCGCTTCGGCTTATTCGCTCCTGAAAAGTCAGCTTATTTTCTCCATGCGCGATCTGCTCATCCTCGCTATCGGATTCCTGGTCTCATTCATTGTCGCTGTGGGGGTGATCAGATTCCTGATGAATTTTATCAAAAAACACAGTTTTGTCGCTTTTGGATATTACAGGATCGCACTTGGCATTCTGGTACTTGCCTGGCTGTACACCTCCTCCTTATAAACCGGAGCTTCCCGGGCTTTTGAAACCGGATGGCATCTCCTGCTGAAAGGAATCCGCCTCTGCTCTTTTTTTAAGCAAATTTTAAGAATTATACCCGATCATCTATGGTTTATACCAGCATCTTTGTATATAAAAGCCGTTTTGTTCCATCAGCCCAGCGCAGGAATCTGGTTTCTCGCGGGGATCGGCCCTTTTCTTTGCAGGAAAAGGAATGTGCGCTTTAACAGAACTCAAGGATGAAAAATTTGAAATGGATTTTACCGGTCGTTATCGTTTACCTGCTGATAAACGGATCCGGCTTGTTTGTTCCGATCGTTATCAACGCTGCCAAATATGCACAGGTAGGACGGGAAATACTGGACAACAACGACTGGGTCCATTTAACGATCGGGGGAGATCCATACGATCAGAAACCTCCCCTGCTTTTCTGGATTGCAGCGCTTGTTTTTCGGCTGACGGGGCTGTCGGTAATCAATTATAAGGCTTTTGTCCTGCTGATCTCCCTGGCGGGAGTGTACGGAACTTTCCGTCTGGGAGCTTTGCTGTATGGGCGGAAGACGGGACTCCTTGCCGCATTTTTTTGGGCGACCGGTCTGGGGTACGTACACTTTCACAATGACATTCATACCGACACCCTCCTGGCCGTACCGGTGATCTTGTCGGTATGGCAATATGCGGCCTTCTATCGTGATAAAAAAAGTTACCGATTTTATCTGGCTGCGGTGTTTGTCGGCCTGGGAATGCTCACCAAAGGACCTGTGGCGATGGTCATTATAGGATCTGCGGTGGCTGCACATTTGCTATTCACCCGCAATTTCAGGGAGATATTAAGTTACCGCTGGCTTCTTGCTGCACCGGTGGTGCTTGTGCTGATCCTGCCTGTGCTGTGGGGATTGTACGGACAGTTTGGCATCGAAGGCATTAAATTCTATTTCTGGACAAACAATATGGGGCGGGTTACCGGAAGCTACGCCGGACATAACCATGATCCGTTTTTTTATCTTCACACCACTTTGTATGTTTTTGCTCCCTGGGCAATATTTGGGCTCACAGGCATTGTCCTCCAGCTTAGGGAAAAATTCAGACGGAAATCAGGGACAGGCGATACCGGCGAGTTTTATACCCTGGGCGGAATCATTGTCTTTCTGCTCATAAGTTCGGTCGCAAAGGCAAAAAACCCTCACTATGAAGTTGCGATCATACCGCTGATGGCGGTTATAGCCGCACGGTGGGCCTACATAATCTGGGAGAACGCCGGATATGAACGACTGAAAAAGATCGTTGGTACCGTTCACATTTTTACGGGCATCCTGATGATCGCCCTGGCAGCCGCTTTCCTGACCTTTGTTTTTCCCGAAAACCGTATACCCGTTTTGGGCACGGTTGTGCTCCTGGCCGGTGCATCGGTTTACGTTCTGTTCCGGAGAACAGGCCTTCGAAAGCAAATTGCTTATCTATTCTTTTCTTCCTCCGTGCTTTTATTCACCCTCAACAGTTCGGTCCTGCCGGCTATGAGCACATACCAGTCGTCGTTCGAAGCCTGCCGGATCTTCAATGAAAAGGCATCATCCGGTGAAAAATTGCACATTTACACCCCTGAAGGGCGCTACTGGGAAATCTTTCTGTACTCCGGGAACTACGGTAAATATATCGTAACGCCCGACGACTATAAGCGGATAGCTCCCCCGGCCGGCGACTGGCTTTACACGGGTCCCCAGGGGCTCAATGAACTGGCTCAGATGAAAATTAAACTCGATACCGTTGCTGTATTGCAGCACAAAAGCATGAGCAGTCTGGGGATCAAATTTTTAAATCCGAAGACAAGAGCCTCCAAGCTCCAACCCCGTTATTTGCTAAAAATCAGGGACGAATAGCTGAAAAAAAGAAACGTATGAAAAAGCAATTACACATTCATTATTTTCAGCACGAACCTTACGAAGGTCCCGGTTGTATTGGCGACTGGGCCTTAAACGGAGGCCACATTCTGACCTGCACCCGTCTTTTTAAAGGTGAAATCCCGCCGGCTGCGGAAGTAGTGGATATGCTGATCGTCATGGGTGGTTCGATGGGAGTTTATGATGAGGAACGTTATCCATGGTTAACTGATGAGAAAAAGTATATCAGCAACATGATCCATACCGGCAAACCGGTGATGGGTATTTGTCTGGGGGCGCAGCTGATTGCCGGCGTAATGGGTGCAAGAATCTATCCGGCAAAATTTAAAGAAATAGGCTGGTTCCCTATCCGCAAGACCCCGGCCGGGAGAGAATCAGCACTGCTTTCGGCCATGCCCTCCGAACTGTCTGTTTTTCATTGGCACGGCGACCAGTTCGACATCCCTTCTGGCTGCCGGTCACTCGCCGAAAGCGAGGCCTGTCCGAATCAATTGTTCCAGTCGGGCGACCGCGTCATTGCCCTTCAGTTCCATTTCGAAGCAACAGCCAAATCAGTCAGCAGTATGCTGAACGATTCAGGAGAGATCCCGGACGAAACCGGTCCCTATGTTCAAAGCAAGGCAGCGATGCAGAGGGGCCTCCATTACGCGGACCAAAGCAATGCGATCATGTTTTCCCTTCTTGACAAGCTGGCCCTGCTGACGGAATGATATTTTGAACAGGTATAAATTAAGCAGGATTTTTTACTTTTTAGTAACATAATTTTGAAGGCTCACTATCTTTGTACATCAACTCCTGCCTTATGAATGCATATGCAAGCTGGCTGATTTCAAAGCTCCGCCTTCAGTACCAACCGGTCGGACTGAAGTTTTCCGAAAAAAAGCCATTCAATGCCTCCTTTTTCAAAAAGAGCGGAAGCGGTTGTATTGCCCCCCTTATCTTTTCGGCGGCAAAGGGCAAAACCGTTGCAATCGACAGTGAATCAACAGGATATGCCTGCTCAGCCTTTTACCTGGGATATGCCGAATGGATCTTCAACGGGATTGAATTTTTCCTTTCGCACAGTCCGGTACCGATTGGCAGGGAATGCGAACGATTCGTTGAGAGCCCGGCGCTGGCCCGGCAGTTCGTTGAATCGTACATTCCGGTTGAACGCAATGAGAAGACCTATGTTTTTAAACCAGTCACCCAATTCAGCGAGGGAGAAAAGCCGGAGATCGTTGTTTTCTTTGCCAATGCCGACCAGTTAAGCGCCTTGGTTTTTTTGATCCAGCATGCACATCCGCTCGATTATGACCGGGTGAAAACCGGTTTTGCCTCTGCCTGTCAGGCGTTGGTCACGATTCCGCTGCAGTATGCCCGCAAAGGAGAAAGCAAAGCATTCTGGGGATTACACGACATTTCAGCCCGTACAGCGCTTCCAAAAGATATTATGAGTCTCTCGATGCCGTATCCCCTGTTCGAAGAAATCTGCAACTTCGCCCCCAAAAGCTTCCTGATCACTGAAAAATGGGATCAGATCCAAAAGAGAATCTGATTTCAGTGCTTTGCCGGATGTGAATCAAAATGCATGAGCTTGTCGGTGAAAGCCAACAGAACTGCTGAGATCAGAAACACAAGATGTATCCCCATCTGTAGCAGGGCGTCCTGCAAAGGCACATTATGAATATCAATGAATGTCTTTAGCAAATGTACCCCTGAAATACTCACCAACGAAATGATCAGCTTTATTTTGAGCGTGCTGGCGTTTATCTTTGTGAGCCAGTCGGGTTTATCGGCGTGGGTCCCAAATTCGATCTTGCTGACAAAAGTCCAGTAACCTCCGATAATGACCACAACCAGAAGATTAATGACCATCGAAATATCAATAAGCCCCAATACAGACAGCATGATGGTATTTTCATTCAGTTCCGGAAAGTCGGTGATCAGATGCCACATCTCAATCATAAATTTGGCGGCATAAAGCAGGGAAGCGATGATAAGCCCGACATACACCGGCATCTGTATCCAGCGGCTAAAAAAAATAAACTGTTCAATGCTCTTTTCTAAAATCTTCATACATTTTTTTAAAAAAATAACTGTACTGCTTCAAGAAAGGTTTTTCCCAACCGTCTAATTAACGCAGCCAAAGATAATTTGTTTGAGCGGAATTTTTCATCCTTCACGACAACTGTCAAACTGCGGGGCAGGAGATCAGGCCTCATCCTATGACAACAATGTCAGCAGCACTGCGGAAATATCGCCACAGGCGGGGATTCTTTTTCATGGCTGCCGGAGGAAAGGTTCTGTTCCCGCCTGCATCCAGACGGCACAACTTTAACGAATTCGTTTTATTGCCAGCCTTTTAGCCCTTATCCATCTTTATCGTGGCATGGTTTTTCACAAGCGATAGAGAACATTTATTCAAAAAAGAATGGAAACATATAAAGGGCCTGTTTGGCCGGGTTATCCTTATCCGCTGGGAGCAACCTGGGATGGAGAAGGGACTAATTTTGCACTCTTCAGTGAGAACGCCACACAGGTTACACTTTGCCTCTTCAGTTTGCCGGACGAAACGTTGCAGATGAGCATTCGCGTCACTGAAGTAACGGACTACGTGTGGCATATTTACCTTCCGGGAGTAGCTCCCGGACAATTGTATGGTTACCGGGTGGACGGCCCCTGGAGCCCACTGGAAGGGCGCCGGTTCAACGCCTCTAAACTGCTGATCGATCCTTACGCACAGGCGATCGCCGGAAGTACGGCCATTCATGAATCGATGTTCAGTTATCCGCTTTTGAGCAAATCAAAAAAAAAATATCTTGAGAAAGATAACTTCGACAGTGCCCCCTTTGTGACCAAATCGGTCGTAGTCGATCAGGCGTTCGACTGGGAAGGCGTGAAGGGCCCCGGCACAGCCATGCACGACACGATTATTTACGAACTTCACGTAAAGGGATTCACGGCACTGCATCCGGAAGTCCCGCCCGAATTACGCGGAACCTATAAAGGTCTTTGTTCTCCTCCGGTGATCAGCTATCTTAAGAAGCTGGGTATTACCGCAGTCGAGCTGATGCCGGTCCATCACTTCATTCACAGCAAATTTCTGATCGACCAGGGGCTGTCAAATTACTGGGGATACAACTCAATCGGATTTTTTGCGCCGCATTCCGGTTACTCATCGTCGGGAGTGCAAGGTCAACAGGTATTTGAGTTTAAGGAAATGGTGAAAGAGTTCCATAAAGCCGGCATTGAAGTGATCCTGGATGTAGTTTATAATCATACAGGAGAAGGAAATCACCTTGGTCCCACGCTGAATTTCAGGGGTATCGACAATGAAAACTACTACCGGCTTGCGGAAGAGGACCGCCAGTATTATATGGATTACACCGGGACGGGAAATACACTGAATATGCTGAATGCCCGCACCCTGCAATTGGTCATGGACAGCCTGCGCTACTGGGCCCTGGAGATGCAGGTCGACGGCTTTCGCTTTGATCTCGCTTCAGCTCTTGCCCGCGGACTGTTCGATGTCGGGAAATTGTCCACTTTCCTGGATACCATCCACCAGGACCCTGTGATATCGCAGCGAAAACTCATTGCCGAGCCCTGGGATATCGGCACCGGCGGCTACCAGGTGGGAAACTTTCCCGTACTGTGGGCAGAGTGGAACGGCAAATACCGCGACTGCGTACGGCGGTTCTGGAAAGGCGATGACAGCCAGCTCTCGGAGTTGGCCTACCGTTTCTCCGGGAGTAGCGACCTGTACCAGGACAACGGGCGTCAGCCCTATGCCAGCATCAATTTCATCACTGCCCATGACGGCTTTACGCTAAACGATCTGGTGAGCTACAACGAAAAGCACAATGAAGCCAACCTGGAAAACAACCAGGACGGGGAGAACCACAACAACAGCTGGAATCACGGAGTGGAAGGGGAAACAGACGACGAAGGGATCGTTGAACTTCGACAACGGCAGAAGCGGAATTTCCTGGCCACGCTTCTCTTCAGCCAGGGCGTTCCCATGATCAGTCATGGCGACGAATATGGCCGGACACAAAAAGGAAATAACAATGTGTATTGCCAGGATAATGAGCTTTCGTGGATGAAGTGGGACTGGGACGAACGGCAGCATGCGTTATTTGACACGGTTTGTTTTCTGATTGCCCTGCGGAAAAAACATCCCATTATGCACCGGCGGAGATATTTTAAGGGCCGGAGCATTCACGGGCAGGAAGTCCGCGATATCCGCTGGATCAATACCTGCGGAAACGACATGTCGGACGAGGAATGGCAAACCGGCTATATCCGTTCCATGGGAATGCTGCTCGATGGCCAGGTGATGCTGGAGATCAACCAACGGGGCGAGATCATCACCGACGACAGGCTCCTGATCCTGGTGAACAGCCACTGGGAATCCGTTTCGTTTAAGCTGCCACATACGGTTCCCTCCAGCCGTTGGAAGCTGCTTTTCGACACCTGCCCTGAAAACGGGCAGGACCTCACCGGCGATACCTACCAGGTTTACGGGAACAGTCTGGTCCTGCTGCGTGAAACCATGCCTTCAGATTAACGGCAGGTTTCTGAAACTATTC
The DNA here is from genome assembly GCA_050173895.1 of Mangrovibacterium sp. GTDB lineage: Bacteria > Bacteroidota > Bacteroidia > Bacteroidales > Prolixibacteraceae > JBCFBK01. The sequence goes on along the minus strand of JBFXKJ010000034.1, from coordinate 7,320 downwards.
CCCGAAACCGATCCAACAAAAGAGGGTGTTTCAAAAGTCTGAAACACCCTCCTTTTTCTTGTATTGCTATCGGAGGCCGTTCTTTAATATTCGTTCATCCGGAGGATAACTCCCGTTCCGGAACAGCCTCATCAGATTCATTTATCTCCTTTCATTCCTGTTCTGATTATTAGTTGTAGCCAGGGTTTTGCGTCAATTTAGGATTCAGGTTCATCTGGTTTGAAGGAATCGGGAACAACTGGCGATACGATTCACTCACATTGGGGCGGAACAACCTGGGCTGGTGGAACTTTCCAAACCGGATCAGATCGATTCGCCGGTGTGCTTCGTGTTGAAATTCACGGGCATATTCATCCAAAAGCTCATCGAGCGTAAGTTGTCCCTGTGTATATAAGGCAGCATGTGCTCTTGCACGGACCTGATTGACCAGCGACAGAGGTGTATCGCCGTTTGTCGGACTGCCTCCGCGCATAATTGCTTCGGCCTTGCCCATAATTACCTCCGCCAGCCGGAAGAACGGAAAGTCGTGATTCTCGTAACGCGGCGTGGGGTTCCAGTTTGGGTCAGGGTAGAACTTGACAGAACGGGCACCCATAAATTGCGACGTGAGGTCGTTGGCACAATCCATCTTAGCCGGGTCTCCCCGGAGCCAGATTTCTTTTGAGAAGGATAAATGCCAGGTGGTATCCTTGTTGGGTGTCGGGCCCGTATATTCCTGATTCAGTTTTGAATAGGTCGTCTTGATCAGGATCGGATTACCTTTCGAATCATATTGCGGGCCTATTAAAATAGTCTGATTTCTCACATCCTGCGTGGTGCAAACCCACTTCCCGCTGGCATCTTTCTCCCAATCGAATTTTTCGAACATCTCCGGCTGCATCCGGTGGGCGTTGCTCACCGAACGGGTTCCCATTCCATATTTCAGATTTGACAGTTCGGATGAAATACTGTATCTCGAATAAACCCCACCGCCGGTCTGAAAGGCGTCAACCACAATGGCAAATATAAATTCCTTTATCTGGGGCCCGTTGGTGGGTTTAAACATTGACAGGAAATCAGTATCCAGGGAGAATTTGCCGGACTTAATGACGAAATCGGCCTGCTGAATGGCTTCATTCCACTTCGCCTGACCTGTGTACACCTGCGCATTGAGGTACATCCGGTGCAACAGGGCATGGGCCATCCATTTAGTTGGGCGACCATAGGTTTTCGCGCTTACTTCTTCAGGAAGATTTGGAATCACATCGAGGACTTCACTTTCTATAAAGCTGAAAACTTCAGCACGCGGCGAGGTTGCGGGATCCTCCTCAAATGTTCTCATGATGGGCACATTCCCAAAGACATCCATCATGATATAATAGAAAAACGCCCTCATCATGCGGATTTCAGCAAACTGGGCATCTTTTAATGCTCCCTCCGGCTGACTGGCGAAAAGTGAAAGAAGCTGATTGCAGGCTGTAATGCCGCTGAATCCGAAGCTCCAGGTATTTTCCGCCCAATCGTGGTCAACAGTCCAGGAATGCCGGTGGGCTTCCCGGAATTGTCCGCCATCGTCCCAGTTTCCGGCACGGGCCGGCAGAACATGATCATCCGTAGTCAGCGTCTGTATCCTCCAGTACGATCCGGAAGAGATATCACTCGCCAGACGGCCGTAAATTGGACCTTTTGCCGCATCATAATGAGCCGCTTCAGTGGGAAAGTTTTCAGGAACAAGTTCCGATTCCACCGGAACCGCCAGATCTGTGCAGGACATCAGCAATACGGATAAAACAAGGGCTGCTGCAAATCTGAGGCTTTTTATATTTATATTTTTCATAGATCTTATATTTTAGTTGTATCTAACTCCCTTTTAAAAATTTACATTCAACCCTAACATGAATGAACGGGTCTTAGGATAAATACCTGCTTTATCGAGTCCCGGATTGATACCCCCCATGTTTACTTCCGGATCTACTCCCCTGTAATCGGTGATCACAAAAAGGTTACTGCCGGTCACGTATACGCGGGCGCTTTTGATACCAAGTTTGCTCACATCGATCGTGTATCCGATCGTCGCGTTGTCAAGACGCAAATAGGATCCACTCTCAATATACCGGTCAGAAAGGAAAAATGAGTTATAGTCATTGATGGGCTCGCTCAGCGTAAAAACCGGCACATTAAACCGGGTGGCACTTTGCGGGTTGTTCAGGGCAGCCAGTGTTGTATTCATGACATCGTTGCCATAGACCCCTCTGAAAAAGAAACTCAGATCAAAGTTTCCATAGGTAAAGTCATTGCTCCATCCGTACATCAGTTTTGGCTGGGCTGATCCTGCAAAATAAAAATCGTCCCGGGTCACCGTGTATTGCTTAACACCCCCGGCATCGTAAAACATGGAGACACCATTTTCATCCCTCCCGGCCCATTTGCGGGTGAAAAAACTGCCCAGGGGTTTTCCCTCCATGATGTTCTGCGTTGGATCGCCTGATTGGCCCACACCGCCTACACTGCCCGAATAGATACCCTTTTCGGGAGTTTCGAAGAAATCGTTCGAAAGCGAAACCACTTCATTCTTGTTATGGGAGACATTAAAGGAAGTCTGCCACTTTAGTTTGTCAGATTTAATGACCGTCGCATCCAGCTGAAACTCGATCCCTTTGTTGCTGAATTCGCCCACGTTTGCCAGCAGCGATCCATACATATAAGGAGGGGTCCTGACCGGGAAGCTGTTAATCATGTCGGTCGTCTTCTTGTTATAGACTTCTATGGTACCGGTAACACGATTATCCAGGAAGCCAAAGTCAACACCGAGGTTGACAACCGATGTGGTTTCCCATTTTAAATCGGGATTGGCGTTCTGCGTAACCCCCACCGACTGGATCAACTGCCCGCCGACAAAGGTAACTCCCGTGATTCCGTATTTCAGGCGGGCGATCATCGGATCGAAGCCAAGCGAGTTTCCGCTTTCACCGTATCCTGCCCGAACTTTCAAATCACTGAAGAGATTCTGATCACCCATAAAGGCTTCGTTGGTCATTCTCCATGCAGCCGAAACCGATGGGAAGGTACCCCACTGGCTGTTTGTTCCAAACGCCGAAGAACCGTCGCGGCGGATCGTAGCCTGCAAAAGGAAACGGTTATCGTAGTTATAATTGATACGGGAGTATGCCGAGATCATGCGTAGTTTCGACACCAGCGTGGTGCCGTAGCGGTCGGTCATACTTAATTTATCGGGTGACGCTCCCAGCCGCATATTGTTCCAGGCCAGGTCATCGGTTACGAAGTTGCTGTTGGCACTTGTAATCCCGTCGCCGTAAGTGTCCTCCTGCCAGGAATAGCCTAAAAGCACCTTTAGATTATGCTTTTGAGCAAAAGCTCTTTCAAAGGTCAGGTAATTCTCAAACTGCTTAAAACTGTTCGCGTAGATATCGCGGATGGCAACTCCGTTCATCCCCGGGGTCATTGCAGAAGCCCGTCCATGGAAGGTGCGGTTCTCAGTGCTGGTTCGCTGGTATGCAACACTGGCATCGTACGATAATCCGTTCATAATATCCAGCTTTAGGGTTACATTCGTCAGCACATTTTTGATGCTTCTCTCGAGCTTATCGTTCGTGATCAGACCAACGGGGTTCTGATACATACTGTACTGCAGATTTTCAAAGAAGGTGCCATCGGCATTGTAAATAGGCTGGGTAGGCAGATAATCCAGCATATTCTCAAAAACCTCTGTAAAGGCCCTGGCGTCTTCCGTTTCGGTGTATGACATGTTAAAACCGATGACCGCTTTGTCTTTCAGCGTCTGATGTTCAACACTTAACCGTCCTGTTAATCGTTCCCGGGCAGTGGTTTTGACGATCCCGTTGTTGTCAAAATAATTGAGGCTGGCACTGTACCTGCTTTTCTTCATAGCCCCGCCCATCGAAAGATTATGATTTTGGGAGATCCCGTCTCTCAAAACTTCATCCTGCCAGTCAATATTCGACACCCCATCGTCATTTTCAGGAGCGCGGTCAATCTGAGCCAGATATTCGCGTAATTGGTCTCCTGTCAGCATATCCCAGCTGTTTGCGATGGTCTCAACGGCTGCGTATCCGCTGTAGGAAATGTATGACTCTCCGGCAGCCGGGCGTCTGGTGGTAACCATAATGACGCCGTTGGCTGCACGCGATCCGTAAATAGCTGTGGAGGAGGCGTCGCGGAGTACGTCGACCCTGATGATGTCGTCAGGAGAAACGGCATCGATCGATGCGCCCGGCACACCGTCAATGACATAAAAAGGCTCCATCGCGGCACCCGTACGCATGGTAGAAGGACCACGCAAAATAATGGCGGGGCTTTCGGTGGGGTCACCGCTTTTGGTGATATTCAAACCGGGAACTTTCCCCTGCAACATCTCCATGGGCGAGGACTGAACACCCCGCTTCATGTCTTTCACTTCGACCACCGTCGCTGCACCGGTCAAATCACTTTTCTTCATCGTTCCATATCCGATGGCTACAATCTCCTCAATCCCAATTGCTTCCTCAACCATCACCACACGAATAACCGACTGATTGCCCACTTCAACTTCCTTCATTTTCATCCCTACGAATGAAAAAACCAGGGTAGCATCGCCTGAAATACCCTTTAGCGAGTACCTCCCTTCACCATCCGTTATCACACCAATGGTAGTGCCTTTTATCACAATTGAAACCCCGGGAAGCGGTGCTCCCGATGAATCCGTGACAAGCCCGCTGACAGTCTTTTGTTGTTGTGATGACTGTGGACTGGCCGGATTGGCGCTGTTTGTAAGAATAATCTGCCGGTCCGCTATTTCAAATTCGATCCCGGTATTCTCAAAAACCTGTCCCAGAATATTTTCGATCGTTGCATCCGAAATGTCTACTGAAACTTTTTTGTCCAGGCTGATTTCATCGTTATAGAAAAACCTGAACTTGCTTTGATCTTCGATTCTGCCCAACACTTCCTCGATCCTGACATTCTCCATTCGCAGGGTCAGTTTTGTGGACTGGGAGTACAAGTCGGCCGCAAGGCCGTTAAACAGAGTCAGCAACAATAATAGAGACGTTAGCTTCATCTTTTTTAGAATTTGATTACCAAATGGCATACAGCCATCATAACACCGATTTTTTTTCATAAATTTGTGTTTTGATTTAATAGTTAACATGCGTTAAATCAGGAATTTTAAAGGCAGAATGGGCAAAATTCTGCCTTTTTTCCTAATAATTATTACAAGGTCATTTCTGTTTGATTGTCAGTTTCTTCTGTTTGTTGTCATAAGCATATTGAATGGGTTTTGTCTTGTTTATATATTCCATCACATCCATCAAATTTTCACCTTCGATGTTACCCGTAAAACGGATATCTTCCAAAACACTGTCCTGCAGCTCGATCTTGACGGCAAAGTGACGTTCAAGCCTTTTGATCACCTCATGTAATGGCTCTTTCCTGAAAATAAGAACGCCATCTCTCCAGGATGTAAAGAGCTCTGTTTTGACTTTCCTGACACCCACGCTTCCGGCTGCAGAATGCACGACCTGCTGACCGGCAGAGAGGAGCACCTCCTGCTGATCTTTATTATTGGAGTATTTGATTATTCCCTCCACAAGGGTCGCCTGGAATTTACTGTTACAATAGGCATATACATTGAAACTTGTTCCCAGGGCCGTGACATTCCCGTATTCGGTCGAAACAATAAACGGATTTTTAGCTTTCTTAACCTGAAAGTAGGCTTCACCTTTCAGTGTCACTTCCCGTTTTTCATCCTGAAAACTGTTTGAAAAAGACAAATGCGTATCTGAATTGATCCACACATGCGAGCCGTCAGGCAAATTCATCTCAGCAACTTGTCCGGGAGGAACAATTATTTCAGTTAATCCCGTTTTCTCGGCAGAACGCTGACTGAAAAGGATGCCTCCTGCAAAGGCAATTAACAGGACGGCTGCATACCTCATGAACGGAAACAGCTTCCGGAATTGAACCGGATTTCGATGGTTAATTTTTGCCTGCTGCATTAAATACGCTTTCTCTATTCTCGATTCAGGCAGGTTTGCCCCATCAGCAGACAAAGCCCAGGCATTTTTCAGAGAACGATACTTCCTGTAAAGCAAAGGATCACCTTTAATTTCAGTCAGAAGATCACTTTTCTCCTGTTCAGGCACGTTATTGGTAATTACTGCTATGATTTTTTCTATCCTCATATCTTCAATGAAACCGCTCATTTGTATAATCCGGAAATGCAGTTTACCCCCATGCCGGAAATGAAATTTTTTTTTGAAGCTTAGGAAAAGTACCCGCATCCGCTGAAAGTGGGTCAAGCCTGGCGGTTAGGAGATGAACAAATAAGCAACAAGCGGAAGATAATCCTTCAATGTTCTTCTGAATATTTGCAGGGCTTTGGTAATCTGATTTTCCACGGCTTTAACCGAGATTTCCAGTTCCTGCGCAATTTCCCTGTTCTTCTTGTGTTCAAACCGGCTCATCTGAAAAATTCTTCTGCATTGGGGCGGTAATTCATTCAGCGTATGTTCAACGATCCGTTCAATTTCACGGCAACTGAGGTCAGACGTATTGATTTCAGTCAAAGCTTCCATGTTCATCTCAACTTCCGCTTCATTTAGCCGGGCCAATATACCCGGGCGGTTCGTTTTGCTGTCACGGATTTTCTTCAGGCAGTTATTGCGCGCCACAGTGTATAACCAGGCATTGATATTGCTGTCGTGCCTGAGATCTTCGCGCTTATTCCATAAGGTAAAAAAAGTATCCTGCACGATATTTTCGGCCAGATCATCGTGGGGAATATACGCATGAATAAAGTAGTACAGGCGGGGATAAAAAAAGTTAAAGATGAGCTTAAACGCATGCTCATCTCCATGAATAAACTGAACTACAGTATCCTTACTAAGCTCTGGCATGGAAGGAATATTGGGCTTTAAACAAAGCTAAGCATTTTTTCATGAAGGATTCGCACGACACCGGCCTATTTTCCCTGCCCGGATTTGGCCAGTGCCCGCGTGTGCCTTCCGGAAGTCCCCCTGATTTGTAACCATAAGACCGGTTGCAGAGTAAAAAAAGAGTCTTTTGCCGGTAGGGTGGAACCTTCCCTACGCGGTATTTAGCTGAAGACAAAAAGAAAGGGAACGAGGCAGTGAATGCATAAAGGCCAAAATCAATTAACGGATTGACCCGGGAAGTTTTTAAACAATTGTTTGACCGGCATTTCGACGCGTTGCGCAGCTATGTGTACTACCGGTCTGGCGATCAGGAACTGGCTACTGATATCGCTCAGGAGGTTTTTATGCGATTATGGGAAAAACAACAGGAACTTAGCCAGGAGCGAAT
>JBFXKJ010000033.1:0-26817 GCA_050173895.1 Mangrovibacterium sp. | reverse complement strand
ACGCATGACACGAAAAAGAGAGATTCCGGAAGCCTTCATTGCAACGAGCTCATAATTCTCTCCAAGGCTTCCGAACGACATGATGGAAGCCAGGAGCATGGCCAACGGAAAAGCCATGGGGACCAGTGCCATGGATGCATAAAAAAGCAGTTCGAGGATGATATTCCATTCCAGGCCCTTCCCGACCATATCATCAATGTACTTCCACAAGAACTGCATGAGCAGAATGAAAACACAAATGAAAAAGGTCATGAAGAACGGCCCTAAAAAGCTTTTTAAAACAAACTGATGCAACCGTTTCATGTGTACCGGATTTGAATGGTTACAAAACTAACTTATTTTGGATAAAATAAGTGTTAAGAAACCATTAACAACCAAGATTTCGTTTTAAATCTGCAATCTGCATGTTCCACAGATCTACAGCTCCTTTTTCTTCCCCTTCTTCTGCAAAATCAGTTACCGTCAGGGAGACATCGCCTGTAAGTTCATCCTTGCTGATACGAAATTCAAAATAGGAATCCTCCTCGTCCTCGACCCAGTTGAACCGGACCTGCTTCCCATCCCTGCTCTGAACCATTTCGGCCTGCATTTCGGAACCATTCCATATAAAGGTGAAGAGCGTACCTTTCACGCGAACATCATCGGCGAACCATTCTGCCAGGCCTGCAGCGGAATTTAAGCGGTGGTACAAGACAGCAGGGGAACAATTAACAGAATATTCCAGCTGAATTTTGGATTTTGAGGCCATTGTTTCTGATGTTTTTGTGCAATATAGACATTCCTTCAGATATATACAATTTGAATCAGATTTTACAGGCATTTTTTTTTACGTGAGGCTTGCGGAAGAAAAAAATTAAATACTATCTTTGCACCGCAATTTTGGAATGGCGAGGTAGCTCAGCTGGTTAGAGCGCATGATTCATAATCATGAGGTCGCCGGATCATGCCCGGCTCTCGCTACACTAAAAATCAAAGAGTTACAATTACGATTGTAGCTCTTTTTTCTTTCCGGTGAAATCATTGTGAAATCATAATTAGGATCAATTGAAAAATTAGGTGGATTAAAAAGAGACAACCTGAAAGCCTGGTGGAAAAAAGACGGACAGGTAAGTTTTGATGATGCACTGACCGCTGCAGCCAAAGACTATGAAAGCATCCTGACCCGCTGCGACAAACTTGACAGCATGATATACCGCGAAGCCCTTGATGCCGGGGGTGAAAATTACGCCCGTCTTTGCATGCTGGCTTACCGCCAGAGTATTGCGGCCCATAAACTGGTGAAAGATACCCGGGCAACACGCTCTTCCTGTCGAAGGAAAACTTCAGAACGGATCGGTCGGAACGGTCGACGTGACCTATCCGTCGGCCCCGCTGTTTTTGAAATACAATCCGGAACTTCTCAAAGGCATGCTGAACCCGATCTTCTATTATTCTGAAAGCGGCAAATGGACCAAACCTTTTGCTGCCCACGACGTCGGCACCTATCCGCTGGCCAATGGACAAACCTATGGCGGTGATATGCCGGTGGAGGAAAGCGGGAATATGCTGATCCTGACAACGGCGATCGCCGATGTGGAAGGAAACGCCGCTTATGCGGAGAAACACTGGGAGGTGCTGACCACCTGGGCCAATTACCTGCTTGAAAAGGGGCTGGATCCGGAAAACCAGCTTTGTACAGATGATTTTGCCGGTCATTTTGCCCACAATGTGAACCTGTCGGTGAAGGCCATTATGGGCATCGCCGGATACGGAAAGCTGGCCGGAATGCTGGGCAAAAACGATGTGGCCGAAGCCAAACGGATGGCGGGAGAATGGATGAAAATGGCCGGCGACGGCGATCACTACCGACTGACCTTCGACCAGCCGGGAACCTGGAGCCAGAAATACAATCTGGTATGGGACAAGCTCCTGGACCTGGGAATCTTCCCCGGGGCGGTACGGCAAAAGGAAGTGGCTTATTACCTCGTCAAACAGAACAAGTACGGCTTGCCACTGGATAACCGGAAAACCTATACCAAGAGCGACTGGATCGTCTGGACGGCCACGCTGGCCAACGATACGGCAACTTTTCAAAAGTTTATTGACCCGCTTTACGCCTATGTCACCGAAACGCCCGACCGTGTTCCGATGTCGGACTGGTACGAAACCACCGATGCCACGCAGGTAGGTTTCCAGGCCCGCTCTGTTGTTGGAGGCTATTTCATAAAAATGCTGGAAAAATAATATAGGCCATTCTCTGATCCACCATCCACAACCCCCAGGGTTGTGGATGGTTTTTTTATCCTTTAGTGGATCGTAATATCATGTGCTTCACCTGCACCACGGGGGAAACGGATGTTTTCAGTGAGTTCCTGTATTTCGGGAGGAACAGGAGGTGTAAACCAGGAAACCGCCATTGAAACCGCAAAATTCAGCAGCATCCCCAACGCACCGATCCCCTCGGGCGAAATCCCGAACCAGAATCCATCCCGGGTTCCCGGTCCTCCCAATTGCGGGGTGAAGTAAAAGATATAACCCGCCGTAAAAATGACACCGGTGATCATTCCGGCCATCGCTCCTTCCCTGTTCATCCGTTTATTGAAAATACCCAGGACAATAGCGGGAAAGAACGATGATGCGGCCAGTCCGAATGCCAGCGCCACCACCTGCGCCACGAAGCCGGGCGGATGCATGCCCGCCAGCCCCGCCGCAAAAACGGCAACCGCAATGGCGATCCGGGCAGCCCACAACTCTCCTCTTTCGGAAATGTCCGGCTTCAGGTACTTTTTCAATAAGTCGTGCGAAATGGAAGTCGAGATCACCAGTAACAGGCCGGCAGCCGTCGACAGTGCCGCGGCAAGTCCACCGGCTACCACCAGGGCGATCACCCAGCCGGGCAATCCGGCAATTTCCGGATTGGCTAAAACCATTATATCCTGATCGATCGTAAGTTCATTTTGTTCCACATCTGCCAGGTACTGAATCTTCCCGTCTTTGTCTTTATCGGTAAACGTCAGTAATCCGGTGTTTTCCCAATTCTTAAACCAGTCGGGAACATCGGTATAAGGCTTATCGGCCACGGTCGTAATCAGATTGGTACGGGCAAAGGCGGCAACAGCGGGTGCAGTGGTATAAAGCACGGCAATGAAAAGCAAGGCCCAGCCTGCCGAAGTACGGGCATCCCGGACCCGGGGTACGGTAAAAAAGCGCACAATGACGTGCGGTAATCCGGCCGTGCCAAACATCAAGGCTGCCGTGATACAAAACATATTGACCAGACTGTTCCTGCCCAGGACCGTATATTGATCAAATCCAAGATCCGCGGAAAGCTGATTCAGCTTTTCGAGCAAATAAACCCCATCCCTGCCCTTGCTTCCAAACCCCCATTGGGGAACCGGGTTCCCGGTCATGTGGAGTGATATGAAAATGGCCGGAACCGTAAAGGCAAAGATCAGGACACAGTATTGCGCCACCTGGGTATAGGTAATACCTTTCATGCCTCCCAACACGGCATAAAAAAATACAATCCCGATGCCAATCAGCACGCCCTGATCAAACGAAACATTTAAGAAACGGGCAAACGCCACCCCTACCCCTTTCATCTGCCCCACAACGTAGGTGAATGACACAAAAAGTGCACAAATAAGGGCCACCAGCCGGGCCTGACGCGAATAATACCGCTCCCCGATAAAGTCCGGGACGGTGTACTTTCCAAACTTCCGCAGATAAGGTGCCAGGAGCAAGGCCAGCAAGACATAACCGCCTGTCCACCCCATGAGGTACTGAGCACCACGAAAACCCATAAAAGAGATCAGACCCGCCATCGACAGAAATGAAGCCGCCGACATCCAGTCGGCCGCAGTCGCCATTCCGTTTACAACAGGGTGCACACCCCCTCCGGCTACATAAAACTCCTGGGTGGAGCCGGCGCGCGACCAGATCGCCACAAGAATATAGATCAGAAACGTTCCTCCCACCAATAGATAGGTCCAAAGCTGCGTATCCATAAGTTCAGGTTATTCTTCATCAACATCAAAGCTCCTGTCAAGCCGGTTCATCAAAAAAACATACACAAAAATCAGCACCACGAATACATAGATCGATCCCTGCTGCGCAAACCAGAATCCCAGCGGAAATCCGGCCAGTTGGAAACGGTTCAGGAATCCGGCAAATAAAATGCCCGCTCCGTACGAACAGATAAACCAAATAAACAAAAGGACACTTAAATAGCTCAGGTTTCTTTTCCAGTATTGCTTCTTGCTGTCATTCAATGGCTTCACGATTTTTTCGAATTAAAGTTAAACTTGTTGTTTTTATTTAAACCACATCTAAATAACTGCAATAAAAACCAAAAAAACAGGAAAAGCAAGTACTGGAGTCTGGCCAGGATATGTTTTAGAGGCATATTTTCTGATCGATCCCGGAAGATGCCGTCGCTTGACTCATATCCTTTATTTATATTCATTCTACTCCCCACATCACACGAGTTTTCATTTATTTTTAGTTTATTTGTTATGTTCAAGGAGGGATGTTAAACTGAATAAGAGACCGGAATCTTTATTTATCCGCCTGCATTTCAGTCGGGGAAGGAACGCAACGGACCTATAGAAGCCTAACTGTCTGAATAAGAAACGTTTTTATATGGAAGTCGGTCTCAGTATATTCCCTGTCCTGCTTTTTCTGCTATTTCTGTTCCTGCTCGACAGTTTTAAACTTGTGGCAGGAAAGTACCTTTTGGCAGCAATCCTTTGGGGTGCGCTCAGCGCTCTCTCAGCCTATTATCTGAATACACTTATTATGTCTCTTACGCAGATTCAGTACCGGAGCCTGACACGCTATTTCGCACCTGCCACGGAAGAAACACTGAAATCTGCCTTTATTTTTCTGATGCTCGCGCGCAAACGCATCGGCTTTATGATCGATTCAGCGATATACGGCTTTGCCGTGGGGGCCGGGTTCGCGCTTGTCGAAAATATCTTTTATCTTAACACAACTGCCGATCCCAACCTGTGGATCTGGATCATTCGCGGCTTTGGAACGGCTTTTATGCATGGCGGATGCACTTCGCTGGCTGCAGTCATCCTGATCGCCAGCAAAACCCGCAGCAGGTTCGACACGGGCCATATATTGCTTGCGCTGCTTACCGCCTATGGCATTCATGCGGCTTTCAACCACTTTTATATCGATCCTGCAGCGCAGACATTCGGAGTTATTATCCTTCTGCCGCTCATTTTTATCGTGATCTTCAGGCATAATGAAAAGCAGCTTCAAAACTGGCTGGAGATTGAGTTCAACAGTGAGATCGAACTATTGAACATGATCAATAAAGGACAGTTTCTCGCCACCCATTCAGGAGAGTACCTGGCATCGCTGAAATCGCGGTTTTCGGCCGAAACAATTGTCGATATGTACTGCTATATACGTGTTTACTTAGAATTATCGGTCAAAGCAAAGCGCAATATCATGTTAAAGGAAAGCGGATTTCCGGTGATCATTGAAAAGGACCTGCAAGCTAAGTTAAAAGAGTTGATGTTGCTTCGCCGGCAGATCGGCAAGATAGGAGAACTTACGCTCTCTCCGCTCATAAAAATGAATTACAGGACATTATGGAAATTAAATTCACTGAAATAAAGCCCGGGGTACGTATTCAACAACTTAAATAAAAATAATGCACCGGAAATACCAACTTTTCAGACCAGCGCGGATACTTCTGTCGGAATACATCCCGGCAGTTTTTAACAAAGAGAAATGGAAGAGGAACAAAAGATCATAGCGGCTGTCCTGGCGGGTAATGTGGACCGGTATAAACTGCTGGTTGAAAAATATCAGCATCCTGTTTTCAGGATCATCCTGCGCGTTACCGGGAATATGGATGACGCAGGTGAACTGACGCAGGATGTTTTTGTAAAAGCGTATGAATCGCTCAGGCAATATAAGCCGGATTATAAATTTTTCAGTTGGATTTACCGGATCGCGATTAACAAAGCACTGTTGTTCATGAAACGGGAAAGGACCTATTCACCGATCGACCGCCTGGCTGAACAGTGGTTAAACAGACCGGATACGGAGCCTGACTACGAGAGCCGGGACCGTTTGTTAAATCTCCAGATCAGCAAGCTTCATGCGCATCACAAATCGGTGATCCTTCTAAAATATTACGCGGATCTGTCTTACGCCGACATCGCAGAGACATTGGGCATTCCGGAAAAAACCGTCAAATCGAGACTCTTTGATGCACGGAAAATACTGAGGGACCGTTTGTCAAAAGCTAATTTTTTCTCTGTCATTCAATATAACTAAGAAAATGGAACAAACAGATGGTGTCACACGGCACAAGTACAAGTTGGAGTTCATTTTATACTAAAAAACTCATCGCATGACTAACATAGGGAAAAAAGAGGAATGGATGATCCAGTCTAAAATCGATGGAAATCTAACAGGGCGGGACGAGGAACAGTTCAACGAGTTGATGCGGAATTCGGCCGAAGCACGAATTGCTTATCAAAGACTGCTGAGCCTGGACCATGCAATTAAACGTGACTCCGAAAATATTCCTGCAGCAGATTTTGCAACCAGGATCATGCGCCGGCTGGAAGAAGGGCAGAATACCGTAGCCGGAGTTCCTGGAAAAACAATCCGGTTCATACCGGACAAGTCCCGTAAAATGCTTGCGTATGCCGCCATTCTGTTAACAGGACTGTTATCAGGCAGCCTGATAACCTACATCAGCATAAGAGAGGATCAGCACCCTAACGCAAGTGTAGTGAGCGGCACAATGGCTGAGAGAAGTGTGCCTGGCGAATATTATTCCCAAAACGGCACCCAAATTAAAATTACCCAAGCGGAGGCAGACAGCTTCCGATTGTTCACGATTACGCTTACGTCCGCCGGTCCTGTTGACCTGACTATTGACGGGAGTGACGAAAAACTGAGGAAAGATCAACTGGTCGTGTTATTTTCGGAAGGAACATTTCAGGTGAAGGAAGCCGGTAACGGAAGCCTGCTTGGCCGGTGCTCCGGCAAACATATTTTTCAAATAAGCTGTGAAAAGCCGGCCTGGTCGCCGCATATCCGGTTTTCACAAAGCAACAGGATTTTTTATGAACTAAATCCGCAATAAAAGAGAAGACATTTACCAACTTTTTAACGGTTTGTGAATAATTTGTATTAGACGAACAATAAAAAACCATCATCATGAAAAGAACCAATCTGTTAATCGTTTTTGCTGTTATCCTGTCGCTGATTATCGGGTTTGTGATCGGCATATCGGTTGACTATCCCAGCGTCGGTGAAAACGGACTTTCAGGCACTATCGGAAAAGTGAAGAATTACCGGAATACCAAAGCCACAGAAGCAGATATCGAATTAAAAGACGAGCTTCTGTCAGACACCACCTTGCTAAACTCCGTCAGGAATTACATGACTTTCCATTACCTGAGGGCCGTGAAGTTAGGCGAAAACATCGACTTCGCGGTAAAAGAGGCTGTTGCCACCGAAGAGTTTAGGAATCAAAATGCCGGCCTTATCGCTGCTTTGGAAGATTACAGTAAGCTTTTATCTACTGCCCGTAAAAATCTGCTCATGACAACAGTGGTCTGCAAGTCGGCCGGCGAAGCAAGTCCGGCCCTGCTCCGGCAATCCATTCTTGAAGCGAATAACCTGATCGCCCAAATCAAATACGGGAATAAAACTGTACTGGGTTTTGTCAATAAACTGGATGCTTTTATTCAGGAAAAAGGACCAGGTTCCTACCCTCAGTTAAACAAGGCACACGACCTGCTGATGCTGAACGAAATCGGATCATCGCTGCTCACCCGCGATAAGGCCCTGCTGAAATTCTTTGACAAAAAGAAATTATACAGCAGAGACCTGAAATCGCAGGGATCGGATATCCGTCAAACAGTTCTGCGCGATCTCGAAACACTGTCTTTACAGGCACTCGATCAGGAAAAACTGGGTATTGCCGATGCCGAAAAACTGGGAGCCTGGGATCAGGAAAAACTGGGACTGCTGAACGCGGAGAAACTGGATGGGATTGGTGCCCTTGATGCTGAAAAACTGGGTGTTTTTGACAGCGAAAAACTAGCCGGGATAGAAATAGCGGATTCGGAGAAACTGGGGCTGTTTGGTTTTCTCGATGCCGAGAAGCTGGGACTGTTAGTGATTGGCGATGCGGAGTCTCTGGGATTTTTGGATCAGGAAAAGCTGGGACTGAAAAATAAGGAAGAACTCGGGGTCGTTCACGATGCAGAAAAACTGGGCGTAATATTTGACTCGGAAAAGCTCGGCGGGGGCTTCTGGGATTCGGAAAAGCTTGGTGGGGGCTTCTGGGATTCTGAAAAACTTGGAGCGCTCCTGGATGCGGAAGGTCTGGGCTTTAGCGGATACTGGCAATAGAGAATAATTTTCCATGTGCAAGCTGAAATTACTTCTGCTGACAGGAACGGTCATTCTAAGCTCGTTTGTTGTCCCTGCACAGCAGATCAGTCATCTAAAAACAGGTAATCTTGACCTGATTTATTTTGGCAAACGGTATTCCTATTTATTGCCCCATGTTTCGCAGACGTACCGCAATGCGATGAACTTTCACAGCAAGTTCTGGAATTACCGGGATACGACCACTTACGTGATTTTAAGCGATTTTCAGGACATGGGGCATGGCGGCGCGATTGCCATGCCCTTTAGTCAGGTGCAGCTTGGCATTGAACCCTATAGTTTTGCCTTCAGCATTATCCCGTCTAACGAACGCTTCCAATGGCTCTTTAACCATGAGCTTACTCATATTGTCATGGCCGACAAGGCAAATAAGCAGGATTCGCTTTACCGCCGGCTGCTGTTTGGGAAAACCAGGCGGGATGAAGAAAAACCGGTTTCTGCCCTCTGGAGTTTGATGACTAGCCCGCGTTGGTATGCCCCCCGCTGGTTTCATGAAGGCATCGCCTGTTTTATGGAAACCTGGCTGTCGGGAGGATTGGGTCGGGCCATGGGAACCTACGATGAAATGTACTTCCGAAGTATCGTCAGTGAAAACCTGCCCATTTACTCGCTGATCGGGCTGGAAACGGAAGGAACCACCATCGACTTCCAGGTGGGAGCGAATTCATACCTGTACGGGACCCGCTTCATCACCTGGCTTGCCTGCCAATACGGTATCGACAAGCTGAAAGCATTTTATACGCGTACAGACAACAGCAAGGCATTCTATGCGGCACAGTTTAAAGATGTCTACGGGGAACCGGTCGGGCAAGCCTGGAACGAATGGATCCGTTGGGAATATGGCTTTCAGCAGAAGAATATTGAACGCATAAAAGCCTGTCCGCTTACTGATTTCAGGCCCCTTACCAGCCATCCGCTGGGAAATGTTTCGAAAATGGCTTACAACCCGTCGACGGGTAAGATCTATGCCGCTATCAACCATCCGGGAATTATTTCCCAGGTCGCCGAAATAGATATCCGTACTGGCCGGATCAGAAAAATTGCCACCCTCGATTCACCCGAACTTTACTATTCGACGCACCTGGCCTACAACGCCAAAAAAGAAAAGATTTATATCTCCGAACAAAACAGTAAATACCGCAATCTGGTCGAAATTGATGTGGTCACCGGTAAGAAATCCGTCCTCAATCCATTTACCAGAACAGGCGATCTGGTGTTCAACCCTGCAGATCAAAGTATTTGGGGGGTAAAGAACGATAATGGATACTCTATTCTGGTGAAGATGCCTGAACCTTACAAGCAGGTGATCCCCATGTTCACGGCGCCTTTTGGAAAAGTCATTTTTGACATTGACATCTCGCATGACGGGAAAAAGCTGAGTGCCTCCCTCTCGGGCGTAAAGGGTGAGCAATCACTTATTCTGTTCAACATTGAAAAACTGGAGCAGGGCCTTTCAAGTTTCACCACCGTTTGGTCGCTGGACGATAATACACTGACCCAGTTCAAATTTTCAACCAACAATACCGATCTGATCGGTACTTCCTATTATACCGGTGTATCGAATGTATGGAGGATAAGACCGGACAAGCAGAAATTTGAATTACTGTCCAACACAGAGACGGGATTCTTTATGCCACTGCAACTGAACGAAGATTCACTGCTGGTACTGAAATTTCATCGCGACGGCATGACGCCCGGAGTGATCCCGGTCAGCGTCCTGGAAGATGCCAACGCCATCAATTACCTGGGAAACAAGGTGCACCAAAAATATCTGCAGGTCGAAGAATGGTCGCTGCCGCCGGCCGCCGCACTGCCAAAACCCGAATCGGTCAAAGAAGAAACCTATCGTCCGCTGAAAGAGATGAAGCTGGCCAATGCCTTTCCGGACATAGGCGGTTTCAAGGAAACAGTTGCCCTGGGATATCGCCTCAATTGGCGTGACCCGGTAGGCATCAGCAACATCGGTCTGTTCCTGGCCGGTTCTCCCTGGAGTGATTATCAGGACCGCCAAAAGATCCACGCCCTGCTTGAGTGGCAATACTGGAACTGGCGACTAACCGCCAATTATAACAAGACTGATTTTTATGACCTGTTCGGGCCTACAAAAAAAAGCCGCGCAGGTTATTCGCTCGGGATCAGCTACAAAAGAGAAAAAACACGAAAAAAACCCCTGCAATCGTTTTACGAACTGGGGCTCTACACCTATGGGAACCTGGAAGTGCTGCCGCAATACCAAAACATTTCATCACCCATTCGCAGTTTCCAGGCTGCCACAGCCGGTTATGGCCTGTCAAAGCTTCGGAAAACGCTGGGTGGTGTGGTCGATGAAAAAGGTTGGTCGTGGGATCTTTCAGCAACAGGTTATCTGGCAAAAGGTGAGTTGTATCCTTCCCTGATCTCCAGTCAGGATATCGGATTTCTGCTTCCCTGGACCCGAAACTCCAGCTTTTGGATCCGGAACAGTGTGGGACAGTCGGCGGGCAGCCGGAGTTCAGGCCTCTCCTACTTTTACTTCGGAGGATTCAGGAACAACTATATTGACTGGCAGCCCTCGGAGCAATACCGAAAAACACTCGCATTCCCCGGCGCCGCGATCGATGAAATTTCCGCCTGGAATTTTGTTAAAACCATGGCTGAACTGAACCTTCGCCCCATTCGGCTGCGGAATGTGGGAACAACATGGTTGTATCCCACTTATATCAAGTCAGCCTTGTTTGGTACGCACCTGCTGACCGATTTTGACCGCTCGTCCGATTTATCCCATTTGTTCAATGCCGGAGCACAGGTAGATGTGCAGCTCGTTTTACTGTCTTATCTGAAAACAACCTGGTCGTTCGGATACGCGAAAAAATTTGAGAACGGGAGAAATGGAACTAATCAATTTATGCTATCTTTAAAGCTTCTTGGGAATTGAAAAAAAAATGAAAGTTAATTAATCTAAAATACCTTCAATATGAATTTGAAAAATCTGCAAAATGTATTAATGATCAGCATTTTCGGACTTCTTCTCTTTGGTTGTGGACAATCTTCAAAAGTGAGTGACAAAAAAGGTACCACCTCCGACGGGAAGGAAGCATCAGTGGAAGTGGAAGTTTTTGACGCGATGAAGATCAAAGATCAGATCACCGAAGTGATCAATAATTCACCCAAGGCGACAGAAGTTGCTGAGTTTATCAATAAAGCCGGCGCATCTTACATTCTTGATCTCACCGTACCCATCGATGATGTCGAAAAATTCATGACCGAAACCCAAATGGCTATCGGGCTTGGCATGTACGGATTCGATTTGTTCTATGCAAAAACTTTCAACAGAAGCGACATGGTCATCAAGATCAGCGAACTGGAAGAACAGCTTATTGAACGGTTAGGGCTGGATAATGAATTTGCATCTACTTCTAATTTCCGGAAAAGATTGCAGGACAATGCTGAAAATCAGGATTCTATCGATATTTTAGTGAACGAAATGATGAACCGGGCTCATCAGAATTTCAGCACCAGCGATCAACCCGGCACCTACGCCCTTTCCTTTATCGGAGCCAATGCCGAAGCTTTATATATTTTGACGCAGGTGACCCTGTTTGCACAGAACAATAAACCAATGATCGAATTTATCGGCAAGCAGGATGAACGAGCAAACAGTATCTTCACTTTGCTGGAAATGATGTCGGGCGACGAGAACGTGAAACCCTACTATGAAAAGATGAAACCCATCGCCGCTTATTTTGAACAACATCCTGAATTTACAGAAAAGGAACTGAAGGAGATCAGTCCGATGATCGAAGCCTTCAGGAACGAAATTTTCAAATAGGCCGGAGGGATTTGTCTGTACGGGCAAATCCCTTTTTACTTTGCTAAAATCCGGATCCGGATTTTAGCGCTTCCGAATTCGCCCAAAGAAACGAACTAACCATGAACGAGATCACCTTAAATGCCCTGATCAACCTGTTTGCTATTTTTTCGGTTCAGAGCAGGTCTGACAGAGCAAATGCCCATGCGATTTTCTCATCCTACCTGAAGCTGCATCTCGGAATCTCATCTTCCGGGGAGTACCTGCGCCTTTTTGATGAACTGCTCGATCTTTATGGGATTGACGGCGAACCGGTCATTCCGGTCGACGTGAATCTGCAGGCCGAAAAAATTGCCGGCAACATCCGCAGCCGTCTGCACAAGCAAGAGCAAATCATGGTTTTTCTGCGTTTCATGGAACTTTCAAGGACCGGTGAAACCGAAAAAGCAGAAGATCTCTTCCGGATTCTGGGTACGGCTTTTTCCATTCCCGAAGACGAACAGAAAACTTACAGGGAATTTATTTTCATTGATTCAGCGGCTTCGCTGAACTCTCCCGATTTCCTCCTCATCAATGCCGAAGAGAAGCCCGGCAGCAAAGGGATCAGGCACCTGAAAGTCCGCAATCTGGACGGCGAGTTGCTCTTTTTATATCTGAAACAGACTGGAAATTATATTTTCAATTTCAGGGGAAAAGAAACGATTTCGCTTGAGGGAAATCCCATTCTTCCCAACAGGTTTTATGCGTTCAGGGAAGGGGGCATCCTGAGGGGACCGCGAATCCAGCCAATTTACTATTCCGATATTACCGACTGTTTTTTCGACAGGACGACAGCCGCCCCCTTTGTTCTTCAAGGGAAAAACGTTGAGTTCAGGTTCAAAAACAGCAACAACGGCTTACACCTTTTTTCGTTTACAGAACGCTCGGGACAGCTGATTGCCGTTATGGGAGGAAGCGGCGTGGGGAAATCAACGCTGCTGAACATCCTGAACGGGAGCATCCCGATCGATCGGGGGCAAATCTGTATCAACCGGCTGGATATCCACCGTGACAGGAAAGATGTACAGGGATTAATCGGCTTTGTACCCCAGGATGACCTGCTTTTTGAAGAGCTTACGGTTTGGGAAAACCTTTGGTACAGTGCCCGGCTTTGTTTTGACGGCTTCACCAAAGACGAACTCAGTCAGCGGGTGACGCGTATCCTGCAGGAACTTGAACTTTATGAGTTTAAAGACCTGAAGGTCGGCAGTCCGCTCAAAAAAACCATCAGCGGAGGCCAGCGGAAAAGGCTGAACGTTGCGTTGGAGCTGATTCGTGAACCCGCCGTGTTGTATGTTGATGAGCCCACCTCGGGACTGTCGTCGATGGATTCGGAAAAAGTGATGCTCCTGCTGAAGGAGCAGGCCCGGAAAGGGAAGATCATCATGGTCAACATCCATCAGCCTTCCTCAGCCATCTTCAAGCTGTTTGACAAGCTCTGGATCATGGACAAAGGCGGGCGACCTATTTATACCGGAAACCCTCTTGACGGGATTATCTATTTCAAAACGGCCATCGATCACGTTAATTCCGATGTATGTGAATGCCTCCAATGCGGCAATGTTAACCCGGAACAGGTGCTCGAAATTGTAGAAACCAAGAAAATTGACGAGGCCGGGAACCTGATGCCGGACCGGCAATTCTCACCCGAGGACTGGTACCTGCGGTATAAGGAGAAGGTGGAGCCGGAAAATACAAAGGAACCCCTTCCCTCCGGAATGCAAAATCCAAAATCATCCTTTAAAAAGCCGGGGAAATGGAAGCAGTTCCTGATTTTTTCAAAAAGAAACCTGAGGATCAAAACAACAGACCGGCAATACCTTTTGATCAACCTGATCGAAGCGCCTTTACTTGCACTTATTGTCGGCTACTTTACCCGCTTTGCTGAAGGAGATCAGTACATCTTCTTTGAAAATAAGAACCTCATCTCCTATCTTTTCATGGCGATCGTGGTGGTTCTCTTTATGGGTATGAGCGTAAGCGCCGAGGAAATCATCAAAGACCGGAAAATTCTGCAGCGGGAATCATTCCTTAATCTCAGCCGCCTGAGCTATCTCAATTCAAAGGTGCTGTTTCTGATCCTGTTGTCTGCCTTTCAGACCTATTGCTTTGTACTGGCGGGAAACCTGGTCCTGGGAATCCATGGAATGAACCTTCCCTATTGGTTGGTTCTCTTTTCGGTTGCCGTGTTTTCCAATATGGTGGGGCTGAATATCTCATCCGCCTTCGACTCAGTAGTGACCATTTATATCCTGATCCCCCTGCTGCTGATCCCCCAGATCCTGCTGTGCGGCGTCATCGTCAAATTTGACGATCTGCAGGACAAAATGGCTGACAAGGATGCGGTACCCTTCGTCGGCGAGTTAATGGTTTCGCGCTGGGCATTCGAAGCGCTTGCCGTTGAACAACATACCAGAAACCAGTACATGGCTCCCTTTTTTGATATGGAAAAGCAGATGGGGCGGGCAAAGTACAACTCCGACCTTCTGGTCACGGAACTGGAAGGACGCATTGATCATGTTGCCGGGCTCATAAAACTGAACAAAACGGAGGCCGGGATCAGCAATAAACTTGACATAATCCGCAATGAAATTCAGCGGTTAAACAAGTCGGGAGTCATTCCGCCTTTCGCAGAGACAGAGCAGATCAGCCTTCCGTCTTTTAATCCGGAAGTAGCTGCCCGCGCAAAACAATATCTGGAGAAACTGAAAGATTATTACCTGAGCGAATACGGCCGTATCCGAAAAGAAAAAGACAGCCGGATAATACGGATCCGAAAGTCAGAGGGAAGTGACTTTCTGTATGCTCAAAAAATGAAATATCACAATAAATCGCTCGAAGATCTGATGATGAATGCCGGATCCAATGAGTACTACCGGGAAACCCGCAATACACTCATGCAGAAGATCGCTCCGGTCTATAAAAAACCTGATTTCAGTTACGGCCGGGCTCACTTCCTCTCATCGGAGAAAATACTGGGTAAAACGGTTGTGCCTGCGCTGCCCTTTAATCTGACTGTGATCTGGATCATAAACCTGATCTTATATGTTGCTTTGTACTACGACTGGCTCAGAAAAGGCCTAAATTTTCCCGGCAGAATTCACTTTAAAAGGTGAGTTTTATTGAGAGAATAAACAAATAGGAATGAACATAGTTTTGAAAAATATTTTGATAATCAATTAAAAAAGCCGGCTTTTACCTATATTTGAAGGCGCCGACATTTGTCGGGCCGTTTTCCGGGATAAAAAAAAACAAATGACCTATGTTTATGAAATTTTTTCTGATTTACCCCCGAAGCCTCATTTTTCTTCTGGTATTTTGCATGGCTGTTGTCAAACCGGCCAATGCGCAGCCCGAAAAGTTAACCTTCTGTCCGCATTGGATCCCGCAGGCTCAGTTCGCCGGCTATTATGTTGCCTTCGATCAGGGATTTTACAGGGATGCCGGACTCGACGTACAGATCATTCACCCCTCTGCCAGTGTTTCCGCCTTTGATTACCTGACCGAAGGGAAAGCCGATATCATTTCGACATTTTTAATGGACGGACTGAAACAACGGCTTCAAGGCCTGCCGTTGGTAAACATCGGACAGCTTTCGCAACACTCGGCTTTAATGATGGTTGCCAAAAAAACAAAAGGAATACAGGAACTGAAAGATCTGGACCAGAAACGTCTGGGAATTTGGAGTACCGGATTTGACGACATTCCCATAGCCATGATGGAGAAATACCATTACCAAATGGAGATGGTCCCGATACTAAATACCATTAACCTGTTCCTGATGGACGGAGTCGATGTAATGACCGTGATGTACTACAACGAATATGATCAGATCATCAACAGCGGGGTCAACGAAGACGAACTTTCCACATTTTTCTTTTCCCGCTATGGCTTTGATATTCCGGAAGACGGCCTGTACTGTCTGGAAAAAACGTTCCTGACCAGGCAGGAGGCACTTAAAAAATTTGTCAACGCCACGTTGAAAGGATGGGAGTATGCCGCTCAGCATAAAGATTACACCATCGATCTTGTTGCCGGCGAAATGAACAGAGCTCACCTGCCCAACAACAAAGCGCACCAGCGCTGGATGCTTGACAGGGTCCTTGAACTGATTAATCCGGGAAATAAAGACATCCGGAAAGGCCTTCTCCTGAAAGACGACTTTGACAGTGCACTCCGGATCCTGAAATCGGCTAAGACAAGTGAATTCAAAGATGCGGAACTGTCACAGCAAAGCTTTTATAAACCACTGGCCGATTGATCAAAAACCAGCGGATCAAACCAACATGTCAGGTATGAAAAAAAACAGTCTCTCTTTCAGAATTATCATCAGGATCCTGATTTCCTGTATCGGACTTGGACTGCTGATTTTCTCGGTGTATTATTATTACACCAGGAGCCTTATCGAAAAATCGACAAGGGAGAACGCCGTTTTTCTAGCTGAAAGCAGCGTAAACAAAATAGAGGAAATCATTCACCCTTCCGAAATGATTCCTAAAAATCTTGCATGGATCATTGAAACAGGGTCCATACAAAACGATTCGATTCTTTCGTTCCTGACCAGGCTAGTCAAAAACAATCCTTTTATTTATTCAAGCGCCATTGCATTCGAACCTTTCATCTTTGATTCGAAATCAACGTTCTACGCTCCCTATGCTTATCGGAGCGGCCCGGTTATTGAAACGACCATTCTGGGATCGGCCGATTATAATTATCTGATCATGGACTGGTATCAGGTTCCTGCCACCCTCCGCCAGCCATACTGGTCCGAACCATATTACAATGAAGGGGGCAAAGGAGCCCTGCTTTCGACTTACTCCGTGCCGTTTTACCTGAACAAGGACAGCAAGCGTGTGTTCGCAGGGGTAATCAGCATCGACATCTCGCTCGACTGGCTGACGGAGATCGTCAATTCCGTGAAAATATTCAAAACCGGCTATGCCTTCCTGATCTCCCGAAACGGGATGTTTGTCACTCACCCTGACCATTCGAAGATCATGAACGAAACCATCTTCACCTCAGCTAAAGAGCAGGATATCGGGGGAATGCGGGAACTGGGCAGAAGCATGATCCGGGGAGAAAGCAAACTCACTTCCCTGCAGTTGCCCGACCGCGGAAAAGTATGGATCTATTATACCCAGTTGCCTTCCACAAAATGGTCGATCGGCGTGATCTATCCGCACAAGGAAATTTATGCGTCCCTTTTCCGGCTCAATCTGTTCATTCTCCTGCTCTCGGTTGCCGGGCTCTCCATTCTGATCGTGATGACTGTCCGGATCATCACCCGCATGATCAGCCCCCTAACCAAATTTTCCGGGTCGGCGCGACTGATTGCGGAGGGAAATTTCAATACGGAATTGCCTCATATCGAAACAAACGACGAGATGAAAGAACTGCATGATTCATTTGAATTCATGCAGCGGGAATTAACCGATTATATCACCCAGGTCAGGGAGACTACCTCCGCGAAAGAGAAAATAGAAAGTGAATTGCGAATTGCAAAGGAAATCCAGATGGGAATGATCCCCCATATTTTCCCTCCTTTCCCGGAGCTTCCCGAAATAGACCTGTTTGCATCACTCCTGTCGGCAAAGGAAGTCGGCGGCGACCTTTATGACTTCTTCATGATTGGTGAACATCACCTGAGTTTCGCCATTGGCGACGTGTCCGGGAAGGGCATACCGGCCTCTCTCTTCATGGCCGTAACCCGGACGCTGCTGCGTTCGGTGTCGGAAAAAAAGAAAAGTGCTGCCGAAATCGTCAATGCTATTAATAAAACACTCACACTTAACAATGACTCGAACATGTTCGTGACCTTCTTCCTGGGTATCCTCGATACACATACCGGAATGTTAAGCTTTTGCAACGCGGGCCACAATCCACCCGTTCTCATCAGCCGCAGCAGGGGCACCCGCTATTTCAACATCACGAAAGCCATACCGGTGGGACTGTTCGAAGATTTTGAATACGGTGAGGAAACGATACAGATCGAAGCAGGAGATCAGCTATTTCTTTACACGGACGGACTCACGGAAGCAGAAAATGCTGAAAGCGAGCTTTTCGGAGACGACCATTTGATTGAATTCCTTCAAAAAAATACTGTATCTTCGCCAAAAGAGCTGATCAAAAAAGTGACGAAAGAGGTTTCACTTCACGTGAACGGCTATATACAGTCGGACGATTTAACGATGATGAGCATAATCTATAATGGAAGAGACTCAGAAATACAAAAATCTGGTGATCCGGAATGAGATCGGCGAACTAAACCGGCTCGTCAGCTTTCTGGAAGAACTGGAAGAAGAGTGGAATTTGCCACCTGCGCTTGTTCCCTCCCTTAATCTTGCCCTTGAAGAAGCCCTTTCGAATGTCATTTTCTATGCCTATGAAAAAGGCACGGAAAATCAGATCAGCCTTGAGTTTTCGCTGAAAGGGAAAGATATGACCGTTGTCATTTCGGATGAAGGGAAACCTTACGATCCCACTCAAAAAGAAGACCCTGATCTTAACCTCCCCGTCGAAGACCGGCCTATCGGCGGACTGGGTATCTTCCTGATCCGGCAAATCATGGATGAGGTGAAATACAGCAGGGAAGACCGGAAAAACAAACTGACCCTGGTCAAAAGATGGAATTAACCCTATTTCTATAAACGAATACGAACATGAAAGTCACAACTCAAACCAACGGCCCTGAAGTGTATATCCAGGTTGAAGGAAGGATTGACACGACCAACTACAATGAATTTGAAAGTGCGGTCAATGAGGTCCTCAGGGACAACACCCGGCAAATCTACCTCGACTGCAGTGAACTGAACTATATCAGCAGCTCAGGACTCCGTATTTTCCTGACGATCCAGAAAAAGATGATGGCTGCCGGGGGAAAGCTGAAGTTATATGGGATGCAGCCGGCCATCCGGGAAATTTTTGATATCTCCGGATTTAGTTCGATTTTCTCCATTTATGCCGACAGACAGGCGGCTATGCAGGTCTGAGCAATAAACCGTATGAAAAAACCGGTTCCCGGCATTTCAATCAGGGCAATATGGGTTTATCTGTTTCCTGTGTTTATTCTTGCTTCTTGTTCAAAGGAGAAGGAACCTTCGCAGGCGATCGTTCAGATTTCGACCATCGATGCCCTGATGCAAGGAGTTTACGACGGTACCACTCCCCTGTCGGTGCTGTCAGGCTATGGTGACTTTGGAATTGGAACTTTTCATGCCCTCGACGGGGAAATGATCTTTCTGAACGGGGTGTTTTACCAGGTGAAAGCCGATGGAAAAATTTACAAGCCTGAGCAAAAGGTCCGGACTCCTTTCGCAACGGTGACATTCTTTCATCCTGAAGTCAGCTACAATGTAAAAACATGGTCCTACACCGGTTTTAAGGCAGCTGTCGACACTCTCATGACCAGCACCAACCTGTTCTATGGAATAAAATTGCATGGAACATTTGCCCGGGTAAAGACAAGAAGCGTGCCCGTTCAGCAGAAGCCTTACCCTCCTCTCTCCCGAGTGGCCGCCACACAGCCCGAATTTGAGGCACAATCCGTCACCGGAACATTAAGCGGATTTTACTGCCCCCCGTTCGTAACCGGTATAAACGTTCCCGGCTACCATATGCATTTTCTCGCCGATGACCAGTCTTTTGGGGGCCATGTATTGGAATTTGAACTGAAAGAAGGCACCCTGTGGCTCGACCGGATCAATGACTTCCAAATGTTGCTGCCCGGAGAAGGGGACTTTCTTGACACCGATCTGACGGATGATCTCAGCAGCGACCTCGAAGAAGTTGA
The DNA here is from genome assembly GCA_050173895.1 of Mangrovibacterium sp. Taxonomy (GTDB): domain Bacteria; phylum Bacteroidota; class Bacteroidia; order Bacteroidales; family Prolixibacteraceae; genus JBCFBK01. The sequence continues at coordinate 6,787 of JBFXKJ010000033.1, read as the reverse complement.
AGGAGGATAAGGTCTGCGGTCCATCCGTCACAAAGCGACTTGCCGCTCTTTTCCCGGGAATGCCCTTTGAATTTATCTGCTCATTTCATTAAACCTCAGTTCAACAGTTGTTCCCTCTCCCGCGGCACTTATGAGGGTCAGATCGATGTTTGTTCTGTCGAGCAATTCTTTCACCAGAATCAGCCCGACTCCATTACCTGCCTCCCGGTTTGTGCCCAGGCTTGATTTGATAACGGAAGAAAAAAGGGATGCCTGTTTGTCCGGGTCCATACCAACCCCCAGGTCAATTACCGACAGGATCCTGCCCTGAAAGGTAAAACGGATTAACCCTCCCGGATTGGAGTATTTCACTGCATTGGATAAAAAATTACGCAAAGCAATGGTTAAAACCGTCTTATTGCTCAAAACAATTTCTTCTTCCGGTATTTCATTTCTTACCGCCAGCTTCTTCAGGTTCACCTCCTGTTCAAACTCGCGAATCACCTCCGCGGCAGTTGTATGAAGGACAACCGGATCGGCGTTCCCTGTTTCGAAATTTTTGATTTTCGTCCAGTCCAGCATGCTTCTGGTAATATCGAATGCCTGATTGGCTGACTGCAAAATGGTTTGAACAAGATCAGTCAGTTCACCGGATACGGATTTCTGTTCAAGCGATTCGCTTAACAGAGCGGCAAGGCTGATCACGTTCGCCAGCGGATTACGGAGATCATGCATAATGGTTGAGAACAGCTTTTCATGCAGGTTCATCTGTGTTGAAAGCGACCGGATCAGGATTTGCTGCTTTTCTTCAAGGCTTTTCCGCTCAGTGATATCAAAAACAATCCCAGCCACAAACAAAGGCTCACCCGAATTTTCCCGACGGGTGACCTTTCCCCGGTCATAGTACCACTTCCACTGTCCTGTCGTGGTTTTTATACGGTATTCCACTTCGTAAACGTCCGACTTACCGAGGAGATGGTTTCGCATGTTTTGCATAACCGGCTCATAGTCGTCAGGATGCAACTTTTCCGTAAAAAACTGATAATTGCAATCTTCGGGGATCTCGGCTCTTTCATACCCCAGATTCAATACTTTCAGCGGATTAAACGTGACCAGGTTCGCTTTCACATCCCAAAACCATTGTCCCAGATTTCCCACCCACGGAAACTGGAGCATTTCATCTTCATCTTTTTCTCTTTTCAGGGCTTCAAGCAACCGGTCTCTCGAATTCAGCAATTCAAACAACTCTTCCTTTGTCAATTGGCCATATTCTTCTTTCATAATACATCGATCTTTGTTTTTCTTTGTCTGCAGGGCAAATACAAGTTAAGGACTTTTCACTCATAAACAGCAAAAAAAGGCTATTTTTAGAATTCATCCTTATAAGAAAAGCAGAGAAAAAGAATTTTGCTACCTTGCAAAACGAATGAATAACTTACCCATGACCGATATCGACGAATTGGACGAAAAGTTCAGCATAGAGGGCGAATTAGGGTTCGCACAACTTGAAAATGACCTGATTTTTGCCACTGTTTCAAACAAGTATGCAGATGCCGACATCTGCCTGTATGGTGCTCATGTCACCAGCTTCCGGCCTCATAACACCATGGATATCCTCTGGCTCAGTCCGCTCAGCAGTTTTCAGGAAGGCAGTCCCATCCGCGGTGGGATTCCGGTGTGCTTCCCCTGGTTCGGATTGCACAAAAGCGATGCCGGCAAACCACAGCATGGCTTTGGAAGGCTGTTGTACTGGGAGGTCGTCGAAACGGCTTCCCTGCCGAACGGTGAGACCTCCATCCGCCTGCAACTGGCTTCTTCAGACGAAACAAAAACATATTGGCCGCACGACTTTTGCGCCGATATGACCATTCAGGTGGGAAGAAAACTCAAGGTCAGTCTGCAAGTCGTCAATACCTCACCGGCGGCATTTGAATACAGCTGTGCCCTGCACTCTTATTTTTCAGTCTCTTCGATCGGAAGCATAGCGATCTCAGGCCTGCAAAACACCCGCTACCATAATCAGCTTCAACCGGGAGAATTTATGCAGGAAACACCCGAGTTGCTGATCGAACAGGCTGAAACCCGCCATTATTACGACACCGAGGCTCCGGTTGTGATCAACGACAACGCATTCAGACGAAACATCCGGATTGAAAAGTCGGGAAGCCGGGTCACGACCGTTTGGAATCCCGGAGAAGAGACCTGCGCCCGGATAAGCGATTTGCCCGACCAGGCTTATCAGGTATTCGTATGTGTGGAAACCGTTAACGCCTTTAACGACACGATCACCCTGGCGCCCGGAGAGGCCCATGAAACAACGGCTGTGATCGGACTGGAAGAAGAATAAACCAAACCGGCACACTGGGCAGAAAAACAGGACTTTCTGTTCCTGTTTTCATTTTGGTTACTAAATTTGAAGTTTGAAGAGAGGAAACGAAGAAAAGAGAAAACAAAAGCGATGATGACCACAGAAAAATTTCCTTCCAGACTTCTTGAAAATGCGGTCAATGAGTTCTCAAAGCTGCCTGGCATAGGGAGGAAAACGGCCCTGCGCCTGGTCCTGCACCTGTTAAAGCAAGAAGCTGCGGAAGTGGAAACATTCGGGAACAGCCTGATCCAGCTTCGCAATGAAGTAAAGCATTGTAAGATTTGCCACAACATTTCGGATACCGACCTGTGTCATCTGTGCAGCCAGCCAGGCCGTACACCCGAGCTCATCTGCGTGGTTGAAAATATCAGGGACGTCATGGCCATTGAGAGCACCCGGCAGTTCAACGGCCTGTACCATGTACTGGGTGGGATTATTTCACCAATGGATGGTGTGGGGCCGTCCGACCTGGAGATCAATTCGCTGGTGGAACGTGTGGAGGGAGGAACTGTGCAGGAAGTGATCCTGGCATTGAGCACCACAATGGAAGGTGACACCACCAATTTTTTTATCTTTAAAAAACTGAAAGGCTTTCCCATCAAAATATCGACGCTGGCCAGAGGAGTTTCCATAGGAGACGAACTGGAGTATGCCGATGAAATTACCCTGGGACGTTCGATCAGGAACAGACTCGATTTTGAAAGCTCTATTTCACAATGAACCCAATATGAGGAAATCTGCCATGCATGATTCATCGCTGTCGTTCGGAAAAGTTCGCCTTCGTCCGCTGGAGCCGGAAGATCTGGAGTTTCTTTACAAATGGGAAAATGATCCTTCCGTTTGGAGTGTAAGCAATACCCTCGTCCCTTTCTCACGTTATGTCCTCAAACAGTATATTCAGGAATCGCATCGCGATCTGACCGAGATCCGCCAACTGAGACTGATTATTGAAGACCGCGACGGAAAGGCCGTCGGGGCGATCGACCTGTTCGACTATGACCCCATCAACCGGCGCGCAGGGATTGGCATTCTGATCTACGAGCCGGCCGATCGCAGAAAAGGACTGGCTACAGACAGCCTGCTCCTGATGTGCGAATACGGACGAAATACCCTCGGGCTGCACCAGTTGTATGCCGGCATTGGCTCCGGCAATCCCGGAAGCCTTTCGTTGTTTCAGAAAGCCGGCTTTCAGATAAGCGGTACCAAAAAAGAGTGGTTGCACACCCCCATGGGGTGGAACGATGAGATCTTCCTGCAAAAAATACTCTAGACCAGTTCTCTATTCTCCGGCAATCAGATCCCCGAAATCGGGAATTTCCTTCAAAAAAACATAGTTTTCAGCCTCAAAATCAATCTGACAGCAAAAATGACTGATGCCGTTTGAAACAATCAGGTAAGGGACGCGGAATTTCATATTGTAGCGGGCAATCTGGTCAAAAGCCGGCTGGCTGATCTTCACTTCCGGAGCCTTGAACTCCACCACCAGCAAGGGAGCACCGGAGCGGCCGCAGATCAGCAGGTCGGCCCGAAAGGGATTCCCGTTCACCTTCAGCCCGCGTTCAATAACCATCAATGCTGCAGGAAAGCTTTTCTCCGAAATCAGATACCGGATAAAATTCTGCCTCACCCATTCCTCCGGTGTCAGTAACAGGAACTTTTTGCGGATGATGTCAAAAATGTAAGTTTTGTCCGCATCGCTCCTCACCCTGAAGGAATAAGACGGTAAATTTAACTTTGGAAGCATATTTAAGCGGTTACAATTTGTATTTTTGTATTTTGTCAAAGGCAGCATTCCATACCGACCGCTCTTCAAAAATGCAAAAATAATTTTTCAGGATGAAGACAAAAAATGAAATTGTTGAGAACTGGCTTCCCCGTTACACGGGACGCAAGCTGGAGGATTTCGGCGAATACATCCTTCTGACTAATTTCCAGCATTACGTGGAACTTTTTGCTGAAACATTTGCAGTTCCCGTGATCGGAGAAGAAAAGAACATGCCCAATGCATCCGCCGAAGGGATCACTATCATCAACTTTGGAATGGGAAGCCCCAATGCCGCTACCATCATGGACCTGCTCAGCGCAATTCATCCCAAAGCTGTATTGTTTCTGGGAAAATGCGGGGGGCTGAAAAAGAAGAACAAACTGGGTGACCTCATCCTGCCTATTGCAGCAATCCGAAGCGACGGAACATCGAACGAATACCTTCCCCCGGAGATCCCGGCTTTACCGGCATTTAGTCTTCAACGTGCGGTATCCACAGCGATTCGTGAAAACCAGAAAGACTACTGGACGGGCGTGGTTTACACAACCAACCGCCGGGTCTGGGAATACGACAACAGGCTGAAAAAATACCTGAAAAAATCAAGGGCGATCGCAGTTGACATGGAAACGGCCACTATTTTTACGGTGGGCTTTGCCAATCAGATCCCGTCAGGAGCACTGCTGCTCGTTTCTGACCAGCCGATGATCTCCACGGGAATTAAAACCGAAGCCAGCGATCAGCAGGTGACGACCAGCTTCGTCGATACGCATCTGAAAACAGGCGTGGATGCCCTGATGGAAATTAAGAATAACGGACGCTCGGTTAAACACCTGCGGTTTTAAATATCAGAACCAGGAGTCAGGAATCAAGAAATAACTTTGAACAATTGGATAATGGAATACGAAGAAATACTGGCAAATCTGAAAAAAAAGATCTATCATCCCATCTATTTCCTCATGGGCGATGAAAGCTACTTTATCGATCAGATTTCAGACTACATCACCGAAAATGTACTGACACCAACAGAACGGGACTTTAACCAGCATATACTCTACGGGAAAGATGTCGATGCAGACAAGATTATTACCTACGCACGGAGATTTCCCATGATGTCCAATCATCAGGTAGTCATTGTGCGGGAAGCCCAGGCCATAAAAAAAATAGAGGATCTGGAGCCTTACGTGAACAATCCGCTCAAATCGACGATCCTGGTCATCAATTACAGGTACAAAACCATCGACAAACGGAAAAGCTTTGCCAAAGCCCTTGCAAAAAAAGGAGTGGTTTTCGAGTCAAAAAAGATTTATGAAAACAAGCTCCCCTCCTGGATCAATACCTTCCTTGCCGATAAGGACTACAGTATTGAGCCGCAGGCCTCAGCCATGTTGTCAGAATACCTGGGAACCGACCTGAGCAAAGTTGCCAATGAACTGGATAAATTGATAATCAACCTGCCAAAAAAAACGAGGATCACGCCCGACCATGTTGAAAAAAATATCGGGATCAGCAAGGATTTTAACATATTCGAACTGCAGAATGCGCTTGGAGAGCGAAATGTGCTTAAGTCAAACCAGATCATCAACTACTTCGCCGCAAATCCGGCATCGAATCCGCTGCCGAAAACAATATCAACCCTGTATTTCTTTTTTATGAAGCTCCTGACTTATCATTTCCTGGATGATAAGTCTCAAAACAATGTAGCCTCCGCATTGCAGATCAATCCTTTTTTTGTTTCATCGTACAGTGCTGCGGCCAGGCAGTATCCGGTCAGGAAAGTGGTTGGAATCATGTCTGTATTGCGCGAATTCGATATGAAGTCGAAAGGTATGGGAGATGTTTCCTCCGACATGGCTGATCTGCAAAAGGAATTGATTTATAAAATATTACATTAATATGACCATCCTGATCATTCTTGTTACATCCGTCATATCGGTCGCTGCTTTCAGCAGGCCTGACCTGATGGAAAAACTGCAGTTTAATGCCAGCAGGATCTGGCATGAGAAACAATACCACCGCCTGATCACCCACGGGTTTGTCCATGCCAACTGGGAACATCTGATTGTGAATATGATCGTGTTATTCTCCTTCGGCCAGGCAGTTGAAGCTTATTTTCACTATGGCTTTGGTCGCATGGCCAATGTGTTTTTCTTAATCCTGTATTTCGGTGGCATGATCATTTCCAATGGCTATGCCCTTTTCCGTCACCGGAATAATTACTATTACAATGCAGTTGGTGCGTCGGGTGCGGTTTCAGCAGTCTTGTTCGCTGCAATTTTCTTTGAACCCTGGGAAAATATTTATTTTTTCGGCGTGATTCCTATGCCGGGAATTGTGTTTGCGGCCTTATACCTGGCCTATTCCTATTATATGAGCAGAAAAGAGCAGGGTCATATTGCTCACGATGCACATTTCCTGGGGGCCTTATTCGGATTTATATACCCTGTTTTACTTAACCCCCGCCTCCTGGATCGGTTCCTCGATAAGCTTTTTATGCTTATTTAGCCGGTGACAGAGGCCATAAGGACCTATGTATGCCTTTTGATTTGATCAACGGAGAGTTTTTTAAAGAGGGAGAGAAAGTATTTACGACTGATTTTCCTGAACAACTGCTGTTTTCTGACTATATGCGGGCAAACAGGAACAGGCTGATGTGTAGTGATGAACATTACCAGCTT
>JBFXKJ010000032.1:0-26792 GCA_050173895.1 Mangrovibacterium sp. | reverse complement strand
CGTGATGCCAATCAACGCTTCACGTTCTTCCTCACTAAGGGTTACTTTGTACGTATTCATAGCCGTTTTTTGAATAAAGGTACAAAATATATCCCAATACGTCAAATTATTTGTGACATGACACTAGCATTATATGTATTGGAGATCTAACCATGTATATGGAAGGGAATATTTACAAAACGCCTCAAGGATTGATTGATTTTATTGAGAAACTAAAATAATGTAGCTTTTAAATAAAAAAAGCCAGCCTTCGGGCTGGTTTTTTTATGCCATATACGCCTGCCTGGTTTTAAAATCCCTCAGGTAGGTGTCGATGATATCAAAAACTTTGGTTTTTGTCCCGGGGTCGAGTTTTTCAATCTCCTTTAAGCGTTTCAGGGTCGCATTGTCAATTTGCTGGTACTCGCCCTCTTTTACCAGGTAGGATAACACGGACCAGCATCTCCGAAATATCCACCAGGTAATCGAGCGTAACGCCCGGAGCGTCGGCAATCTTTGCCGCCACTTCAATAGAAGGGATGTTTTCCCCACATTCATACTTACCGGTAATATCACCGGAAGTGCCAGCATGGTCTGGTTATCCAACAACTATAAGGCAAACGGTAAACAGTCGAAAACCGATAACGACTTATTCGAGGGGACAAACCATTAGATTTGGGCGCAAAACCGTAGTTTTATTTGAAGGAAGGAAGCCGGATAGCTGGGTTCAGAATATCTCCTGCTTAATAAAGGAAGCCAAACAACCATAAGGGAATTTTCTTGCCTTCTGAAAACTCAACGTCATCAACAGCTATAAATGCGTGCTCAAGACCTGCTATTTGTTTTGTCTTTTTTGAAGGTCCGCCAACTTCTATCAAGTACTTTCCGTCGACTAAGAAGTCACCTTTCTCCGGATAGGTTACCTTGTGTTTAACCAATAACTGGTTTAAAATGAATGTTTCACGTAAAGTTCCCTTGTCCGGGTTTTCATCACTTAAGGCGTACATCAGGTTTGTATTGTTCAGGTAGAGTTTGTCAGGTTTGTTCAGATAGTTAATTCCGAAAGTATCCTTTGTGAGCCATTTGACAATTTCAGCTCTTTCAAGATAATAAAGATATTTAAGAAGAGTATCACGTGTTGTATTCGTTTGTCTTGCCAGTTTTTCGATATTTGGCTTATACGGTACCACCCTGGATAATACAGAGAGCATTTTTTTTATTTTGAGCACAGAGTAATAATCAATATTAAAAATGGTTGGCAGGTCACTTTCCAACACGAGATTCAGGATATTAAGCAATCGTATCGGATAGTAGTTTTCCGACTCAACAAAAAAAGGATAGTAACCTAACCTAAGATACTCTTTGAAATACTTTAGTGGTTTGATCCGGTTAATGAAAACCGGTATGATCTTTTTAGAATCAAGTAATATTTGTTCGAGCGAATAAACCGGAAATTTTATTTGATATTTCAGTTCGATGAATTCCCGGAAAGAAAGTCCTGGAAGATTATAGACTATTGCCCTTCGACTTAAGTCGTAAGCTCCCCTGTAAATATCAAGAGCAGAAGAGCTGGTGAAAATTACCTTTAGATCGGGCAAATTGTCATAGATGTTTTTTAACTCTCTGGACCAATCAGGATATTTATGCACTTCATCCAGAAAAAGATATTCTCCTCCTTTTTTGTGAAAATCTTCTGCTAAAAATACCAATGGATTCTCTGCAAAATAAATATCGTCCAAACTGGCATACATTGCCTCCGCATGAACGGGCAACCTGCTTTTGATATGTTGTAACAACAGGGTTGTTTTCCCTGCTCCTCTGGCACCGGAAATGCCGATCATCCTTTGTTCCCATTGGATATCATTCGCCAGAAAACGATTAAAATCTGTTGGAACACGTTGTACCCGACTGGCCGATATTTGTTTAAGTCTTTCCATCTGTCACCTGTTTTTTTTAAAATCCTGGCAGTTTACTGTATTCGTTTACTTGCCAATGATGATTTTTGTACAAAGTTATAAAATCACTTTTATAAAAGTGATTTTTTGATTATTTTTCACTTTTGCATATGTGATTATGTGCGCAAAGACATATAGCCTCCTGACTATCAGGTTTTTGTTTTCCGGTATTCCAGTGGGCTGCGGCCGGTTTGCCGTTTAAAATAGACTGAAAAATAGCCGGGCGATTCGAAATGCAGTTGTTCGGCGATTGTCTGGACCGGCAGATTGGTTTTTTCCAGTAGTTCACAGGCATGCCGGATGCGGAGCTGAGCCAGGTATTGTCCGGGTGCCATGCCGGTGTATTTTCTGAAGAAGCGGCGGAACCAGGAATAGCCTATGTGGAGTTGCCCGGCGATCGCTTCCGGAGAAATGTTCTGCATTAAGTTTTCTCTCATCAGCGCCCGGGCCTTGTCGATCAGCAGGTGGATCCGGTCGTTTGTAATCGATTCGTTACGCTTCAGATAGGCGATATGCCCCAGCAACAGCGACACATACCCGGCCAGCAACTGCTGGCATCCCGGACGCTCTTCACCGGCAAATCGAAGGACCTCCTGAAAAAGTCCGACTACTTTTTCGTTGAAGCCCATCTGAACAAGGGGCGATCCTTTTTCAAGAAAACCACCCGCGATGATTCGATCCATGGCAGAACCTTTGAATCCGATCCAGAACGTATTCCAGCCGGTTTCTGCATCGGGGCTGTAGGTATGCCACTCGTCCGGGAAAAGCATAAAAAGAGCGCCCTCGTTCAACGGCGTTTCGGGTATGGATGCCGTCGAAATAAGCCCTTTGCCTTTGGTGACGTAGACGAGCTGGTATTCATTCAGGATCCGCCCCCTTTTTGTGTTGAAATGGTATCCGGGCGGATGGTTTCCCGTGGGATACAGGCTGTGGGGAGGGATCGACTGGTATCCTGCCGTCGTTACGGTTAGCCCCCAGCTTTCATCGGAAACGCTGCGTGCCGGATAATAGATTTCCTGTGTAAACGGATGATTGGTTATGCGCATAATCTTATTTTACGATAGCTTACATCTTCTGTCAATTTGGTGTCAAAATTTAAAGGTTTTTGATCATTTACCAAAATGGTAAGACTATAAATTATTCATAAATTGCAGTTTTGATGCAGTTTTTGATATAAACAGATGAAGTCAAAATATTAATAATTTTACAGAGCGGCCTCAGATTGGAAAATCGGGTAATCTGAGCATCTGAAAATCTATTGATCTGATAATCTAATAATCTGGTACTATGACTAAAATAGGATTGTTTGGAATTGGCCTGGACGTTTACTGGAAGCAGTTCGAAGGACTGGAAGCCCGGCTCAACGGGTATCTGACAGCCGCCGCGGGCAAACTGGCCCGTCCGGGGGTGGAGATCGTTAACCTGGGCATGGTCGACAATACGGAAAAGGCTGAGGCGGCCGGCCACGCTTTCCGGCAGGCCGATGTCGATCTGATCTTTTTATATGTGACGACCTACGCGCTTTCGTCGACTGTTCTTCCTGTGGTGAGGCGGGCAAAAGTTCCGGTGATCATTCTGAACCTGGCGCCCGAAGCGTCGATTCACTACGAAGCGTTTAACCGGATGAATGACCGGCAGAAGATGACCGGCGAATGGCTGGCTTATTGTTCTGCCTGTCCGGTCCCGGAGATTTCGAACGTGTTTAAACGCGCCGGGATCCGCTTTCATCAGATTACCGGTATGCTGAATGACGATCCGGAGTGCTGGGGTGAGATTTCTGAGTGGATCGATGCTGCCCGGGTTGCCGGTATCATGGAACACAACCGGATGGGATTAATGGGGCATTATTACGGTGGAATGCTTGACATCTACACCGACCTGACCCTCCAGATGGCTACGTTTGGAGGACACATGGAGATTGTGGAGGTGGATGAACTGGCTGCCGCCTGCCGCGAGGTTACAGAGGAACAGACAGCAGAAAGGATCGGACTGTTTCGCCGGGAGCTTGATGTGCAGGATGATTGTCCGGCGGTGGATTTGGAGCAGGCGGCGCGGACCTCGGTGGCGCTTGACCGGCTGGTTCAGGAAAAGAAGCTGGGCTCGATGGTTTACTATTATAAAGGGACCGGTATTTCCGAAAATGAAGAGGCCATCAGTTCCATCATCCTTGGAAATTCACTGCTGACGGCCCGCGGCATCCCTGTGGCCGGCGAATATGAAGTGAAGAACGTGCAGGCGATGAAGATCATGGACAGTTTTGGCGCCGGGGGCTCTTTTACCGAATATTACGCCATGGACTTTAAAGACGACGTGGTGCTGATGGGACACGACGGGCCCGGGCATATTGCCATTGCCCAGGGAAAAACGAAAGTGCGCCCGCTGAAGGTTTACCACGGGAAAGTGGGGAAGGGGCTTTCGGTCGAGATGAGTGTGAAATACGGGCCGGTTACCCTGCTTTCGGTGGTTGAGGCATCGGACGGCAAGCTGATGTTGCTGGTGGCAGAAGGCGAATCTGTTCCCGGGCCGATCCTCGAAATCGGAAATACCAACAGCCGCTATCAATTTCCCATTGGGGCACGGGCTTTCGTTAACAACTGGAATCAGCATGGCCCTGCCCATCACTGTGCGGTTGGGGTGGGGCACCTGTCATCCAAAATTGAAAAGCTTGGCGCGCTGCTTGAAATGAAGGTCGTGAAAGTTTGCTGATTTTCTGTCCCGGCAGGGTCGAAGACGCTGCCGGGATGAAATGATGGTTGAATTCGCTTCTTTCCTGGCTTTTGCCTGGTATCAACCAGCTGTAATTTCCAACCGTTTCTTTTAAATGTTAATCCGGCGAATGACCCGGTAGTTTATCACGGTGTCAGGATTATTCCTCTTTGCGCATAAGCTTTCCTTCGTGACGGATGAGTTTTCCGTCGGCTGCAATCCCTTCAATGATCACCGAGTAGCTGGTTTCCGCATCGGCTGTATAGAAGCTCAACGTGGCCACACCGGTGCTGTCCGTCCTCACGTTGGGTTCCCAGTGGATGGTGGTGCGCAGGTCGGGATTTTTGTATTCAGCCGATTCCGGCGTGTCGTATTTAGGGGCATAGAATGCAACCGGCTGCTGGTATCCCAGCGGCAGAATTGTTTTGATGTGAAAGGGTTTTGGCCGGAAATTGACCTTCCCTTCTTTTGTGAAAATAACAATGACGCCGTTGGCACCCTGAGAGCCGAACATGGCTGTATTCGAAGCGTTTTTCAGCACATCGACCTGTGCCACGTCAAATACATTGATCATATCCAGGTTACTGATATCCATGGTCAGTCCGTCAACCATCAGCAGCGGGTCACCCTGTCCCCGGATGGATACCTTATCGCCGGAGACCATCACGCCGGGCAATTGCATGAGCAGCATCCGGATATCGGACGGATGATACCGGTCAATGGCATCTTCGGTGATCGTATTGTCCGGCTGCGAATAATAGACCGATTTTCGGACAGGCTTCCGGGCTGCCGTAACGGTGATTTCATCCATGTAAACATTTCGGATGCCGTTTTCATAGGTATACTTCTGCTCTGTTTTCTCTCCGTATTTCATTACCATCTGCCTGTTTATCTGTGCCGGGACAGCTTGCAGCAGACGAGGCGGATACTTATCCTGGTTGACGATCAGTTCAAACCGCTTCATTCCTTTTCCGGGCATCACCTGCACGATATACCGCGTACTGTCGGGCAGCTCGCTGCTTCGGAAGTAAAAATGACCAAGGCTGTCAGTGGTAACCGATTCAACATAATCGCCTTTCAGCGACAGGATTGTTACCGGGATATCGGCCTCGGGCTTTCCCATCAGCAATGTTTTCACTGTTCCGCCGATTTCGGGTCCTACTTCCAGAAAAGTGGTCGGCCGGCTGAATTTACCGGACAGCATGTCGGGCAGGTTGTACCGGCGCCATCCCTGGGTCAGCATGAGCAGGTCGAGCGCTGTTGCCGGTTGGATGCCTTCACGGAAATAGTAAGCAGGATTTTCAATTTTGCCTTTCAGGTCGGAGGTGAGCAACATCGAGGTCAGGATGTTCGAGCTGCTGTCGGTCTGAACTTCGCTGTCGTCGGTCACAGCCACTGAAAAACTTGCAGGAAGGGGCGTATTCTCCGGAGCGGTGATCCTGATCTCGCCGGTGACCATTGAGCGGCTTGCGTAAGCAGACTTATCGGGCTGAAAACTCACCTGTGCCTGGTCATTGTTGTTGATAAAGACCAGTCGTTCGCTCAGCGGCCTTTTGTTCCGGTCCACCAGCAGCAGGTGAAGCACGCCTGAGGGGAATAAATTTTTCGCGAACGACATAAATTCTCTTTTCTGTTCCCATTCGGCGGTAAAGTGCACCAATCCGCGCGTATGTGCTATCAGGTAAAGCGGTTCCTGCTGAACCACTCCGGCGGGTTTGAGCACAGCCATGTACAACCGGTCCCGCATCCAGCGGCAGGTCAGGGTGTGTCCGTTTTGCTGAGCCTGCGGAAGTTCGACCTTTTTCTGCTTGTTTTCACCGTACCGGATCGTGGCGAAGTAACTTTTCCCGTTCTCCGGTAAAAGGACAAAGCTGCCCATTCCAAGATGGAGTGTTTTGAAGGTCGAGATCTCATTGCCTTCCTGATCGAAAATGGTGCCGCTGATATTGGCCGGGCGGCCATCGGGCCTCATGGCCTTGAACGCCACCCTGGAGCCTGTTCCCGCCAACAGAGCACCCCCTTCCGGATAGAAGGTTACATCCGGAGCATCGTCAGGAAAGGGGATCGTTATATACTGGCGGTAGCGGTATTTATCCTGGATCGATTCCAGCAGCAACACCCGCTGCTTTGAGTCGGGCGGAAGCGGGAAGGTAATGCCTGCCCGCCCGTCCGGCTCAGCTTTTAAAGTCATCGGTGCGCCGTTATTCACTTTGACGGTTATTGTTTCCGGCGTTAAGGGCGTCCGGTCGGGCCGCATAAACCGGAACTCGGCCGATACCCTTTTGTCTGATTCAAATTCGAATTTGGTGTCGGTCACAATTGAGCGGGATTGAGGGTGCCCGATCATGATACTTCGGCTGTACAGGTAATCTTCGCCGATGCTGCGCATGAAATTGGTATAGGCACGCAATTCATAGCTGCTTTCCGGCAGATCTTCCGGCAGATCGATCCTGCCTGCATAGCAGCCATCCAGGGGCCGTAGCTTGACCCGCATCAATACTGAATCGAGCGGATCGATCAATTCAACATACACATAACGGCTTACGGTTGCCGGTACATGCACGGCAGCATCAGCCAGATGAGTGCGGAACCAGATGGTTTCACCGGCCACGTAATAGGATTTATCCGTATGCAGGTATATTTTTTCCTGCGGAAATGCTTTCATCTGCTGTGAAAAAAGCATCGCCACGCTATCGGAAAGTGCCGTTTGTCCGTAAGCAACAACGGACACGCAGCACAAGAACGTCCAGAAGATTCGTAATAACATAAGCGGTTTAGTTGGTTGAACCGGTTGATTAATGACGCTTGGACTTCTGTTATCCGGAAACGTTTAATTCAAATTGTATTTATGTTAATGTTGATGGTATTTTCAGATCCAGGTTCAGGGCTTTGTTGAGTCGTTCAATAAAATAAGCGGCCAGCAGCGGCGACTCCTTTTCAACATTCTGATGAACGAAGAAATAGATATCACGCAGTCCCAGTTCGGCCCATTTTTTCAGCCGCTCAACCCAGAAGTCAAGTCGCTCGCGGTCGCTTTGCGGCTCATTCGACCCTACATAGCGAACAAAAGCCACGGGAGTGGTCAGGCGCATGTGGACCATATCCCTTCGCCCGGCGGTATCGACAAGTACGTTTGTTGTGCGCTGTTGCTCAAACCAGGCGCACATTTCATCGTTGATCTTTTTGTCGGTGAACCATTCGGTATGCCGCACTTCGACAGCCAGCGGAATGGCTTTGGGGAATATTTCAATGAAATGGCGAAGCTTTTCAAAATTCTTGTACCCGAAATTGGGGTGTAACTGTAAAAATACCATGCCCAGCTTTTCTTCAAAACTGCTGATGGCGTCGCAATATTCCGTCACAAGCGAGTCGGTATTGTTCAGGCGTTTCATGTGACTGATCGTCTGATTTACCTTCGGAAAAAACCTGAAATCAGCGGGAGTCTTATCTTTCCATGCCCGGATCTGATCGGCGCCGTAAATGCTGTAAAAGGTAGCGTTCAGCTCGATCGAATTAAACTGCGTGGAGTAATATGCCAGCTCATCTTTTGTTCCCCTGGGATAGAAATTTTTCAGATCGGTTCTGTTCCATTTGGCGCAGCCCACATATACTTCCATTTTCTTATCCTTTTGCGCTTCGAGGATTTCTGCCGTACGCGGATGATCGTCCGGTAAGTTGAAGTCGATTGAATCAGCCTGCTCTACCTGTCCGAATTTCATTTGTGTATAATTTAAAAGGTTGAATCGTATAAATTTTATGAGTGATCTGAATATGGCCGGTTGTTTGTTCCTGCTTTCATTTTAGCTAAAATAAGAACAATTAAACAAAGTTGAAAGATCAGTGTACTGGTTCTGTCGATTATTTTCCCCGTTCTGGGGAGAAAGCAACGTGGATTTTCTTCCGGTCGACCTTCTTGATCCGGCATTTACAATGCGGTATAGTATTGGTGACAGATCAGAAAACAAATAAAATTATAAATGATGGGTGATTATAAAAAAGCATCGGAACAGATACATCAACAAACGCAGGACGTTCCGGGGCAGGAATATCAGATGAATCCCCGTCCGGTCTATATCCGCGACGGATACAAGGGGTCGGATAAACTTCTTGACAAAGTGGCGCTGATTACGGGAGGCGATTCGGGGATCGGCAGGGCCGTGGCCGTGCACTATGCGCGTGAGGGAGCGGACGTGGTGATTGTGTATCTGTCGGAAGACCGCGACGCAGACGAAACCAAACAGCTTGTTGAAAAGGAGGGAAGGCAATGCCTGCTTTTTCGGGGCGATATCCGCGATCCTGAATTTTGTAAAATGACAGTTGAAAAGACTGTCGGGCATTTCATGAAGCTGAACATCCTGGTGCTGCACGCGGGAGAGCAGCATCCTGTGCGGGATGTACAGGAGCTGGATTTTGACGTGATGGAGAAAACCTTTCAAACCAACATTTTCGCCATGTATTATTACGTGAAACCGGCGCTTCAGTATATGAATGAAGGAGACTGCATTATTACCACCAGCAGTGTGACCGCTTATTACGGGAGTCCGCATTTTCTGGACTATTCTGCCACCAATGGCGGCATTGTATCATTTACGCGCGCATTGGCCCATAATGTAGCCGATCGGGGAATCCGCGTCAACAGTGTGGCTCCGGGGCCGATCTGGACACCGCTGATCGTCTCCACGTTTGAAGACAACGAAGACTTCGGTAAGCAGTCGCTTATGAAACGTGCCGGGCAGCCATGCGAAGTGGCTCCCTGCTACGTTTTTCTGGCTTCTGAAGACGGCTCTTATACAACCGGACAGGTGATGCACCCCAACGGGGGAATGCAGATGTACAGCTAAGAGCGGAGAGCATATCGCATGGGGCACAGCGCACAGCGCATAGCGGAAACCGGAGAACGGAGAAGGGGAAGAGGTGACAAGGTAGCAAGGTGACAAGGTGACCCTGTAACCCTGTAACCCTGCATCGCACATTTAATGGCTTATCCAGGAATTATTTGACGGGTCTGCATCAGGCAACTGTTCGTCCGGGTCAACAACAACCGACCTCAGTGGTACCGCGGAACGATAGTTAAACACATATTCGCCGCCTTGTTGCCACACTTCGACCGGTAACCGGATATTCCGGATCTGTCCGTTCTGCTCTGTAATCCGGAGTTTCACGGGCATGACCATCTGCCGGTTGTTAACCAGCGTGATCTGTGAGCCTTTTGCCGGATCATTTTCCACGTAGGTCACCGATTTCACGCCCTGATCGAGGGTCCAGGTCTGGCAATACCATGCATTCCAGAACCAGTTCAGGTCTTCGCCGGCGGCATTGTTCATCAACCGGAAGAAATCGTTGGGCGTGGGGTGCCTGTATGCCCATTGCCGGATGTACTCGCGGAAGGCATAATCAAAGCGGTCGGCGCCCAGAATATATTCCCGCGCCAAAACCAGTCCGAGTGCCGATTTGTAATAATTAAGCGTGTGGGCCGATTTCCAGGGAACGACATCAGCCAGGTTACAGAGGCTTTCGGCCCCGGGGCTGGTCAGGTACGGAACAAGGTCCCGCGCCGGATTTTTCCCTTCTGGATCGTACTCTCCGTCGCTTTTGGGACCGAATTCATTTCTGTTAAAATCATCCTGCGCATAAATATCGATAAAGGTGTTGAATCCTTCATCCATAAAGGCAAAGCGGCGTTCATCCGACCCGACGATCATGGGGAACCAGTTATGTCCGATCTCGTGGGCGGTGACATAATAAACTGTTTTGGCCTTTTTCATTTTCCATCCGCAAAAGCATAAACCCGGGTACTCCATTCCGCCAACTGAACCGGCAATATTCAGGGCAGCAGGGTAGGGATAGGGAAACCATTTTGCCGAGAAATGTTCGATGGTGTGCTTCAGATATTCGGTCGACCGGCTCCATGCCGTATCTCCCAGGCTTTCGACCGGATAAAATGACATGGCCATTGCACTTTTGTTTTGCGGAAGATTGATCCGCGCGGCATCCCAGACATAGCCCTTTGAAGCAGCCCAGGCTACGTCCCGGCTGTTTGTCATTTTAAACTTCCAGGTAAGTGTCCCTTTGTGAATTGGACGGCTGTCTTGTCTGGCGGCTTCTGCAGGTTCAATGATGTACTGCGTATGGTCTGACTTTCCGGCTTTTTGAAGACGGGCCAGTTGCTTCCGGGTCAGTACTTCACCCGCGTTGAGCAACTCACCCGATCCGGCGACGATCATGTCCCAGGGAACGGTAACAGCATAGTCAAAATCGCCGTATTCGCAGTAGAATTCACCCGAGCCGAGATAAGGAAGCGTGTTCCACCCCCGGATATCATCATAAACGCAGACCCGGGGATACCACTGGGCGACTTCATAAATTGTCCCGTTTTTGGTCGATACCCGTCCCGTCCGGAACTGTTTATCGCTGATCTGAAAACGATATTCGAACTTCAGCCTGATCTGAGCTCCTTTTGCAGAAAGCGGCTCCGGGAGCCGGATCTGCATCCGTGTATCGTCGATGATATAATCTGCTGCCTGGCCATTCTCCAGTGCAACTGAGCTGAATTGAAAACCGCCCGCGTCGGTGGGAACATGCTGGGCATAACTGCCGCGAGAGCCTTCCATAAACAGGTTTTGCCCGAGCTCGAACCACAAATAGCTCTGCGGGTCAGGGCTGTTATTCGTGTATGTGACTGTCGCGGTCCCTGAAACGGTGTGGGTCGCCGTATCGAGTGTTACAGCAATCGAGTAATCGGCTTTATTTTGCCAGTACGACAGCCCCGGTGTTCCGGCAGCGCTTCTGTAAGATGATTCCGGCTGCAGAAGCATCCCCGGGCTAAAAGCCAGGTGCTGATCGTATTGTTTTTTATCCTGAGCACCGGCAACAAACAGGAGGGTGCAAAAAAAAAGAACAAAAGCAAATTTCCTCATAGTGTGAAATCGTTAATCATGAAATCCGAAGGATGCAGCGACTTCATTCGGGGCCTGTAACCAGGTTGCTCCGAAAACGGTTCCCTGATGCATCCGGGATTGGCCTCTAAAATAGAATAATTTTGCTTCCTCCGCACAGCGAAATGGCCGATCGATAAATTTCTGCCGGTGAAGTGCCGTTTATAGGAATTTATGTCTCTTATGAATAAATTCGCATGAAGATATCATTCAGGACTGATGATTCCTTCTTTTCTTTGTAATGGGTTAAACAGGATACAGACTAAAGAAGGGGAAGAATCCCGGCAAAAAGGGACAAATCAGCAGAGGAAAGATTATATTCAAACATACAAAACATGAGGAAATTACATTTACTCTTCACCCTTGTGAGCGTTTTAGCAGCAGGCGTTGTTGCCGCAGCTCCGTCCGAGTCGCGGCTGTTGCGGTTCCCGGCTATATCGGGCAATCAGATTGTTTTTACCTATGCGGGTGATCTGTACACGGTACCGGCCGATGGAGGAACTGCCGGCAAGCTGACCAGCGACGTCGGTTATGAAATGTTTGCCCGTTTTTCACCCGATGGCAGCCAGATCGCTTTTACCGGACAGTACGACGGCAATACCGAGGTGTTTGTGATCCCTGCCGAAGGCGGAATCCCCAACCGGGTTACCTATACGGCGACCTTAGGCCGTGACCTGCTGTCGGACCGCATGGGACCCAATAACATCGTCATGGGCTGGACCCCCGACGGAAAGAGCATCACCTACCGGTCGAGAAAGCAGACCTTCAATGATTTTAAAGGCCAGCTTTTCAATGTCCCGGTTCAGGGCGGATTGTCAGCCGAACTGCCTTTGTCGGAAGGCGGTTTTTGCAGCTATTCTCCCGACGGCAGCAAGCTGGCATTTAACCGCGTATTCCGTGAATTCCGGACCTGGAAGTACTATAAGGGAGGAATGGCCGATGACATATGGATTTTTGACTTCAAAACGAAAGAGGTAAAGAAGATTACCGGCAGTCCGGCGCAGGATCTGTTCCCGATGTGGGCAGGCGATGAGATCTTTTTCTTGTCCGACCGTGACCGTACCATGAATTTGTTTGTGTACAACACAAAAACAGGTAAGGAAGAGAAAGTAACCAACTTTACGGAATATGATATCAAATTTCCGTCGATCGGTGGCGACTTCATCGTTTTTGAGAACGGCGGGTACATCTATAAAATGAATGTGAAGGATAAAAAACCGGTCAAAGTGCCCGTTTATATTCAGAACGATTTTATATATGCCAGGAATGAATGGAAAGATGCCTCGAAGCTGATTTTTCAGGGCGAGCCGGCGCCAGATGGCGAGCGGGCTGTTTTCAGCGCCAGGGGAGATATTTTCAGCGTTCCGGCCGAAAACGGGATCACGCACAACCTGACAAAAACCGCGGGTATTCATGAGCGCAGAGCAGTATGGTCGCCCGATGGCCGCTCAGTGGCTTATCTGTCGGATCAGTCGGGCGAGTTTGAGATATATGTCAGGGATCAGTATGGAAACGGAGAAGCTATCCAACTGACAAAAGGTGCCGATACCTATATTTTCGGTATTGCCTGGTCGCCCGACAGCAAAAAAATAGCTTATTCCGACCGGAAGCTCCGGCTGAATTACGTCGATGTCGACTCCAAAAAAGTGACCCGGGTATGCCAGGCCGAATATGGACTGATCAATTCATTTAACTGGTCACCCAATAGCAAATGGATTACGTTTACACTCCCAACGGAGAACATGTTTACCAAGGTGGTGGTTTATAACATCGAAACCAGCGAGATTTCGGATGTCACCGATAACTGGTATAACTCGGGTTCACCTGCGTTTTCGTCCGACGGTAAATACATTGTTTTTGTGTCGGAGCGCGATTTTAATCCGACATACAGCGAAACGGAATGGAATCACGCTTATACCAAAATGGATCGGATCTACCTGGCTATTCTTGCGAAAAATACGCCTTCCCCCTTTGCCCTGAAAAATGACAGTGTAAAGACGGCGGGGCCGGGAGCCGACTCAGAGGCAAAGAAAACAGAAGAGACAAAGAAGGATGCCAAAATGAACGATGTGAAGATGGTTATTGACCTGGATGGAATCACCGGCCGCATTGTTTCTCTGCCTGTCGGTGCTTCCAATTACGGGAACGTGTCCTGTGTTGATAATGTAGTGTATTACAATGAGTATGACGGAGGGCTGAAAGCAAAGTTTTATGATCTGAAGGAGAAGAAGGAAACAACCATGGGCGAATTTGGTTTTACCGTTTCTCCCAATAACAAGAAACTGCTGGCCCGTAAAGGGCAGAACTGGTATATGATGGACCTTCCGAATGCATCGAGGCCGGCGAAGCTGGATAAAGAGATCAATTTGTCGCACATGAAGGCCTGGGTCGACTATCAGCAGGAATGGAAGCAGATTTATGACGAAAGCTGGAGACAGATGCGCGACTTCTTCTATGTGGACAATATGCACGGGCTCGATTGGAAGGCCATGCACGACAAATATGCCGTGTTGGTTCCCTATGTCCGCCACCGGGATGATCTGACTTATATCATCGGTGAACTGATCGGCGAACTAAGTGTGGGTCACGCTTATGTGCAGAGCGGTCAACGGCCGGAAGTGCCGCGGATCAAAACAGGTCTGCTGGGAGCAAAGATCAGTGCCGATGCATCGGGCTATTTTAAAATTGACAGGATCCTGAAAGGGGCAAACTGGGACTCCAGGCTGCGTTCGCCCTTGACCGAGGTCGGTGTAAACGTGAATGAAGGCGACTACATCATTGCGATCGACGGGGTGAGTGCCAAAACAACGCCTGATGTCTATTCGCTGCTGGTGGGAAAAGTGGGACAGGAGGTGGAACTGACGGTGAACAGCAAACCTTCTGAAACAGGAGTCCGCAAAACGATCATTTCACCCATCGGAGAAGAATCGGGGCTGTATTACCTGAACTGGGTGCAGGCAAACATTGAAAAAGTAAACAAAGCCACGAACGGGGAAGTGGGTTACCTGCATATTCCCGACATGGGACCCGACGGATTGAACATGTTTGCACGCTTGTTTTATCCGCAACTCAATAAAAAAGGGCTGATCATTGATGACCGCGGAAACGGGGGCGGCAATGTATCGCCGATGATCCTGGAACGCCTGCAACGGGAAGTCCAGCGTGCCAATATGCGCCGCAATATGTCGCATCCGCTGCCGGTCCCCAACCAGATGGTGCTCGGTCCCAAAGTGCTCCTGCTGGACCGCTATTCAGCGTCCGATGGTGACCTGTTCCCCTACGGATTTAAACATTATAAACTTGGAACGACGATCGGAACCCGCAGTTGGGGTGGAGTCGTGGGAATCAGCGGGTCGCTGCCGTTTATTGACGGCGCAGACCTGAGAAAGCCCGAGTTTGCATCTTTCTCTTCCGAAAAGAGCGAATGGATCATCGAAGGATACGGTGTTGACCCTGATATCGTTCTGGACAACGATCCTTATCAGGAGTATATGGGAAAGGATGCTCAGTTGAATAAGGCCATTGACGTGATTAAGCAGCAGGTTAAAGAACAATACAAGCCGCTGCCTCCGGTCCCGGATGCACCGGATAAAACAAAATAACGCTTGCCGACAGGAATAAGGATCCGGATGAACCACATCCGGATCCTTAGAATTCAGCCATTTTGCTTTTCAATGTCTGGATGATCATTTTTCCCCGGTTAGGGTCTCCCTTGAAGAGTGCCTTTGCATAGCTGACCGCTTGTTCAAAGGTGATATGGGGTGGCAACGGCGGCACTTCGGGATCGACGACCACTTCCAGAACCGATGGCCTGTCGGCCCGTAGTACGGCATCCCAGGCCTCCGGTAACTGTTCAGGCTGATCGATACGAATGCCTTTCAATCCAATCGATTCCGCATAGCCGGCATAGGGGAAATCGGGCAGGTTCTGCGAAGCTTCAAATTTAGGATCACCTTCCAGTACACGTTGTTCCCAGGTCACCTGATTCAGGTCACGGTTGTTCAGTACCATTACAATCAGTCTGGGATCTTTCCACTCTTTCCAGTATTTGCCGACCGTGATCAGTCCCTCGTTGCCGTTCATCTGCATGGCGCCGTCTCCTACGAGCGCAATGACCGGCCGTTCGGGAAAAGCAAATTTGGCCGCGACAGCATAAGGTACGCCCGGTCCCATCGTAGCCAGGTTTCCTGATAAAGAAGCCAACATGCTCTCTTTGACTTTTAAGTTGCGGGCAAACCAGTTGGCGGCCGACCCGGAGTCGGCCGTGATGATCACATCGTCGGGCAGTCTGGATGAGAGTTCAGTAAATACCCGTTCTGGGTTAACCGGATCGGCCGATTTCATGGCCCGCGATTCGACCACTTTCCACCAGTCGGCGATATCTTTCTCCAGTTTTTTCCGCCAGGAGCGATCTTCATTATATTCCAGATGTGGCAGCAGGGCTCTGAGCGTGGCTTTACTGTCTCCTTTCAGGTTCAATTCCATCGGATAGCGAATGCTTAGCATTCGGCCGTCAATATCGATCTGGATACCGCGGGCCGACTCTTCCTCAGGCAGAAATTCCGGGTAAGGAAAACTTGAACCGATCATGAGAAAGGTATCGCAGTCCATCATCATATCATAGCTTGGTCTTGTCCCAAGCAGGCCGATTGAACCTGTTACGTATGGCAGGTAATCGGAAAGCACCGTTTTTCCCAGCAGCGCTTTGGCTACACCAGCGCCCAAAAGATCAGCGACCCGTTTTACTTCTTCTGCGGCATGCAGGGCCCCGGCACCAACAAGAATGGCGACCTTTTTCCCTTTGTTCAGTATGTCGGCCGCTCTTCTGAGTTCAGTTTCCTCAGGGATGATCCTGGACGATGGAAATCCAATGCCGCTGTGAATAGTGCTGTGTTTATGCGGCGGTCTTTCTACGGCACCTTCACCTTGTATATCATTTGGAAAAATGATGCAGGTTACTGTCCGTTGATCCTTGGCGATACGCACAGCCCGGTCAATCAGGTGTCGGGCCTGTACCGGAGAAGAGGCCATATGAACATATTCGGAAGCCACATCTTTGAATAAGCTGATGAGGTCGACCTCCTGCTGGTATGATCCGCCCAGCGACGCCCGGGCCTGTTGCCCCACAATGGCAACCACCGGTTGGTGATCCATTTTGGCATCATACAGGCCGTTTAGCAAATGAATGGCCCCGGGACCGGAGGTCGCCAGGCACACACCTACTTCTCCCGTGAACTTGGCATGTGCACAGGCCATGAACGCAGCCATCTCCTCGTGGCGGGTCTGAATAAACCGGATGGTATCACCGGCCCGTCCCAGGGCTCCCATAATTCCGTTAATGCCATCACCCGGGTATCCGTATATTCGTTTCACTCCCCACTCTGAAAGCCGTTCGATTAAAAAGTCGCCTACCGTTTTACTCATCGCATTCTTATTATTGTTTCGGACGAGGGCTTCAATTACTGTACCATGCTTTTGCTTTTGAATAAACTGTTTGGTTTATCTGTTTGATAAACAGTGTATATGTGAGCACTGCTCCTGTCCCCGATTCCTTTAAGCCAATGAAAGTTTCCTCCCCTTAGTAGCTGGTTTTCTGCACTATTGACTTTGTGGAATATTCTTCTCATTGTGACGGTATCTCTCTACGGCAGTCCCATAATTCAGCCCCATAAATAGTGATAACTTTATTGCTGCAGAGCCGAATAATCATTATTTTAGAAGCCTCATTAACAGACCGCGGGAATGGATCAAATTGTATACTTAAATGGCCGTTTCGTGGAGAAGAGCCAGGCGTTCATTTCACCCGACGACCGTGGTTTTAATTTTGCCGACGGCATTTATGAAGTGATCAAATACTATCGGGGAATTCCTTTCCGGTTTGCGGATCATTTGGAGCGGCTGAAAAGGAGTTTGAGAGAGATCCGCCTGGATTTTGACGGCTGTGATCAGTTGGAGGATGTTTTCCGGGCACTGATCGGGAAAAATGATCTCGGAGGAGGGGAGGCCGGCATTTATCTGCAAATCACCCGTGGCAGCCATGCCCGGATACACCAGTTCCCTGCGCACTGCATTCCGACCGTTTATGCGTACGCCTTTCCTTTTGCTGCGAACAAAGATCAGCAATTGAACGGGATCAAAGTGATTACTGCCGAAGATTTCCGCTGGTCGAGATGCGATATCAAGTCGGTTGCCTTGTTACCCAATGTGCTGGCTTTTCAGAAAGCCGTTGATGAGGGAGCTGGCGAGGTGATATTTATACGAAGAGGCATCGTGACCGAAGCTTCCCATTCAAGTGTAATGTGGGTCAGAAATGGGGCAGTCTGTACACATCCCACTTCCAACCATGTTTTGCCGGGGATCACAGAGCGGGTTATCATGGAAATTTGCCGGCAGGCGGAGATCCCGTTCGTGGAACAAGAAATAACGGAAGCCGACCTGAAAGCGGCCGATGAGGTTTTTATTGCGGGCACCGGAAGCGAGGTCACACCGGCGGTGAACATCGACGGCAAGATTATAGGCGATGGTTCACCCGGAAAACTAACCCGCACGATTCAGCGACGATTCTTTGATATGGTTAATGGTCCTGGTCAATGATAACTATCTGCACTTGGGAATGGCATTCGTAAAAATCAACTAAGGTTAAGCGGTAAGTTCATTCCGTCGCGGGGCTTGATAATTGCCCGTCTTGTTGCCTTATTCGGACCAAAGGCCTATCTTTAAACAGTAATTTATTGCTCATGAGCAAGGAGAGTGCAGATAAATCGAGGGAGCATCTGGCCAATGAACGTACGTTTCTGGCCTGGGTGCGGACCGGTTTGGCTTTTATCGGATTGGGCTTCGTGATCGTCAAGTTCGGCTTGTTTATGAAACAGCTCTCCGTTCTGATGGAAGGGAAGCTGGTACTGCCGGTAAGGGGATATTCGACCAGCATTGGAGTCATTATGGTGGCTGTCGGAATTGTCCTGGCCGTTTTCTCATTTATGCAGTACCGCCGTACAGGAAAGCACATCGATCGCAGCGACTATCAGCCTTCTTCCTTCCTTCCCCTGCTTTTGACCCTTACGATCCTCATTGGCGGTGTTGTCCTGGTCATCTACTTAATGCCGGGATTAAGGATACCCTGAAGACACCTTTACGATTTGAGGTATCATTGCAGATGCCCCGATGCATGTTGACTTTCTCCATTTGCTGATCGCAAGCTTGTCGGTCGGCTCGGCTTCGCAATATTCTTATCGGATCTAAATAACGAAAGAAAGCCAGATCGCTGGTTACGGGAGTCGTTCCTTTTATTATCTTCGTAACACGAATTTATATTAAGGTAACACTTATTCAGGGGAGGATAGTGGGAGAAGGGGTGTTTCGTGGTTGAAGTAACACGAATTTCTAAAAACATAATACTATGCTCCTTTGTCGGGTGTTTGTTTTCTTTATAACGGTATTGGCACTCTGCGTGTTGGCGCTCTGCGGTCATTCAAGGGGGCAGGGGGTAAAAGACACGCTCAGCAGGGTTGATCTGGAAGAGGTTGTGGTTACCGGAACCAGGACCGCTGTAAGCCGGAACAATGTTCCCTTAACGGTTTCCGTTATCACCAGCGAACGAATTGAGAACAGTTCAGAGTCGGCCTTGCTGCCTGTTTTGTCGGAGCAGATTCCCGGGCTTTTTGTGACCCAAAGGGGCATAACAGGTTTTGGCGTATCGACCGGATCGGCCGGACAGATCAGTCTGAGGGGCATCGGCGGAAGTCCGAATACGCAGGTGTTGATTTTGCTGAACGGGAATCCGCAGTTTATGGGCATCATGGGACACCCCTTGCCCGATGCGTACGTAGCTTCGGATATTGAAAGGGTGGAGGTGATCCGGGGGCCAGCCTCGACGTTATACGGTACCAATGCGATGGGAGGTGTGATCAACCTGATTACAAAAGAACAAAAGGAAGATGGATTCAGGGGAAACGCCCGGTTAATGTACGGGTGTTTCGACACGCAGAAATACATGGCAAACGGCGGGTTCAGGAAAGAGAATTTCAATGTGTTTGCCTCTTTTAATCATGACCAGACCGAAGGGCACCGCGATTCTTCCGATTTTTCGATCAATAACGGGTATGTCCGGATGGGATATGAGCTAAACCCGCATCTGAAAATCAATGCGGACTTCAGCCTTGCTGACTTTGCAGCAACTGACCCGGGACCTGTGGGCTCCAATGCAGGAAACACAATTGACATCGTAAGAGGAATGGGTGCATTTGCCATCAGTAATGCGCATGAAAAGACGAACGGTTCGTTCAGGTTCTTTTATAATTTCGGGGAGCATAATCTATCCGATGGTTTTCATTCTCTTGACAACAATTTTGGCCTTATCTGGTATCAGGCGGTTAAGCTTTTCAAAGGAACTACAATCACTGCCGGTTTCGATTACAAAAAATATGGAGGCAAAGCCGAGAACCGGAAAGCTCTAAATGGGAGCGGAGTGATATTTACTGACACCACCGTTTGCGAGGCTGCCGGTTATGCATACATTCAGCAGGAATTGCTGAAAAAGCTGGTGCTCAATGCCGGCTTTAGGCTTGAGCACAACAGCGTTTACGGCAGTGAACCTGTTCCTTCAGCGGGAATGGCATACCATGCCGGTGACGCAACCGTCTTTAAAGCTTCTCTTGCAAAAGGCTTCCGCAGTCCCACGATTCGCGAATTGTACATGTGGGGAACGGCAAACGAACATCTGAAGCCGGAACGGATGATTAATTACGAAGCAGGTATGCTTCAGAAGCTGGCAGAAAACAGGCTTTCACTCGAATTAACCCTGTTCAAATCGGAGGGGGACAACCTGATCAGGACAGTTCCGGGATCGAACGGGGCAAAGTTTGAGAACACAGGAACGTTCTCGAATAAAGGGATTGAGTTTTCGGGAACGTACAAACCTGTCGATTTTTTAACCATTCATGCGAATTATAGCTATATTTCAATGGATGAACCGGTTGTGGCAACTCCTGAGCAGCACTGGGTTGCGAGTGCGAGCTGGAAGTGGAGGAAATTTAAGTTCCATCTCTCTGCGCAGCATGTGAGCGAACTTTATACGCAGGTGGCCCCTCAGGCGGTCAAAGAAAGCTATACGCTGATCCATTCAAGAGCCGCATTGGCGATCAGTGAATCGGCGGATGTGTTTGTGAAACTGGAAAACCTGACAGACCAAGACTATGAGATCAATTCCGGCTATCCGATGCCGGGGTTTGTCGCTTTTGTCGGATTCAACATCCATTTTTAGGCATGCAATTCCAGGGCTGACCGTGCCCGGCAGGCAGATGCTAAAAAGAGGGGGTTTAAAAGTGTGTAAAATTTTCGGAAAACCTGGGTGCCTCGGCGGCAAGGGTGCAAATTGGGGTGCAAAAGGGTGTAAATGCTGAAGCTTGGGGTCTAAGGGGTAGTATTCCCGGAAAATCCGGCAGTACCGGCGAGCCGGGGTGTAAATGGGTGTAAATAACGATCGCCGGGGTGTAAAAGGGTGCAAATTGAGAATTGCAGTTGTGCATGTTTCGCCTGAGCAATGGTATTCGGAGGCAGAACTGGGTGTTGCGGGAGCAGAAAGCCGGAAACCAAGAAAATGTGTTGAAATTGGATGTCTTTTGAATTTTAAAAAATTAGAAAATGAAGCAATTTTTTGTTTTTAGCATTCTTTGTCTTTTGAGTTTAAGGTTGTGGTCCAGTCCGATGCACATTAAAACCGTCCGGGAGATCGTTATCGACACTGATTGTGCCATCGATGATATGCGGGCGATCAGT
Organism: Mangrovibacterium sp.; assembly: GCA_050173895.1. Lineage (GTDB taxonomy): Bacteria > Bacteroidota > Bacteroidia > Bacteroidales > Prolixibacteraceae > JBCFBK01. The sequence goes on along the minus strand of JBFXKJ010000032.1, from coordinate 5,440 downwards.
TTACTGCTGTCATGTGCGGAAATCCGGATCAAAGGGATTTTAGTGAGTGACGGTTCGTTAACTCCCGCCGACGGACGGAAAAAGGTACTGGCATTGCTGCGTGAATTTGGCAGAGATTCGGTGCCTGTAGCGACGGGAAAAGTGCTGAAGGGTGTACATCCTCCCTGGAGCGGGTTTAACAGGCAGCTAAGCTGGGGAAAGGGCGGCATTGCGAACCCATCCAGCCAAAGTGCCGTCGGATTGCTTCGTGAAATCCTGGCTCAGGATAGCGACATCACACTCGTTTGTTTGGGACCGCTGACCAATGTTGCAGACCTCGTCCGTGCGGATGCGTCGGCTATATCGAAGGTACACAGGTTAATCTGGTATAACGATTCGGCGGCGCCCCTGAAGGGCTTTAATTATGAATGCGATAAGCCGGCCGCGGATCTGGTACTGAAGTCAGGTATACGGGTCGATGTGATTTCAAATCTCCAAAAGAAGGAAACCAGGTTGGATCATTCGTTCAACCTTAGCTGTTCGGGGAGTGATACCCGCCTGGCTGAGGTCCTGTTTCAGGTCCATTCCCAACAGGCTGTTTTAAAGCGGCTGGCAGAAGGACACCTGCGCCTTTATGACGATCTCGTTGCCGTTTATGTGACCAATCCTGAGCTATTCGACATGGATGTAGCGGACGGCAACGCAGGCGTACGCTATAATCGCGATTATGATGCCGGCCCGGTGAAAGAAGTTATTGAAGAGATGATTAAGGGGAAGTATATTTTTGCAGAAAATGTTGTTTTCAACGGCTTTCCGAAAGAACGGATATTGTATACCTACGATGTCCGTCAGATCATGGATTCCGCAATCGTCCGGTATGGAATGGAAGAATGGAAAGCGAATGTGATGACCGATGAGTTTCACGGGCACCTGGGCGTTTTCTCCATTATCGGAGCGAAGATGGGGATTAAAGCCCGTGAACTGCTGGGAGCGGAGCGGGATCAGGCCGAGGTGACCAGTTTCGCAGGAGCAAAACCGCCCTTTAGTTGTCTCAATGACGGGATTCAGGTAAGTACCGGAGCCACCCTGGGAATGGGAACGATTCATCTGGCTGCCGGCGCTGTGACCAGGCCTGCGGCGATCTTCTCTTATAAGGGCAGGTCTGTGGAGATTTCGCTGAAGCCGGAATACCTGAAGCAGGTGAATGACGACATCAAAGAGGGAATTGTGAAATTCGGCTTAACAGACGAAGGATACTGGCATCTTGTCCGGCGCAACGCCATTCATTACTGGCTTGACTGGGACAGAAACGAAATTTTTGACATTAAGGAAGAAAATCGAGCGAACCCTTGAGCCGAGGGGTGCAAATGGCGATGGTAAGGATTAGCCGCAACCGGCCCTTTTCGGTTCGCCGCGTTACGCAGGCTTTTATGCCGATGAAAAAGCTGGATATTGAAACGCTCAAAAAAGCCTACGAAGAGCGATAACGAAGAATTAAGGGTCTGAGTGAAGGTTGAAGGAACCAGATTGTCTGCGGATGAATGAACAGCCGATGTTTCAAGGATAAAACATCGGCTGTTCATTCATGTGGGGAGCTGTTTTCCCCTGTACAGCTCATTACTGGATGAGCTGAATGGAGACTCCCCCGTAGACCAGCGTCCCGAAAACAGGCGCATACATGAAGGCGGCGTCGTCCAGGTGTTTTTCGTCCTGCACGTAATTGAAAATATTATTCACGCCGGCGTACAGTTTAAATCGTTTGATCTTTTTCGAAACACGGGCATTAAACAACATGTACGGATCGGTTTCCTTAATTTTCGATTGATTGCCGGTTTCCGGATCAATGTCTTCGTTGTTGTAGTCGATGTACATCTGTCCCTGGTAACTGCCCGTCAGGCTGAAGTTCCACTTCCCCGGTGTATACTCCAGTTTGACATTGCCGGTGGTCGAGGGAAACCGGGAAATCGATTTGCTTTCTTCTTCGTACGGGGTTCCTGACCAGTCTTCGCGAACATGATCATATTCGCCCTGGTTGACTGTGAAATCTACACCCAGATCGAGCGATTTGGCCAGGTTAGCCATGACCGACAGCTCGACTCCCTGAACAAAGGCATCGTCAATATTCCGCCATTGATAATCATATCCCAGTGCAGCGACCTGCTTGTCGGCATCAGTAAAGCCAATCTTGTCCTTTAAATCGGTCCGGAAGAGGTTTGCACTGACCCGGATACGATTTCCGTAGTAGTCGGCCGACAGGTTATAGCTGACCGATTTCTCCGGATCCAGATCGGACGATTTCCATACCCGTGGCGAACCACTGCATAAATGAAGATCCTCCGAGAATCCGTAGGGAGCGCGGAATCCCGACCCGGCCGAGGCCCGGAAAGTGATCCGTGGAGACAGGACGTATTTGAGCGCCACACGCGGGTTGATGCTGGTTTCGTCAAAATCCGTTTTCGGGAAGTTGGCTGAGGCAAAAACCCGCTGATCTGTATTGTATTCTTCTTCAGAATGATGGTAGTCAATACGAATACCGGGCACCACCATCAATTTGTTTGTCAGAGCCCATTCATCCTGGATAAAGGCGCCAAATTCGTGCGCAGATTTGTCGGCGATCGATTTGTATGGTTCACCGTAATAATCGCTTTCATTGTCAACCACGACGTACATGCCCGATTCTTGCAGCTTGTCAAAATACGCCTGAGCCCCGAACAGTAAACTGTGTTTTCCCCGGCTGGAACTGAAGCTCAGGGTGGAGGTCCAGGTATTTTCATCGGCCAGGTAAGGCCGCATGATCCGCAGGTCGGGAACCTCGTTATCGTGCGTATCCATATAGTCGCCAAGAAAGGAATCGTTTGTGGCCTTTCGCTTATGGCTTACATACACGAGAGAAAAATTCAATTCCGAGTCTGTTTTTATTTTTGCCGTGTATTGAAGGTCTGTCTCATAACGGTCGGTCGTGATATTTTCGGTTCCGTCGGTGAGCGGGTTCATGTAATAATCGTCGGTCATGGTACCTCCGGCACGATTTTCAAAAACTGATTTTCCGCGTATAATCAGCCTGTCATTGGAGAAGAACGGATGTTCCAGGTAAAGATCAAAGCCGGTATTGGTTAGTTTCGATTCCACCCGGTCGGAAATCCCGTCTTTATTTTTCACCTCTCTTTTCGAGTTTCCTTCGCCGGTTTCATCGAGCGCGTCGTCGGAGAGGCGTTGGGCGTATATGTTCAAGCCAAGATTTCCTTTGCCGTTTTTCATGGACGAGGAAATCCGGTAGCGGTTGGTGTGATACTGACCGAACTGGACGTCCAGGTTGGTCTCTGGTGTGAGCGGTGGCTCTTTTGTAACGATATTAATGGCACCGGCAACGGCACTGCTGCCATATAAGGCGGAGCCGGCCCCCTTGACAATCTCGATCCTTTCAATATCGACCGTGCTTAGCTGCTGGAGACCATAGACTCCGGCCAAACCCGAGTACATAGGCTGTCCATTGATCAGCACCTGCGTGTGCTCAGCTCCCAGCCCCTGCATCCTGACCATGGTAAAATTGCAGTACTGGCATTGATTTTCGACCCGGACGCCGGGAGTTGCGTCGAGCGCTTCGTAGAGGGTCCCGGCATTTTTATTTTCGATCGATTTGGCGGTGATCACTTCGGTGCGTACCGGAACATCCTTGATGTAATGTTGCGTCCGGGTGCCGGTCACAACAACCTGTTCCAGGTTCAGGATATCGTCTTCCAGTTCGAAGAACACGGTCATGGCTTTCCCTTTTTCGGTGATCACTTCTTTCTCCTGTGACCGGTAACCTACAGCTTGCGCCACGAGGACGCATTTGCCCAAAGGAAGATTAGCCAGCTTATAGTGCCCCGATCCGTCAACGACGGTTCCTATGCGCGTGCCTTTAACCGAGACGGTTGCAAAAGGAATGTGTTCCCGGGTTGTCGCCGACTTCACATCGCCAAAGAGCATGGCATCGGTTTTTTTCTGTGACATGGCCTGGAATGTTAAAAAAATGCCCAGGCACAGGGTGATTATTTTCTTCATGTTTCTGAAAATTAAAGGTCAATTGAAATTGTTAAATTAGGCTGCAGGAAAGAAGAGATTCTCCGCATCCGATTGTTATCCCGCATAAATTTTGGATGTAAAATAACTTCAGCGGGCGAAAACCGGCAATCCCGTATCGGCGGGATTTTTCAAAGGAAAATCCAGTGAAAAGGGGATAAAAATCAGCCTGAGAAGCTTTCAATCGCGATGATCTTGTTAGAGATAGCATAGATGGCCAGTCCTGCCTGGCTTTTGATGCCTGTTTTACAAATGATATTTTTGCGGTGACTGACTACCGTGTGAATGCTGATATTCAACTTGTCTGCAATTTCTTTGTTCGACAAACCCAGGGTGATCTGCCTGAGGATCTCCGTTTCACGGGAGGTAAGGCTTTCGCATTGCGGCGTATTGCCGCAGTGACAACGGTTCATCATCAGTTGGTGGATGGTATCGGTAATTTGTGCCGGTGTGTCTGTGATATGAATGGTGGCATCGAACAGGGGAAGAATCTCCCGCTCCGGGAGGCTGTAAAGAATCCCGATCCACGGCATCGGTTGATTGAGACTTCTTTTATGAACAAATTCAGGAATGCTGTTTTTGATCAGGGAAGGATTGATGATCGCGAGACTGATCCCGAGCGTGGGAATTGCTGTAAGCATTTCGTTCAGGTTGTCAAAACGAAAGACATGGTTATGGGCTTCTGCCTTCAGCAGAATCGTTGTTAAACCTTCGCTGACGATTTGTGAAGGTTCTGCCAGGGCAATATTAATTCTACAGGGGTTCACGAGAGTTGTCTTTTTCAATTTTTTTGATCAGCGGAATCAGCATAGATTCTTCGATCATGGAGTGAACGTTCAAATCATCCTCGAGTTCAAAGAGATTGATCAGGAGCTTTCTTCTTAGGCGAAGATTTTCCTTTAATGAAATATGCCTGACCAACAACTTTTTCAATTCATTCAGTTTTGTCTCGATATCGGTGTGATGATCCTGGTACTGGTCAGCTGAGAACCTGTTATTGCTTTTCCTGACTACTGGAGAGGGGGAAAGCAAGTCGAGGAAATAAGGAAAGGCAACTTCATCCTCATAACTCAAATGTTCTTCTACTTCCCGGCGGTATTCTTTAAAAAAAACATCAATGAGCTTTATTTCCGGCAGACTGGTATCCTTATGCGGGAGAAGCTGATCAATGATACTCTGGATTTCAGGGAGCTTTTCATTCAGGTAGAATTGATGGCTGCGTGCCAGGAAAGCAATCATTGTTCCGGCATCGGTTTTTTCGAAATGGGTAACCCCTTCCGGATTAAATCCATTGTAGAGATTTGCGATCGCAACAAAGACTTCCTTGTTCAGCAGATTTTCGAGGCAGACTTGCTCCACCGTTTTATCTTTCGTTGCCAGATCAAGTCCAAAATGCTCC
>JBFXKJ010000031.1:0-27187 GCA_050173895.1 Mangrovibacterium sp. | reverse complement strand
TACCAGATTGTCATTGATTTGTATCTCACTGGTTGGGATGGGCCATAAATACTGCCTGTTCGGCCATGATCGTTTTGCCAGTCTTCTTATTCTGCCTTCCTTAAACATGTTGGTTTCTTCAAAAAGTGCAATGCCGTCTTCATCGATTGGAGGAGTATCCGGCCAGAACCACAAACCCGGCTTGACAACTTTATTGCGAAGGTCGGCGGCAGAAGATAAGATGCCATATGTCCACATGTTCATGACTTTTTCAGCCAACCGCCACCTGACCAGGTCACAATACCGACGCATTCCTTCAAAGCCAAATTCCATTCTTCTCTCGACCCGTAATTGTTTTCTTAATTCATCTTGATCGGTAGTCGTTACTTTAGGATAACCGGGTGAATCGAGATTTACTTCATAAGCGCGGGCACGCACCTGATTGATCGCGTCTAAAACAGACTGGTCAATATCGTTTAATTCAATTTTAGCCTCCGCGTAAAACAGCAATACATCTGCGTAACGCATCACAATGTTGAGCGGGTCTGCCAGGTTACTCAGCCAGTCAGCGGCTTCACTGTTTATCCATTTCCTCACTGCCAGGCCGTTATAGGAAGCAAACCGGTCATTCCCCCGGGAATCTTTATTTGTTACATAGCTGCCCGTATTTGAGTTGAACACTTTGAGAGAATCCGGATGCGGTTCGTAAGTAACACCCGCAAACTGAGAGCCGAACGCTATAATTGTTTGACTGCACCTGGGGTCTCTGTTTTGAAACGGATTATGGGGATCAAACAGGGGAGATTCGTCGATGGGTAAACCATCGGTGCATAAATACGAAGCAAGCAGTTGCCATGAAGGGCCGCGAACCACAAATCCTCCCGGTGTTCTGGTGCACAGCTGAGAACCATGGGCACCAAGCACAACGCCATAATCTTTTGATCGGGGTATGGCGAAGATGACTTCTTTTGATAATCCTGTTTTTTTTGCAAAAACATCTTCATATTTTGGGTAAAGCTCATAAACTCCCAGATCAATGCAGGCTTTAGCTGCATCGCGGGCAACTTCGTAGTCTCCCATATACAGGGCAATCCGCGATTTCATAGCTAAGGCGGCGCCTTTTGTTGCACGTTGGAAGCCACTGTACTCTAATGGTAAATACTGAGATGCGTAATCGAAATCTTTATAAATCTCCTGAAGGATTTCATTTTTATCTCTTCTCGATAAAGAAAAAGCTTCATCTACCGTCAAAACATTTGTATAATACGGAACATCGCCCCATAGAAATATCAGCTCGGAATACCGCGAGGCCCTGTGAAACATCGCCTCTGCTCTTAATTGTTCTTTTCTCTCATCCGAGATCCCTTCCGCATCCTGAATTTGTTCAATTACCCGGTTCGCATTTTGAATCTGTTGGTAATTTTGACTCCATAGTGTTTTTATAAAGCCGGTACCGGCATCAAGGGAACCGCCCTCAAGAGTCGATACCTGATCTCTCCAGATCAGATCGTCGGTCCAAAGGTCGCGGGATCCGGGACTGAATTGTTGATCCCAGTAAGATATTCCATAAAAATAGTTCATTGACATATCAAATTCTTCAGCGGAAGAATACCAGTTTTCGGTGGAAGCAGAAGATAAGGGATCCAGATTCAACTCGCTGCACGCGTTGGTTATCAGGAAAATAAGTCCCGCAGCAATGGTCAATTTATTTTTAAAATTCTTCATAACAGTTCTTTTTAAAATGTGACAGAAAGGCCGATAAGGAAAGTACGGGTGATCCAGTAATCACTGGGAGATGATTCCGGATCCCATCCGGGATAATAATTGTCGAGGGAAAAAACGTTCGATACGTTCCCATATACCCGTACGTTTTGGATATTGCACTTTTCAATAAACCGGGCGGGTAAGTTATAACCAAGCATCACGTTTTTCAACCGGAAGTATCCTCCGTTAAACATCCAGAAATCGGAAAAGGCAAACATTTGCGGAAAGGCATTTTTTGTAAACCTCGGATATTTTGCACTCAGGTTTTCTTCGGGTGTTTGATAAGCGCTCCAATAGTGCTCTGCATATTCTTCGGAAATCTCCTGATCAACCTGATCATATGGTTTAACCATATCCGGCAGGATCCTTTTATTTTGTTTCCCAACACCCTGAAAAACTAACGAGAGATCAACATTTTTATACTTCATACCGATATTCCCGCCGTACATAAAACGGGGTAACGATCCGCCGAGTAACACGCGGTCATAATCGGGCGAGATGATCCCGTCTGGTTTTCCTTCAGGACCGTTTATATCAAGCAGTTTAATGTCTCCGACCCGGACAGTGGAATTCAGGGTTGGAAAATCAGTTAACTCTTCTTCCGTTTGAAACAACCCATCCGATTTATAGCCATACCATTCGTTGAATTCACTGCCTTTTCTTTTTATTTGAACTCCCAAAAATTCCGTTCCACCCAAATCTCCCATTTCGGATTTGAAATCGGAAAGATTAGCCGACACGGAATAACTGAAGTCTCCTTTTTTATTCGCGTATCCTATTTCAAACTCCCATCCGGTTGTATTCATTTTCCCGGTATTCTGGTCAGGATTCGATACCCCCATGTAATCAGGTATCTCCAGTGCCAGTAACATATCATGGGTCGTTTTTTTGTAATAATCTCCCGTGAACCTCAGCTTGTTGTCAAAGAAATAGGCATCGATGCCCAGGCCATATGTTTCCGTTGTTTCCCAGCTAATATCTTCAATCGCAAAATCGGTGACCTTTGCATTGAGCACAGAGACAATATTACTTCCCTGGTAGAGTAAGTTACTCCCAAAATTGAGGGAACTCTGATAGGGGTAATTCCCAATCCTGTCATTTCCCAATACGCCCCATGAGCTTCTGATTTTTAAAAAGGACAAATCAGAGAAGTTCTTCATAAATGTTTCTTCCGAAAGCACCCATCCCAGTGAAACGGAGGGAAAGAAGCCCCACCTGTGATCGCGATGAAACCTGGAAGATCCGTCCTGCCTGAAATTGGCCTGTAACAGGTATTTGCTGTTATAATTGTAAATGAGCCGACCAAACCAGGAGCGATAAGCAAGCTCAGTTGCGTTGCCGTCGTTGGCTAAATAATTTTCGTTACCTCTGCCCAAATAAGGGAATGTGCTCAGTTCAAACTGATCGCTCGACGCGGATAGATTCTCGCTGAAACTGTAATAGTTTTCGTAACCTCCCATTAAATTGAAATGGTGGTTTCTAAGGGTTCCTTCATAGTTCACCAATAGCTGGGAAGTCACATTGTAGCTCTCATTTCTGATTTCCTTCAGGAAAGTTGAGTTAGCGCCGTAAGCATAACCTGCTATATTATCAGGGTTGTCCCTGTCAAAATAGGGGACTTTTTTACGCCAGTCTTTCCTTTTAGTATCGTTATATTTCGGGGATATGATCATTGAAACCTGCAGGTTCTTCACCGGGGTAATATCCAATGATATTTTTCCACCGATACGGTTTTCCCATAGCGTATTGGACCCGCCATTTTTTAAAATTGCCGGATTATTATATCCGGCGCGGGTGCCGGTTGCGCGTCCGTCTTCCCAGAATGGTGTATACCCGGGATTGAACCCAAGGCTTAATGGTGTAATCGTATGACTTATTGCTCCTCCGTTATTTCCGACCACTCCTTCCTTATCAAGAATACGGGAAAAATAGAAATCAATCGTTCCGGAGATAAAGCTATTGATTGTCAAATCATTATTTACCCTGGCGTTAAATCGTTCATAATATGCCCCTTCTTCGGCAATATCATCATATAACTTGTCTGATTTGGCATAACTGAAAGAAGCTTTTGTTTTTAATTTTTCAGTCCCCATGGTATAAGTCAGTTGATGATTTTGTGTTAGCGCAAAATCATCCATCGTATTCCTAAGCCAGTCATAATCAGGATATGCATAAGGATCATCTGCATGGAGTGTTGCGTAGTTTTCTATCAAATCCTGCGCGAAAAGCGGATATTCACTGCCTGTATTGCCCGCGTCATTCCACCTGGCTTCATTGTACAGTTTCATCGATTGAACGGCCCCGACGTATTCCGGTAGCCGTGTCGGCACATCCATGCTGTACTTCATTTCATAATTTAAGGTTGCAGTTCCGGTACGTGCCCGTTTGGTGTCAATAAGGATTACGCCCGCAGCGGCCCTGGAACCATATATCGATGCCGAAGCGGCATCTTTCAGGACAGAGATATTTGCAATATCATTCGGGTTGATATCGCTGATATTCCCGGGTACCCCATCTATAATATATAAAGGGTCGCTGTTATTAATGGTTGTAATCCCTCTGATTCTGATGGTTGCGTCGTCGCCGGGCTTATTCCCTGTTTTTGTAACCATCAGACCAGGTACTGCACCTTGCAAGCCCTGCGACAATTGAAGTGTCTGCCGGTCGGAGATCAGTTCTCCCTGAACGGAAGAGACAGAGCCCGTTAAGTCGCTCTTCTTTATCGTTCCGTATCCGATAGCCACCACTTCCTCAATACCAATGGTCTCTTCCTCCATCGTTATATTGATGGTGTTTTTGCCCCCGACAGGGATTTCCTGTTGCCTCATCCCCACAAAGGAGAATACCAGCGTTGCATCTCCGGGCACAGCCGCAAGCGTATAGTTTCCCTGGGCATCGGTAATAGAGCCTTTGGTTGTACCTTTTACTACGACCGTGACTCCGGGTAAGGATGCTCCCGATGAATCGGTTACACGACCCGATACTTTAACCGGTTGCTGTTGGGCGATCGCTTCTGCTTGTTTTTCTGTTTTTGGACCGATGACAATATACCTGTTTATGATGGAGTACCCAAGATTCGTCCCGTCAAGGATCTGATCCAAAATAAGATTGATATCCCTGTCAGAGACATTGATGTCGATTAACCTGTCTGCATCCAGTTCGTTTTCCTTATAAAAGAAATAGAACTCTGTCTCTTCTTCAATAAAAGACAGGACGTCAGCTACGGAAGTCTTTTGAAAAGAAAGACTCAATCTGGTTTGTTGAGAGTATGATTTGGCGTGCACAGTTAACACCGCGATAAAAATCATTGCTGCCGTTAACTTCATAATTCTTAATAGTTTAGTCAACAACCTTTTCAGGTCGTGGTTTTCCCATTTTTTTTTCATAAATTTGAAATGTTTAAAATTGATATTAGCTTATCGGTTTTATCGAAAGCGGTGAACAGGTCCCTAATCTTTTCACCGCTTCTTTTTTATTCCATTTTCCCCTGTTTTATATGTACGATATTTTTTCCGTTCGATTCTGTAATTAATTTAAAGTTAATTGAATTTGACTTAACAAGTGCATTTAACAGTTCTTCGATAGGTTTGTCTTTTAAGATTGTTCCCGTAAGTCTGACTTGCTTTACCGATTCGTCATCAAACACAACCCGGATAGGATACCAGCGTTCGATAATTTTGGATATTTCTTCGAGCGTTTGATTTTTTAAGAAGATTTTTCCTTCCCTCCATCCTGTTTTTTGTTCGGTATTTACTGTTGTAACCAAAATCCGTTTTTGAATTTTATCATAAACAAGGTTCTCATTTGGTTTCAGCTCTGCAATTGAGTTCCCTTCATGATTGATCACTGTTATTTTTCCTTCCTCTAAAGTTGCTTCAGGATTTGTATCCGGATATGCTTTAATATTAAACCGGGTACCGGTAACCTTAATCGTAAAGTCGTCGACATGGACAAGAAAGGGATTGCCGGCATCAGATTTTACATCAAAAAACGCTTCGCCTGTCAGAAAAACTTCCCTTGAATTTAAAAACCGCAAGGGGTACCGGAGTTCACTGGAAGAGTTCAGTTCCACTTTCGTGCCGTCAGGTAAAACGACATTTCCCATTTCGGAATTCGGGATATTAAAAACAGTATAAATATCCTGATTTTGCCTGTTTATTTTATAGGAAGCAACATAATATCCGGTTAACAAAAGCAAAACAACCGCTGCAGCATATTTCAGGGTATTCAGGGTAGCTGCGCGGAGCCGGTAGCTTTGTTTCCTGTGAAAGAATTTCTTCAGCGCTTTATCGACGTTTACATCCGCTATTTTTTCAATAATCGGATGTTCATCGGCAAACAGATCATCGATCTCCTTTTCTTGCCGTGTCAACTCTCTGTCATATAAATTATTATCTGGCTGCATATGGTTTCCACCCTCCTGAGCGTATAAGATTGAATGATACCGACATTCTTCTTTTTTAAAGTACTACACAAAAATCAGGAAATGGGTGAAGGGGAGATCAGAAAAAAATGAGGCAGAATTTTTTTAATTGTTTGTAAGCGATGCTCAACTGAGTTTTGATGGTATTGTTTGTGATATTTAATTCTTCTGCTACCTCGCTGTATTTTAATTTTTTAAAGACAACCATCTTAAAAATTTCCCGGCACTTCGGAGGCAGTTTGTCTATTTCAAGAAGGATCCTGGAAATTTTTTCTTCCCGGTCAAAATTATATTCCTCAGCAACAAATTCATGTTTGCTAAGGTCAAATTCCGTGTGATCGGCTTTGTCCCGGTTATAATTCAGACTCCTGTTTTTTACCGACTTCAGTAAATACGATTTCAGGTGCGGATCAAGAGGATTAACTCCGGGATTTTTCCACAAGTTGAAAAAGACGTCCTGAACAATATCTTCCGAAGAACCCAGGTCCTTTGTTATCCGAATTGAAATCAAAAGAGCCAGCTTATAATATTGCCTGAAGAAGCTGTCAAACTCTTTTTCAGAAAAGCCATATTCCGATTTGAGTTTCTTCATGAATAGGTTTAAACGGATTAAAAATGCATAGTTTAGTGTTCATGAATCTCTTTTGCCGGTTTAAATATAAACATCTTTGCAATAACAATCTTCCGGCTTAAAGGAAAGTATAAATGTGATGCAGGAATCCCGGGAAACTCACGGAGATCGAAAAATACGCTTTCATCAGCGAAGACAACCTTCAGGAGGTACGTCTGCTTCAGCGCAACCTGCTCTTTGAACGGGTTTTATAAATCTTTAGACCCGGAAGGCAGCAGACATCAATATCTGTTCGTTTCGTGATATACCGATCTGACTGGCTAATCTTTGCCAGCCGGAAACTGCGGATTTGACTTCTTCAAGAATAGTGTTCATTCCTTTTTCGTCTAGCCGGAAATAAGGACCTACGCTTTTGGCAAGCTCAATGTCCAGGATATTATTGTCCGTATCAATATTCAATGCAAGCCCATCTTTATCAATGGAGGGATTTACATCATATGCCGGGGACAAACGCCAGCCTTCATTTGTCAGAATAAATCCGTGATTTCTTAAGTGATCGTCCGTATTGGAGATGAATATATTGAAAACAATCCTTCTCCAGAGTTGCCATAAGTCTTCATCAACATGTGTTCCTGAGAACTGAATGAACTCGACAATGTCCAGATATGACGGAATATCGTCCCGGATAAGCTCTTCGTTGCGTCCGGTCATGGTCATAGCCGAAGCAAAGTGAATCCGCTGGTTTTTATCCCGGTCAAATCGTTTGGTGAAAAACGTATCGTATTTCCCTGACACATGCTCTAATCGGGATTCGGTCATTTCGATGCCGGCCTTAATGGCAAGCCGGTAAGCCAGGTATTCCCACGCAGCTTTGTTGATTGTATCATTTTTTGAAGGGAATTTAGCAATCCACAGATGCCCTTCCATGTCCAAAATATTGGCTTTCGGCCTGGCACCTCCAAGTGAAGATCCGGGAGCTATCAGTATTGCCAGCCATTTCTTAATTTCTGATGTATTGATGTCGGATTCGATCAGTTCAGCACTGTATTGTAATTCCCTGATGTTCGTCCATGGCGGTGTTGGTGACACCGGATCATTGTCAAGAAATTCTTCTCCGGGGTCTCGTTTGAATCGTAAAGCACCCATCCTGCACAAATCATGTACGCCCAATAAATAGTCGATATCATACAATGCGGGAGCAGTTCGGCCTTCTTCCTTTGCATACATTGCACTGCGTCTTTTCATCAGCATTCGTCCCCAGGTATCAGGCATGGAATCCAGGAATACACCAAAATTCTCCTTGCGGTTTGGGTATTGCGGTCCGCTGTACCAGGCTATGTCGGGATCGAGCAGCATTTGCTCCTGAGAATTAATCCAGTCAGCATTGTACTCGAAACTGTAAGCTTTTCGCCCTTTAGCCTGCTGTGCCGATAAAATTCCTATACATTTGGGCGAGATTATGCCTTTCCAATCCGCATACACCCATATGTCTGTTCTGTCCGCCATCGTCTATTTTCCCATTAACTTCAGATCCTGCAGCTTTCTTCCAAATTCATCATCGGCCGCCAGTTTCAGAAAATCGTCCTGTAAGCCAAGTACACGAAAAACATTAAAGTAAGCTCCCAACGCTACACTGGGATTTCCCTTTTCTATGTGATAGAGTGTTGACCGGTTTATATCAGCTCGCTCTGCAACCTGGAGGGTTGTCAGTTTTCGTCTTTTCCTCGCAAGTTTGATATTTTCGCCCATCTGTCCCAGTATCTTCTGAAACTTCGGGAGTAAAATCTGTTTTCTTGTTTTCATCAACTGTTGTTTATTAACAGCAAAAATAGTTTAAATGCGTGAAATAAACAACAGTCATGCTTTTTTGTTTGAATTCCCGTTGTCACAGATTTAGTAGATGTTTGTGACTAAAATAAAAAACGAGCGCTGTGATTGCGCTCGTTTTGAATGAAGTATGATTTTCTTTAGTAGTCCCACCGGGAATCGAACCCAGATTTACAGTTTAGGAAACTGTCGTTCTATCCGTTGAACTATGGAACCAGCTTTCAGGGCGCCGGGATTAATCCTTCCGGAGCCGAACTTTGCGCGGCATTCTTTTCGCGCACAAAGCCGCTGCAAAAATAGGAAAAAGCTGGTTTATTCAAAACAATCGCCTGATTTATCTTTGCCATGCTGAAAACAGGAGCGGCTGGTTGGTTGTGATCGTATGACGCCGTCTTTGGGAATGGGGTTTATCCTGGCGGAGAATTCGACCGTCTCCGGACGACCCGGGCCAGGGTTCTTCTTCGTTATTAACAGTTATTTTACAACCTGTTATGCATTAACCCGATTAATGCCAGAGGTTTTGCGGTTTTTTTGACAGAAATATGCTTAGAAACGTTTTAAATTATCTAATTTCGAGCGACATTTATTTGTTCAAAGTGGGTATAAACCTACTTTTGTGGTGCTTTTGCGAAAAATTAATTTATAAATATAAACGGTTATCCTATGAGCAATTTTCTGACTGTCGCTATCGGGAGAAAATTTATTGTAAGCATCTCGGGAATTTTCCTGATGCTGTTCATTTGCGTGCATCTGGTAGCGAACCTGTTGTTGATTTTTGACGACAGTGGCGAATTATTCAACCAGGGTGCGAATTTCATGGCAACAAATCCTTTTATCAAGATCATGGAGCCCGTTCTGGCCCTGGGATTTCTTGTCCACATTGTCTGGTCGTTTTATGTCAGTTACATGAATTATAAGGCCAGGCCTGTGCGTTACGCCCAGTCCAATGCATCTTATTCGAGCAGTTGGGCTTCGCGCAACATGCTTGTTTTAGGTGCGCTGATTTTGGTTTTTCTCATCATTCACCTTTGGAACTTTTACTACATCATTAAATTTAATTATGAATCGATGCTGTCGACCGAAATTGACGGCGTTGTCATGCACGATACCTATACGCTGGTTGCGGGCTTGTTTAAAGCGAGCGTAGGCTACTGCATTGTTTACATCATCGGTGCGATTCTGCTTGGCATGCACCTGAGCCATGGTTTCTGGTCATCCTTTCATACCATCGGCTTCAGCAATAAGATCTGGATATCCCGGCTGCAGGTAGTCGGCCAGGTTTTTGCCTTCATTGTTGCTGCCGGTTTTACCATCATCCCTTTGTATTTCATGATTAAATTTTAATGCAAAAAAGACAGATTATGAGCGTCATTAATTCAAGAATACCGGAAGGACCATTAGCTCAGAAATGGTCAGAATATAAAGCTCACCAGAAGCTGGTGAATCCTGCCAACAAGAGAAAGATTGATGTCATTGTAGTCGGAGCGGGGCTGGCAGGGGCTTCCGCTGCCGCGTCGCTGGGTGAAATGGGATTTAAGGTCAAGAACTTTACCATTCAGGATTCGCCGCGCCGCGCACACTCCATTGCCGCGCAGGGCGGTATTAATGCAGCAAAGAACTACCCGAACGACGGTGACTCCGTTTACCGCTTGTTTTACGATACCATCAAAGGTGGTGACTACCGTGCCCGCGAAGCCAACGTGTACCGTTTGGCGGAGGTAAGTAATGCCATCATTGATCAGTGTGTGGCACAGGGTGTCCCTTTTGCCCGCGAGTACGGCGGTTTGCTCGACAACCGCTCATTCGGAGGCGCACAGGTAAGCCGGACCTTCTACGCCCGCGGGCAGACCGGTCAGCAGTTGCTGCTGGGTGCCTACCAGGCGCTGATGCGTCAGGTCAATGCAGGCTCGGTTGAGTTGCACACCCGCACCGAGCTGGTCGACATTGTCATTGTTGACGGCAAGGCCCGCGGTATCATTGCCCGCGACCTGGTGACCGGCGAGCTGACAAGACATTTTGGCCATGCCGTGGTTCTGGCTACAGGGGGCTACGGGAATACTTTTTTCCTGTCGACCAACGCGATGGGATCGAACGGTTCGGCCGCAGTGAAGGCATACCACAAAGGCGCTTATTTTTCCAATCCCTGTTATGCGCAAATCCACCCGACCTGTATCCCCGTTCACGGCGAGTTCCAGAGCAAGCTGACGCTGATGTCGGAGTCATTGCGAAATGACGGCCGCATCTGGGTTCCGAAAAAGTTGGAAGATGCAAAAGCAATCCGCGAAGGAAAGTTAAAACCCACCGATATTAAAGAAGAGGACCGCGATTATTACCTGGAACGTCGCTACCCGGCATTCGGGAACCTGGTTCCCCGCGATGTGGCATCGCGTGCCGCGAAGGAACGCTGCGATGCGGGTTTTGGGGTCAATTCGACCGGTCTGGCCGTTTATCTTGACTTTAAAGATGCCATTGAGCGGCTGGGGAAAAAGGTAATTGAAGAGCGTTACGGCAACCTTTTCCAGATGTATGAAAAAATCGTCGACGAAAATCCGTACGAAACCCCCATGATGATCTATCCTGCCATTCACTATACCATGGGCGGGCTCTGGGTTGACTATGAACTGCAAACCAATATTCCCGGTCTGTTCTGCTGTGGTGAAGCCAACTTCTCCGATCACGGGGCAAACCGTTTGGGGGCATCGGCACTCATGCAGGGACTGGCCGACGGCTATTTCGTACTGCCGAATACGATTCAGAATTACCTGGCCGACGAGATCCGCACACCGCGCATGACCACCAACGAAGCCGAATTTACTGAAGCAGAGAAAGCAGTTAAAGCACGCTTTGAAAAGCTGATCAACATTCAGGGAAAACGTTCGGTCGACAGCATTCATAAGGAACTGGGGCTGGTTATGTGGGACTTCGTGGGAATGGCCCGTAACAAGGAAGGCCTGCAGGTTGCCATCGAAAAGCTGAAAGCCGTTAAAAAGGAATTCTGGACAAACGTACGGATCCCGGGAAGCCTGAGCGGGATGAATATCGAACTGGAAAAAGCCAGCCGCCTGGCCGACTTCATTGAAATCGGCAACCTGATGGCTCATGACGCACTCGACCGGGCTGAATCGTGCGGAGGCCACTTCCGGGAAGAATACCAGACCGGCGAAGGTGAAGCCCTGCGCCGTGACAACGATTTCGCTTATGTTTCCTGCTGGAAATACACCGGCGATGACACTGAACCGGAGCTGCTCAAGGAAGAACTGGTTTATGAGAGTGTGAAAATGGTTCAGCGTAATTACAAGTAATGGCTTAAAAGGAGATCAATCATGGAAAAATCAATAAATCTCACGCTCAAGGTTTGGCGTCAGAATGGCCCGAAAGAAAAGGGCCGCTTCGAAACATATAAGGTCAGCAATATATCGACCGAAAGCTCATTCCTCGAAATGATGGACATCCTCAATGAGCAGTTAATCAGTGAAGGCAAGGAGCCTGTGGCATTCGACCACGACTGCCGGGAGGGGATTTGCGGGATGTGCTCGCTTTACATCAACGGGCGTCCGCACGGACCCGACGACGATGTGACCACCTGCCAGTTGCATATGCGCAAATTTAAGGACGGACAGACGGTGACTATCGAGCCCTGGCGTGCTGCGGCTTTCCCGATCATCAAGGACCTGATCGTCGACCGCTCGGCATTTGACAAGATCATTGCTGCGGGGGGTTATGTATCGGTCAGCACCGGCGGTGTACCCGATGGTAATGCCATTCCGGTCCCCAAGGAGGATGCCGACGAGGCGATGGATGCTGCTGCCTGCATCGGATGTGGCGCTTGTGTGGCGGCCTGCAAGAATGCGTCGGCCATGCTGTTCGTCTCGGCCAAGGTCAGCCAGCTGGCCCTGCTTCCTCAGGGACAGGTCGAGGCAAAACGCCGTGCCCGGAACATGGTCGCCAAAATGAACGAGCTCGGCTTTGGCGGTTGCACCAACACCCGCGCCTGCGAAGTGGAATGCCCCAAAAACATCTCCATCGCGCATATTGCCCGCCTCAACCGCGAGTTCCTCAAAGCAAAATTCTCGGAATAACAAACGACTCATCATAAAAAGAATCGGCGAACAGTTCTGTCCGCCGATTTTTTTTATTGGGTATATCCGATCAGTACCCCGGATTTTGCGGGAGCAGGTTTGGATTGCGATCCAGTTCGTCCTGCGGAAGCGGCAGCAGGGTGTGATAGTCCTGAAAATTAGCGTGGGGTTCATAAGAACCCGGACCGGTAAATGCTTCTTTTGCAATTCCCCATCTCACCAGATCGTACCATCTTTTCCATTCAAAAGCCAATTCCACCCGGCGTTCTTCCCGTACGGCCGCACGGAAATCCGTTTGAGACATGCCTGTTTGCAGATTTGCAGGGAAATCAGTCAGGGTACCATGATAATTCCTGGCGCGGGCCCGCACTGCATTGATGTATTCATAAGCTTTGGCCGTCGGGTTTCCGGCAGATTCATTAATTGCCTCAGCCGCGATCAGCAGTACTTCCGCATAACGGAAAATATTGTAATTATGATCCGACAGGGTGCCGTTCTGCGTTGCATTCGATCCGGGATACAAACACCATTTGGCCATATGAATGCGTGGCCACCTCCAGGCGGTGTAAGGAGTCATGACCCCATTCACCGGAGTTTCGGTCAGGAAGCTCACTTTCTTTCGGTAATCCCGGTTATCGAAACTCGCATGGACCCCAGGGGAGGGTACCACTACGCTCCAGCCCTTCATGTCTGCATCCCTCACTCCTGTGATCGGCGCCATAAAATCTACATTCTGCGGATAAACGGAACCCTGGGTGCTTCCTTTAAAGTCGACCGCCCAGATCTGTTCCTTATGATTACCCAGATCCCCCTTCCATAAATCCTGGTAGTCTTCCATCAACGCATATCCATAAACAGAAGCATTATTGATGATCTCTTCAGCATACTGAGCAGCTTTGGCATAGTCCTTCAGGGTCAGATAAACGGAAGCAAGCATCGTCAGGGCAGAACCCTTTGTCGGCCTGCTTCGGATATCACTCTCATATTTGTTCGGCAGGTACTTCACGCCTTCCTCACAATCTGCGATGATCCGGTTATAAATCTCCTGCTTTGGTGTTTTTGAGATATCTTTAACCGATGCAGGATCCGATACGAAACTGCCAACATAAGGAATATCGCCCCAGAGCTGGACCATATGGTAATAACAGAGCGCACGGACCATTTTTGCCTCAGCGATGAGCTGATTCTTGTAGTCCTCATTCATCGCAACTGAGGGAATGCCGTCTATTGCAGCGTTGGCAGCACCAATAACCTGGTAGAATATGGGCCACATATCAGTGATCATGCCATTGTTGCCGTCCGTGACAAAGTTATTCATTTGCACCCTTTGCGAAGCAGTCCCGATGTCGCCGATGTCGCACATGTCACTTAAAAGCTGAAGGGTGATCAGCAATCTGCGGCCATAGAGATACTCACTGGCAACCCACGAATAACTGCCCATTACAGCCGCTTCCGCATCGGCTTGTGTTTTAAAGAAAGATTCAGGTGACAGAAGACCTACAGGTTCCTCATCCAGATCCGTGCAGGCGGCTGCCGACATCAGTAAAACACTCATCAGAATTAGTTTTGATATGATGTGATTCATCTGTTTCATTTTTCCTTGTTTTATTTTTATAGACCAATGTTTACACCGATTGTCCACGATTTCACAGTGGGGTAGCTTCCGTAATCGAGGCCCACGTTTGTGTTCGAATCCCTGAAGCTGACTTCCGGGTCATATCCCGAGTAATCGGTAATGGTGAGGAGATTTTGAGCGCTGATATACACGCGGAGCTTTGACAGTTTCAGGCGATTTAAAGTTCTTTCAGGTACGTTGTATCCGAACGCCACATTTTTTAGCCTGACATACGAGCCATCTTCCACCCGCCTTGATGAGACTTCTGATTTATTGGAGCCGGACGCACGGGGAACATTGGTGTCTGTGTTGGTTGGTGTCCAGCGGTTTAAAGCGTCGGTGGTCGCATTACTTTTTCCCGCCAGCCAGTCCAGCTCCAGGCGGGTGTAATTCATCATATCGTTTCCAATACTCCCCTGGAAAAAGATATTCAGGTCGAAGTTTTTGTATTTGAAGTCATTGTTGAACCCGAAAATAAAATCCGGGTGAGGATTTCCGATAATCCTGCGGTCATCATTATTCACCTTTCCATCAGGGGTTCCGGTGAGGTTTCCTTCCTCATCTCTTCCGTTGATGTCGCTGTACTTTACGTCTCCGGGTTTTTTGTTGGGCTCTGCGCTGAAATTGTCTCCCTGCTGATACACGCCATCAAAGACCCATCCATAAAAGGCACCGACAACTTCACCTTCCCGAAGAATCTGGGAATCGGTCGAGAGCATGTGTCCCGGAGCGGTCGAGTATAAAACATCGCCACCTGCCAGATGAAGGATCTTATTGCGGTTGAAGGAGATATTGAAATCGGTGTTCCATTTGAACTTCCGGTCGACATTCACCGTCGATACAGCAAATTCCCACCCTTTGTTCCGGAGGCTTCCGATGTTTTGCAATGAGGTTGTATAGCCCGAATACTCCGGAAGCGGGACGTTGTACAATAAATCTTCGGTTTTCTTGTAATAGTAATCTGCGGTCAGCGTGAGGCGCTCATTAAAAAAACCGATGTCGAAGCCAATGTCTGTTTGAGCCGTGCTTTCCCATGTTAAATTATCATTGGCAACAGCCGTCGGGATGACGGCATTGACCGGATTGCCATTGACAATGGTGAAGGATGGTGAAAATCTGGCAAGCGATTGATAAGAACCGATTTCCGTGTTTCCTGTTTCGCCGTAGCTTGTCCTTATCTTCAGGTGCGACACGGCCGATACATCCCTCAAAAACGATTCTTCCTTTACATTCCAGGCCAATGCGCCTGAAGGGAAGAATGCCCACTTATTATTCGCTCCAAAACGGGAAGAGCCATCGTAACGACCTGTAAATGTCAGTAAATAACGGTTCATGAAGGTATAATTAAGTCGGCCGTAGAAGGACGACAACAGCCAGGTGGTCAAAGAGGATGCGGCATTCTGATATTTTGAGCCGCCTCCCAGGTTCCAGTACGAGAATGAATTCGTGACAAAATTCTGGTTTGCAGATCTCCAGTATTCTCCGCGATAGGACTGATAAGAGTATCCGCCCATCACGTTTAGTTTGTTCGATTCATTAAAATCTTTCTTGTAAGTGAGGTAGTTTTCATTGATCAGAACGGTGTTCTTCCCGGATGTGATCGAACCGATACCGCCAAAGTTCCTGCCGTCATTTAATGTAGTGGGAAGGTATTGTCCGTTTCGGGTGTTATAGATCTGGACACCGAAAGTTGAACGGAACACCAGCTCTTTCCATAAATTTAATTCCACGTAGGAGTTTCCCTGGAAGATATCGGTAACCGTGCCGTTTTCCCTTTCCCGCGCAATCGCCACCGGGTTGTCGTGCGGGTCACCCACCTCAGAAAGCGTATATTTTCCCGATTCGTCGTAAATCCCCTGAACAGGTTCAAACTTCAAAGCCGCCATGATGGCGCCGGTTCCGGTTGATCCACCGCTTTCTTCCTGTGTCCTGACCCCATCCTGTTCAGTCCGTTCAAAGAACATTTTTGTGCCGAATTTAAAACGGTCACTCACGACAGCGTCGACATTTGACAGGCCTGAAATCCGTTTGTAATTCGAGTTGATGACGGTTCCTTTATTGTCGTAATAATCAACAGAGGTATAGAAGTTTATATTTCCGGTGCCTCCGCTCGCCGAAAGCTGATACCTTTGCAGAGCGCCCGTCCTGAAGATTTCTTCCTGCCAGTCGGTGCCTTCGCCGTATTGTGCGGGATTTTGATAAGGAACAACCGAAGAACCATCATTGGCATACAGCTCATTGATATATTCGGCAAATTGCTGCCCATTCAATAAATTCAGTTTTTTACCAATTTCCTGGATCGAGTAAGATGTATTGAGCTCTATTTTGGTTTTCCCGCTTTTCCCGCTTTTGGTGGTAACAAGGACAACACCATTTGCACCACGCGATCCATAAATGGCAGTGGCCGAAGCGTCTTTGAGAATTTCGATCGACTGGATATCCTCGGTAGGGGGCACCGATCCGCCGGCAAAGCCATCAACAACATACAAAGGTTCGCTGCTGGCGTTGATCGATGTGCCGCCTCGTATCCGGATCCTGGCGGCGGCGCCCGGCTCCCCGTTTTTTGAGGTGATCATGACCCCTGCAGCACGGCCCTGTATAGCCTGCGTTGCACCTAATGAAGGGTATGCGGCCAGTTCATCTGACGAAACTGAGGCTACCGAACCGGTCAGGTCCGACTTTTTCATGGTACCGTATCCAATGGCAATCACTTCTTCAATTCCAATGGTCTCTTCTTCCATTACGACATTGACTGTTGATTTTCCGGCAACCGGAATTTCCTGAACGCGCATTCCTACAAACGAGAATACCAGTACCGCATCACGGGGAACACTGCCGATTGTGTAGCTTCCCTCATTGTCTGTGATCGATCCGCTGTTTGTTCCCTTCACGATCACTGTCACTCCGGGCAATGGCAAGCCGGAGCTGTCGGTTACTTTTCCGGTGATCCCGGTCTGTTGCCCGCTTAAAACCATTGTCCCGGGATATTGGCCCTTTGAAGCACTGATGGCAATGTACTTATCGAATACCTGATATGAAAGATTGGCCTTGGGGAGAATATGGTCCAGGAGCTCGAAAACAGTTCCGTCCTGAATATTGACTTCGAATTTTTGTTGGACATTGATCTCTTCACTTCGGTAGAAGAAATGGAAGTCCGTTTGTTCTTCGATCTTTTCCAGAATGATCTCCAGTGAAGCATTCATTTTCAGATCGAGCCTTGAGTTTTGCCCAAGTGAAGATCCGGCAAGTGCCTGCATCAGGCTCAGCAGGATCAGGAAGACCGTAATTTTCATCATTCTCAGCAGTTTGCGTAATCGTTGCCAATTACAATAAATCATTCTTTTTTTCATAAATTTGTCATGTTTAGGATTATAAATTGTCTTCCGGGGGGAAGAAATAAATTCTAAATCTGAAAGGAGCTGTGGGTTCCTTTTTGTCAGGCCGGGAAATATTCGAAGTATTTTCCGGCTTTTTTTGAGCTCCACTCTAAAGCCACTTTCTTTTTTCTTCTTTTTTTGTCTTGTGTCTTGATACTCGTGTCTATTTCATAGGCTTCCGTTTTAAATGAATGATATTGGGTTCGTTGTCCCGGATCTCGATTGAGTAGTCAATCCCGGAGGTATATTTCAAAATATCCATGATCTGGTCGACGGGTTTATTCCGGAGGATCGCACCGGTGAACCGGATGTCCCTGACGGCCTCCTGGTCAAAAACAAGCTTCACGTTGTACCACCGTTCTATTTTAAGGGCAATATCGCCCAGTTTTTCATCCTTAAAGAAGATGGTGCCTTCTTTCCACGACGTGTAGAGGCCGGTATTGACCTTTGTCACTTTCACCTGTTTTTTGTTGATATCGTACAGGGCATTTTCGTTTGGTGAAAGAACAGCCACTACCTTTCCCTTCGGGTCCTCGAGTTTTACCTTTCCTTCAACCAGCGTCACGTTCGTAAGTGCCGACTGCTCCAATGCCTCGACGTTGAAGCTGGTGCCGAGCACATTTACTGTAAGGGCGGTGGTGATCACATGGAAAGGCTTTTTTTCGTTCCGGCTCACTTCAAAAAAGGCTTCTCCGGTGAGCCTGACCTCCCGGATTTTCCCCTCAAAGTCTGAAGGGTAACTAAGCCGTGCCCCCGAATTCAGCCAGACGTGGGTTTTATCGGCCAGGATAATTTCGCTGCTCTGCCCCGCAGGAACAATAATCTCGTTGCGGTTGGCCGCTTCACGGCCCGCACGATTGCTAAACAGGAAAAGAGAGGAGCCACCCAAAAGAAAGGCCAGGATAAAGATGGCAGCATAGCGGAGAACCTGAAGGCGGATCGTTTTCCTGCTCCCGGAGGCAAAAGGCAGAGAATTCTTCCGGCTTTCTTTCACCAGACTTTCAAAATTTCTGAAACCAGCGTAAATGTCCTGGTTTTTGATCCGGTCGAATTCCTTCTGATGCCCGGGTGAGGCTTCAATCCAGGTAACGATCTCTTCGATTTCCGTGCGATCAGTGACCAAATTGGCCGCAAACCGTTCTAACTTTTCTTTGTCCATAATCCGGTATTTGCTAATAAGTACGGTTGCGGAGGAAATACCCTATGAAAAAGTTTGAAGCATCTGGTGTGTGCTATGCAATAAACAGGGGAAGGTAGTGGCGGAGGGCTTTGCGCAGGTCGGCCAGCGTTTTGGTGATATGGGCCTCTACGGTTTTTTGGGAGATCCCGAGTTCTTCGGCGATTTCTTTGTTTTTCCTGTCACCGTACCGGCTCAGCTCAAAGATCCGCCGGCTTTGCGGGGATAGCTTTTCAAGCGTGCGGTCAACAATCCTGGTCATTTCATCAAAAATGACGGGAGAGGTATCCAATTCGTTTAATGACAGCCCGATGATGTGGAGTTGGCGGTACTTTAAAAAGTCGGAATGCCGCTGTTTCACTTTCAGTTGATCAATTTTTTTGAGGCAGTGGTTTTTTGTAAGCGTGTATAACCAGGACGATAAATTTTTTACTTCGGCCAGCCTTTCACGATCTTCCCAAATGGCCGAAAACACATCCTGAACCACGTCTTTGGCCGTATCCTCATCGTTCAGATAGTGAAAAGCAAAGGGATAAAGGCGGGGATAATAGATGTGAAACACAAGGCCAAAAGAGAGATGATCTCCTTTTGACAGCTTCTGTAGCAGTTCACGTTCATCGGGAATTTTCACTCGTATTATATTTACAGGCTTTTCATTTTCAGGAAGACAGTTCATGTTCCACTGCAAGCCTGATTAATCCGTTCAAAGATATCCCTTTTTCCCGTGCTTTCGCAACGGCTGATTTATGTAATTCCGGAGTCAGACGTACATTAAAACGGCCTGTAAATGCTTTTTGAGGCGCGATACCGGCTTCTTCACAATAATTCAGGTAATCATCAACCGCATCTTGAAAATCTTTTTTCAATTCCTCTAAAGTTATGCCCTCATATGCTATTAAACCTCTATCCAGTCCTAAAACTTTCCCATGTAAGCAATTATCAGCTAAACTAAATTCTACTGAACCGATATAACCCTTATAAGTAAGATAATTGTCATTTTGCAGCTTGCTCATTTTTTTCATTCGCTTTATTTTTTAATAATCCGCAGTCCAATAAAACAGTAAGGACATCCTTTAAAACATACGATTTAATGACTCTCTCCGGATGTGGCTTATGGAACAAAACAGGATAGCCGGGAAAGCGGGAGTTAATAAACCTGACCCGGGAACCTGCCGTTTTGCCGGTCGCATGTTCTTCAAAGCCGAACAATTTTAGCAACCTGATTAATTCATCATAACTAAAGTCCTTCGGCATTAGTAAAAAACGTTTTAATAATTTATCGTTTTTACTCATGACACAAAGATAAACACTTTTATTTTATTTGTAACTAAAAAATGGTACCAGTGAGGGAAATCAAGCTCCTTTGTCACTTGCTGATCAATCAGATCATGGAGCCCCAGACTGCGGAGACGCGGTAATAAAGACGGAAAACCAGCCCATAGAAGAAGCAGTCTCCCAAGGCCGGTTTTCCAATCAGATCTTTTTCGCTCAAGCTATTTTATGTGTTATTTAGTTTGTGCCGGAATCGACAGGATCTGCCCCTGACGTAACAGCCTGTCCTTTATCTCTGAATAGGGAACCTCCTGCACGGGTACATTTTGATCGATTGCCAGCGATGCTGCAGTAGCTGCAGATTGTCCAAGGATCATGTAAACGGGTTCCATTCTGATTGAGCTGTAAGCCACATGTGAAGCCGATAGGCAAACCGTGACAAGCAGATTGGAACATTCGCCCTCTTTTGGTGTGATGGCATAGTAGCTGATCGGATAGGGGGTGGTCGGATAGAACAGAGTTCCTTCGTTTCTTAGCTTACCATTTGCGTCAACCACCCGAGATACGTAGTGGCAATCAAGTGCGTATGAGCCCATGCCTACCGAATGATCTGCCGGGATACGATCCTCCTTGCGTATATTTTGTTCGGTCATTACAAATTCACCTGCCATTCGGCGTGCTTCCCGCACATAGATTTGATAAGGAAAATTTTCAGTGTCGGTGAATTCATCTTTGGGCAAACCCCATTCTTTCATTTCGTTTCTTATGTGATCCGGCACTCGCTTATCGTGGGCCAGAAACCAGAGTTTCCCCAGAGCGTAATTCTTATGCATTTGTTCAATTTTTTCTCTTTGCTGATATGTTCCTTCCGCATAATCATAACTTGCTCCGATAAAATCCAGGTGATTCGTATCGGTTTTTTTGTTTGGCATGGGAGTTAGTGTGATAATCTGCTGGAGTTTTGTGCCGGGCTTTGCTTTAAGCTGACGGGCCAGAACTTCAAACCACAGCGGATTGTAATTTAGCGGTTTCCTGATCGTGATCATATTATCAGGATCATTGGTTAAGGTCATCCGGTAGCAATAAGCCTGGACCCGGGAATCCTCCTCTCCCTGCTTTCCCCAGGGGCGTTTGGTCACAAAGGGGAGCAGACCGGACCCCGGCTTTCCCTCTCTTTTATATGGACTGACCGCAGTTATATCTGTCCCCTGGCCGTAATTGATGCGAATTCCGTTTAAGGTTTCACCGTATTGCCGATTTGATTCCCTGCCTAGATGGTAAGATATGCCAGCCCCGGCCATCAGATCTCCTTCGTAGCTGGCATCGATGAAGATACCTGCCTTGATAGTTGAGCCATTTTCAAGAACAATGGCGGTAATCCTGTTATCCTTTTTTAAGACAGGCGTTTTTAAGTCCAGCCGGTGATGGAAAAGAATTTTTACCTGTTCTTCTTTGAGCATTTCCAGAAAGATCTTTTCTGCGACAGATGATTCGTAAACCCACTGAATTTTTGTTTTTTCATTTCTCCCGGTATAGGTCCGTTTCAGCGTGGACTCCATGTAGCTGTCGCGATCCTGATTTTTCCAGGCCAGGGGACTCAGATAATATTGATAGATCCGTTGATAGAATTCCCGGGTTACGCCTCCCACCAGATCGTTCCTGTTCATATCGGTAGCAGTCAGTCCGGATGTGGCCAATCCGCCGACATGACTGCTTTTGGATATCAGGATGACCTTCTTTCCCATGCGTGCACCCTGGATGGCTGCGATCACTCCCGAAGCTGATTCACCATAAACACAGATATCAAAATTGAGGGGTTCATTTGCTGAAACGGTTGAGCCCAGCAGCAGGATCAGGCTCAGAGCCCGTAAAAAAACAGATTGCATCTTTTTTCAATTTTTTAGTTGTAACCTTCATTTTGAGGGAAATTTTCCGCTCCCATACTGATGATCTCACTTTCGGGAATAGGCCAGCGAACAAAATGGGGATTTGCAGGAAGGTTCGTACGTCCTTTAATTGATGCTGCGATCCTGGGGTCGCCGGCATAGTTTTTGACTTGATCAATGAGGATCCCGAGACGTTTCAGAAAATACCATCTGTCGCCTTCAAAAGACAACTCTCTGGCCTGCTCATCGATAATATCCTGCAGGGTCAATGTTCCTGTAAATTTATCGTTCCCGGCTCTTTCCCAGGTTTTATTGAAATAGTATTTTGCCAGCGTCTGGTCATTTTTCCGCAATGCAGCTTCGGCAGCCATAATATAAGATTCGGCCAAACGATAGATGATCACATCCTTATAACTTCGGGGTTCAAACGGCTCCCGGGTCCAGATATCGCCATATTTGACACAGCCAGGATAAACGTTTCGGTTGACCGCCCCGTTTTTTAGCAGAGGAAAATAATCTCCCGGATTGACAGTAGTCTTACCGTATTTGATCGTCTTATCAGAGGTATTCCTGTATTGATGAACATAAAACATCGTATACCGTTTATCTTTTGTCTGGTCGTAAAGCGAAAAAAGATAAGGGCTGGGAAGGCATCTGCCGTAAGTGTATCCCCAATTCTCATAGGAGCAGGCATACTCAGCGGTGCCTCCTATTTCCGAGCGGTACAAAGCAATGAAATATGCAGCGAAATAATTTCCCTGAGGAGTTTCATTCGACAAATTCCCGCCAACATTTTTACTCCACTGCTGGACCATAAGGGCTTCATCATGATTCAGATCGCCGGAGTTAAAAACTTGATTTAGTTCAATGAGGCTGAAATAACCGGACTGCTCAATGGCTTCCACATTTTTCAATGTGGTGTCCCAGTCTTCGAGCCATAGCGCCGCCTTGGCCTGTATGTGCAGCGCCGCAGCTTTATTAAACTTTCCCGGTTTGTCGGACGTCCACCCCATATTTTCAATAGCATAGTTCAGATCACTGTATATTAAGGTGAAAACCTCCTGTTTCGATGCCGGATGAAAATCCCTGGGATCATTGACATTTTCAGGAGTGGTCGATTGCGTGTTGAGCCAGATTCGGTCGTAAGTCCGGTAAAGAAGAAACCAGGACTGAGCCCTGAAGCATTTTGCTTCTGACAGGATTTGCCTGATCTCAGGTGAGTCTTCCATATTTTGCCCGGAAGAAATGATGTCATTGGCTTTTCCTATAATTTCATACATGGTATTCCACATATGGGCGACCTGACTTGCAGAAGGCTTCAGGTAATTCGGATCATAAATTCCATAGAAATTACCTGTACCTCCATTGGTTACAGCAAGGTCGGTACCTCTTTCCAGTGCAAACATGGTTGCACTTTCCGTGTCTTTTGCGTAATATCGCTGAAGGGAATAAAGGGCATTGACTGCGAGTTTCAACCCTTCGGGTGTCCCATAGATATATTCTGCCGAATACTTTGTTTTATTTTCTTCTTGAAGGAATTCAGCACACGAGGCCCAAAGGAAAGATAAAAATATGGTAAGGTAAATGATTTTATTTTTCATAATCGTACAAATTAAAAAGTCACATTTAATCCAAACAGCACTGTCCGTGGTTCAGGATAGTCGCCCGGATCCTGTTCCGGACCATAAGCCTGAACATCTGTTTTTGTCCAGTAGTTGGTAAGCGTTGAATAGAGCCTTATCGTTTCAAGGTGTAAGGTTCTGCATAGGGGTTGGGGTATTTTGTAACCCAGTGTGACATTTCTAAGCCTCAGGTAAGTTGCGTCCTGGTATGCCAGAGAAGAGATGTAAGCCGGGGCCTGTATCATGTTGGGAGCCGGTGCTTCATTTGAAGGGTTCGTTGAGGTCCAGTAATTTCTCCTAATCCCGTTGCGTTTGCCTGTCAGATCCCCTCCAGAGTCAAAAGTGGAAAGGTAAGGGTTGTATTTGACTCCTCCCCGGGAATAATATAACTCAGCCGAAAGATCGAATCCCTTAAAAGTCAACCCCGTGGAAACCGTCCCGATCCATCTGGGATCCCGTTCCATGATAACCCGGTCATCAATTGTTATTTGTTCATCCTTCAAAACGTCTTTCAGTTTGATAAAGCCCGGTTTTGCATTTGGCATATGAGAGTTTGCGATGTCATTCCCGGTTTGCCAGATTCCGTCAAAAAGGTAATCATAATAGACATTCATTGGCTTCCCGATAAACCATTTATTGTTCACGTCATTCTTGGGCGTTCCGTTTTCATCGAGTGTGCCGTCAATCTTTTTGATTTTATTTTCATTCTTATAGAAAGTAAAATTCATGGACCAGTTCAAGTCTTTTGTCCGGACCGGCATCACGCTCAGGGTAGCTTCGATCCCCCGGTTCTGAACATGTCCGAGGTTGACGAGCTGGGAAGAATAACCCAGGGTTTCGCTCAGGGACCGCCTGACCAGCAGGTCGGTTGTCTGCGTGTCATAAAATTCAACTGACCCTTCAACCCTGCCTTCGAACAGGCCATAGTCCAGTCCAAAATTCCAGGAAGAGGAGGTTTCCCACTTCAGATCCCGATTCGGTAATTCCCCTGAAGGTAAATAACCGATGTTTAGTTGCGAGCCGAATTCGGTATAATAGCGATTGGTCAGGCCCAGTGTTGTGTAAGGACTAACGCCTTGATTACCGACTTGTCCATAGCTTACCCTTAACTTTAAGTTATACAGCCACTTCGCATTCTCCAGAAAGGGTTCATTTGATATCCGCCAGGCAAATGCTCCTGAAGGGAAATAGCCGAACTTATTGTTTTCACCGAAAACCGATGAGCCGTCAATCCGCATTGCCGCTGTCAGCAGGTAGCGGCCCAGGTAATTATACCGGACACGGCCAAGAAAGGAAACAAGTTTTCTTTCCGATAATTCCCAATCGGGCGATCCGTATTCGTTAGCCGAACCAATCGCATTATAACCGAGGTCATCATTAGGAAAACCTGTTCCGTTGAGACCAATGTTTTTCCATTCAATGACGTTTATACTTTGCATCAGTGTTGCATCAATGTGATGATCCTGATTAATGTCATCGTTAAAGGTCAGAATGTTTTCAAAGAGGTAATCCTTCGAAAAATTTGTATTTACAGAGGCTTTCCCTCCCGTATTTTTACCGGTCGTGTGTTTGGTGCCCAGATACGAATTGCTATGCACGGTCCGGTCACTATAGCTCCCGTTCGCCCTGTAGGTAATATTCCTGGTTAATTTCCAGTCGGCGAATACATTGATCAGGAGACGGTCTGTCAGATTTTTTCTTTTCGAATTGTTTATGTTCCATAACGGATTATAATGCGATTCTCCGGCCTCGGTCACATCCTCCCTCAATAACCCGTTGTCATAGTAGATTTTTGATAACGGCGGCACCGTAATGAATGAATTGAATGTTCCGTCAGCAACATGTTGTTTTGATTTCACCAGAGAGATATTCGTTCCCAGGGTAAGATTATCGAGTAGTTTATAATCCAGATTCATTCGTCCTGAGAACCGGCTAAAATCTGACTGGGGTACGATTCCGTCCTGATCAAAATAACCAAAGCCCACGGCATATTTTGTTTTTTCGCCACCAGCCTGAACGAGCAGGTCATGCTTATGCTGCCAGGCCGAACTGATCATCACATCTTCCCAATCGACAAATTCGCCTGACTGAAGGACATCGAGCATCAATCCTTTGAAACAGTCCGTTTCATCGAAGGTTGTGTAGGCATTCTGATAGGCTTCTTTTCTGTATGCGGCCCATTCTTCGCCAGTATAAAAATCAAAATTCCTGTGTATGTTCTGGTTTGCAAAATAGCTGCTGTAGCTCACCTTTGGTTTGCCACTCGTCCCTCGTTTTGTGGTCACCAAAATTACACCGTTGGCGGCCCTGGCTCCGTAAATGGATTGGGAGGAAGCATCTTTCAGGACTTCGACCGATGCGATGTCGTTGGAATTGACATCGTCGATACTGCTCATCGGCACGCCGTCAACAATGAACAACGGGGCATTCCCGCCGGAAAGGGAACGTCTGCCCCGGATCAGGATACTCGAAGATCCCCCGGGTGCTGCACTGGATAAATTAACCTGGACGCCTGCTGCCTTTCCTCTCAGCATCTCGGCAAAACTGGTCGAGGGAGTCAGGTTCAGTTTTTCAGTGGTCACGGAAGTGATCGAGCCTGTCAGATCGCTTTTTTTCTGTACGCCGTAACCTACTGCCACAACTTCTTCCAGACCGATTGTTTCTTCTTCAAGCGTGACATTGATCGTCGCCTGACCGCCAACGGTGACTTCTTTACTTTGCATGCCCACGAACGAAAATACAAGGATACTGTTTGCCGAAGAAGCCTGGATCACGTAACTGCCTTCCTGATCGGTAATGGTACCGGAGTTGGTTCCTTTTTCAATGATCGATACTCCGGGTATCGGCTCTCCTGTCGTACCGGTCACTTTACCCCTTACTGGTGTTCGCTTCTGACTGCCAAAGCGGGCGTTTCCATTGGGTAAGCCCGACTCATTTTTTGACAGTACGATCTGGCGCGCCCTAATCGCATATTTTAAACTTGTGTCTTTCAGAATGGCGTCCAGCGCTTTTTCAATCGTGACATTCTCCAGATTAATACTTGTCCTGCTTTTTGTGTCGATCTGCTCATAGTTGAACAGGAAATAATAATCGGTTTGTTCTTCAATTTCATTTAGTACATCAACCAGTTTGGCATTTTGCATGCGCAAATTCAAAACAGCTTTCTGCGAGAATGCGCTGGTAGCCCATCCCTGTGCCACCAAACTCAGGAGTAATGCGAGCGTTACTTTCATGATTCGGAATGCATTAAGCGAGATATGGGATCCCCATAGCCCGGCTGTTTGTTTTTTTTTCATAAATTTGAAAAGTTTTAAGGGTTACATAACACGTTAACTCTATTTTGATCAGGGAAGCGCCGCAATCGCTTTCCTGATTTTTATTTACAGCACAATGCTCCGCGCGTGGTACATGGAACACCGTGCCCTGTGCTTAGGACTTCCTGTTCACCGCTTCTTATCTTTTGTCTTTCATCTTGTGTCTGGATACTTGTGTCTTTTCTCACTCGCTGCTGATTACTATTTTAGCCTTGCCGGGTATTCCGTCGGCTGCGATTTCCCGGTTTGCAAACCGGTAGTTGAAGGTCGCGGTCGACTGC
>JBFXKJ010000030.1:0-27321 GCA_050173895.1 Mangrovibacterium sp. | reverse complement strand
CCGCTCGCAGCGGCTGAGCCTGGCGCCGATGCCTCCGCCGGGCTCATCACCCTCAGTCCCCGGGTTGACGGAAAGACGCAGTGGGTCAACCCGCGAACCCTGGCCTTTGTACCGAAGGACAAACTGAGGGCGGGCGAAACATACACCGTTGCCGTGGCATTGGACCGGTTGCTGAAAGTTCCGGATAAATTTGCCGAAATGCGGTTTAATGTAAAGGTGATCCCGCAATCACTTTCGGTGGGCGATCTGTCGGTGAATGCAGATAGCTATGACACTCAGGAAAATCGCTCCCTGTCAGGGACTTTGGTCACGGCCGACTTTGCAGAGAACGTGGAGCAGGTGGTTCAGGTGAAGGACCAAAACCGCACGCTTCCGCTCATCTGGGAGCACGATGCCTCGGGAACCCGGCATACCTTCCGTGCCGACAGCATTATAAGAGGAGAGCGCCCTCGCGAGCTGATAGTTACGTGGAACGGGAAAAGCATGGGTACAGGGCAGAAGGGAGAAGAGGAAATAGAGTTACCTGCCGCGGGTGATTTTAAAGTGACCGGTCTGCACGTTGTTCAGCAGCCGGAACAAGTTCTGGAGATTTCTTTTTCAGATGCCTTGCTTCCCGGACAGGATCTCAATGGCCTGGTTCGCGTGGGTAAATCGGGTGAATTCCGCTATATGGCCGAATACAACAGGCTCAAAGTTTATCTGCCGGAGCAACTCTCGGGTGAACAGGAGGTGCAGATTTCCGGGGGGATCCGGAATTCACAATATCGCCAGCTAAAAGATGCGGTGAGCATGCAGGCTTATTTTGAGGATGTAAGACCGGCTGTACGGCTTATCGGAAAGGGAAGCATCGTGCCCTCGTCGGACGAACTGATCATCCCGTTTGAAGCGGTGAACCTGAAGGCGGTCGACCTTCGCGTGATCAAGATCCTGACGCATAACGTTCACCAGTTCTTTCAGCAAAACAGCTATGAAGACGAGTCCGGCTTAAAGCAGGTGGCCCGTTTGCTGTTTCAGAAACGAATTGACCTGCAGACCGGTTCGTACGACGATCTGAAAATCCGGAAAACCTACCGGATTGATCTGGCCCGCCTGATTGAGGTGGAGCCCGGTGCGATTTACCGCATCCAGCTCCGGTTCAGAAAGGGATATTCTGTTTTCGGAAAGGAGAACAGCGGGCAGGGCGGATCCATCTCCCTTGCCGGTCAGGCACAGGAACTGCAGGAACTGGAGCGGGAAAAGGAAACATGGGATCGGCCCGGCTGGTACTCCGATTATTACTATCCCGACAGGTTCAACTGGGATGAGCGCAATGATCCCGGTAAAGAGTCTTATTATTATTCAGAGCGTTTTCCTTCGAGAAATTTGTTTGCCACCAATCTGGCAGTTATCGCAAAGGGCGGCGACAATCTGAAAATGAGCTTCGCCGTGACAAATCTGAAGACTACCGAGCCGGAAGAAGGGGTGAGCCTGAAAATATATGACTTTCAGAAGCAGTTGCTTGAGACGGTAAAGACCGGAAACGACGGACTGGCTGAAGTGGAACTGAAAAGAAAACCGTTCCTGCTGGTGGCTTCAAAAAATGAGCAGATGGCTTATCTGAAGCTGGATGACGGCTCTTCCCTCTCGCTCAGTAATTTTGACGTTTCGGGCGATCTGGTCCAGAAAGGCGTCAAGGGAGCAATTTACGGGGAACGGGGCGTATGGCGACCGGGCGACCGGATTTACCTGACCTTTATTCTGGAAGATCCGTACAGGCAGGTGCCGGAAGGGCATCCGGTCATTCTTGAGCTGATCAATCCCCGTGGACAGACCGTAAGCCGGCAGGTCGGCACAGAAGGAAAGGACGGATTTTACTGCTTTACTGCCGGGACCGCGGCCGATGCGCCGACCGGGAACTGGACAGCCCTTATCCGGCTCGGAGGAAGAACGTTTACCAAAAAGCTCAAGGTGGAAACAATCAAACCAAACAGGCTGAAAATCGACCTGCAGCTTTCCGCAAAAGACAACATCCTTCAAAAGGGGCCCGTTGAAGGAAGCCTCGCTGCGGCCTGGCTTCACGGAGGTATTGCAAAGGGGCTGAAAGCGAAGGTCACCGTAAACTTCTCTCCGGCGGGTCAGGCTTTTAAGGGATACCCTGGTTATGTTTTTTTTAATCCTGCGCGGGAGTTCAGTCCGCAGGAACAACCGGTTTTTGAGAGCAGGATTGATGCACAGGGAACAGCTCCGCTTCAGTTTTCACTCCCTGATATGCCTTCCGCACCAGGACTGCTGAACGCCTTTTTTACCACCCGGGTTTTTGAAGAAACCGGCGATTTCAGCATAGACGTCCGGAATTATTTGTATGCACCCTTTTCCTCCTTCGTGGGAATCAGGCTTCCGGCTTCCGAATCGAACTGGTATAAAACCGACACCAGCTATCCGCTTTCGATCGTCACTCTCGGCTCTGACGGGGGGAAGCTCAGCCAAAAAGGACTGGAAGTGACAGTTTACAAGATCGGCTGGCGGTGGTGGTGGGATGCCGGTAAAGATGATCTTGCCAGATATGTCAACGATAAATATCAAAAGGCAGTGGTCAGGGCGGTGGTGAACACCGTCTCGGGAGAGGCCAGTTTTCCTGTGTCCCTTCCCTGTCACGACTGGCAGGATAACGGCCGGTACCTGATCTGCGTGAAGGATCCTGAAAGCGGACACAGTGCCGGGATCACGGCATACTTTTCAAAATGGGGCGAATGGGGGACTGACGGGATGCAGCAGGCTTCAACCATGTTGTCGATGAAAACCGACAGGGAAACCTACCGGGCAGGTGAAAAAGTCAGCGTCTCCATCCCTTCGGGTAAGAACGGGAAAGCGCTGGTAAGCCTGGAGAACGGGAGTGAAGTACTTGATCTCTTTTGGGTGAAAACCAGCGAGAAAAATACGGTTTTCAGCTTCGATGTCAAGCCGGGGATGGCGCCCAATCTGTTTGTCCATGTATCGCTGATCCAGCCGCACGAACAAACAGAGAACGATGCTCCGGTCAGGCTCTATGGAGTGGTATCGGTGAAGGTGGAGGACCCTGCCACCCATCTGGAGCCGCAGATCAGGATGCCGGATGAGCTGGCGCCTGAAAAAGACTACGAAATTACCGTATCTGAAAAATCAGGGAAGGAAATGACCTATACCCTGGCGGTGGTCGATGAGGGACTGCTGAGCCTGACACGTTTTGAAACACCTGATCCCTGGGCTTCCTTTTATGCGCGGGAGGCCCTGGGCGTGAGGACCTGGGATTTTTATGATGACGTGATCGGCGCCTATGGTGCCCGTCTTGAAAAAGCCTTTGCGGTGGGGGGCGACGGCAGTCTGCTTGCCGCCGGTCGTAAAAAGGTGAGCCGTTTTGAGCCGGTCGTCCGTTTTGCCGGCCCTTTCACTCTTGGAAAAAACGACAGCCGGACCCATCGGTTTCCCATGCCGAACTATGTGGGAGAAGTGCGGGTGATGGTGGTTGCCGGCCATGAGCGCGCATATGGCAAGGCCGAAAAACAGGTGAAAGTTCAAAGTCCGGTGATGCTCCTTGCCACACTGCCAAGGGTGTTGGGGCCCGGAGAAGAGGTCAGCCTGCCTGTCAATGTTTTTGCGATGAAGCCGGATGTAAGGGACGTACAGGTCAGCGTTGCTGCCGGCGATCTGTTCACGGTCAGCGGAGCCACATCAAAACAGGTGCGTTTTGAGACGGTGGGCGACAAGTTGGTGACTTTTGGCTTAAAGGTGAAGGAACAGACCGGAACGGGAAAGGTAAAGATCACAGCGACGGGTGGGGGTTTCACGGCCTCGCAGGAAATTGTGATGGAGATCAGGCCTTCCAATACCAGGGTCCTGCAGGCAAAGGAAACACTGATCCCTGCGGGCGGCAACTGGGAGGCCGTGATCGAAGCACCGGGGATGAAAGGTACAAACCAGGCCGCCATCGAACTTTCGGAGATTCCGCCGCTGAACCTTGGCAGCCGGCTGGATGAACTGATTCATTACCCGCATGGCTGTATCGAGCAGATTGTGTCGGCTGCTTTCCCGCAGTTGATGCTGGGACTGTTGACCGATGTTCCGCCCGGCGGAAAGAAGGACATCGGGGAGAATGTCCGGTTGACCCTGGCGCGCGTGAGTGGTTTTCAACTCAATGACGGCGGCCTCGCCTATTGGCCGGGATCACCCTACGCCTCGCCCTGGGGCACCAGTTATGCCGGTCATTTCATGTTAAAAGCTGAAGAAGCAGGTTATTCCCTTCCATTTGGATTGAAGGAAAAATGGATAAAGTTTCAGAAAGAAGCCGTGAGGAACTGGACAAGTACAACGGGCGCGTACGAGCGTTCCGATCTGATCCAGTCTTACCGCCTGTACACCCTGGCATTGGCGGGGCAGCCGGAATTTGGGGCCATGAATCGCCTGAAGGAGGAAAAAAATCTGAGCCTGGCAGCCTGCTGGCGGCTTGCCGCAGCCTATGTGCTTGCAGGACGGCCGGAAGTTGCCGGCCCGATGATCAGCCGCCTTTCCAGGGAGGTTCCGCCCTACCGGGAGTTGGCAGGAACTTACGGCTCAGACACACGCGATATGGCGATGATCGCCGAAACGCTGGTCTTGCTTGGCAGGAAGACGGAGGCTTTTCCTTTGGTGACCACACTGGCGCACAGTCTGGCATCGGGTGAATGGATGAATACTCAGTCAACCGCCTGGAGCCTGATTGCCATCGCGCTCTTTTCGGGTGACGGCTATCCGGGACAGGGGCAGATCAACGCGGAGCTTACCGTCAACAACTCGCCAAAGGAAAACATCCGCACAGCGAAGGTCGTGTGGAAAAGAGACCTTCCTTTGCAGGATAAGCTCCGCGGAGCGGTGAAGGTCCAAAATAACAGCGGGAAGCCGCTTTATGTGCGGGTGATCAGCGAGGGCATACCGCCGGCGGGCGACACGATCGCAGTGCAGCAGAATCTGTTGATGGAGGTGCACTACACCGATATGACCGGTCAACGGATTGATCCGTCGAAGGTTCGCCAGGGCACCGATCTGGTGGCAGAGATCAGCATCGGGCATCCCGGACTAAGAGAAGCATACAGGGGAATGGCCCTTACCACAATTTTCCCTTCGGGATGGGAGGTTCTGAACGGACGGGTGAACGACGCGGAAAGCCCGCTGAAGAGCGATCCTTTCGAGTATCAGGACATCAGGGATGACCGGGTGAACACCTATTTCGATCTGCGGCCGGGCGAAAGGAAGACCTTCCGGGTCCTTGTGAATGCAGCCTATGAAGGGAGGTATTATCTGCCGCCGGTTCAGTGTGAGGCCATGTACGATAACCGGATCCAGGCACGCAGACCGGGAAGATGGGTGGAAGTGGTCCGATAACAATACGGTGATTGTTTTGCGGAGGATTGACGGATGGATAAAAAATACCGAAAAAAATACCTGGCAGCAGGAGCTGTGGTCGTTCTGCTGACCGGGTGGTGGTTTAGCCTGCCGCAACCCCTTTTTTCAGATCCTGCGTCGACCGTGGTAACCAGCAGGGAAGGTGTTTTGCTGGGTGCGCACATTGCAGCCGACGGACAATGGCGATTCCCTGAAACGGACAAGGTGCCGGAGAAATACCGGATTTGCCTGCTGGCTTTTGAAGACAGGCACTTCTACCGGCACCCGGGGGTGAATCCATTCGCTGTTGCACGGGCGCTGGTGCAAAATATACGGCGCGGCACGATCGTGAGCGGCGGGAGTACCATTACCATGCAGCTGATCCGGCTTTCGCGTAAGGGGAAACGACGTTCGACAGGGCAGAAGCTGATTGAAATGGCCCTGGCCGTCCGGGCGGAAGTTTCCTGGTCCAAGGATGAGTTGCTCGCCCTTTATGCATCGCATGCTCCTTTCGGCGGGAATGTGGTGGGGCTCGATGCCGCCTCCTGGCGCTATTACGGCAGGACTGCCACCGGACTGTCGTGGGGGGAAGCCGCCACCCTGGCTGTTTTACCCAATGCACCTTCCCTGATTTATCCCGGAAAAAAGAATAACCTGCTGTTGAAAAAGCGAAACCGCTTGCTGGACCGCCTGGTAAAACAGGGAGCGATAGATGCCGCAACCTGTGAGCTGGCGAAGTTGGAGCCACTTCCGGAAAAGATTTTTGCGATTCCCCTTGCGGCTCCTCATCTGCTTGACCTGGCCACGGGCCAACATCCTGGTGAAAGCGTCCTCACAACAGTCAATTATGAAATCCAGGTCCATGCCAATGAATTGGTAAGCAGACATCTGACTCTTTTAAAGGCCAACGAAATCCATAATGCGGCAGCCCTGGTGATGGATGTAAAAAGCGGAGAGGTGCTGGCTTACGTGGGAAATTCACCTGATTTTGGAGGGGGCGTGCATGGGGAGGCGGTCGACATTATCCGTTCGCCGCGGAGCTCGGGAAGCATTTTGAAACCGTTCCTGTATGCAGCCATGCTGGACGACGGAATGATCCTTCCCAATACCCTTGTTCCGGACATTCCCACGCAGATCGGCGGCTTCAGCCCCCAAAACTTCAGCCGGGGCTATGCAGGAGCAGTGCCTGCATCGATGGCTTTATCCCGTTCGCTGAATATCCCGGCGGTGCTGATGTTGAAAGACTACCGTTTTGAACGCTTTTATGCACTTCTGAAGAAAATGAATTTCTCAACACTCCGTTACCCGGCTGCACATTACGGATTGTCCCTCATCCTGGGAGGTGCTGAAGTGAACCTTTGGGACCTGGCCGGTGCATATGCCTCCCTGGGCCGGCTGCTGATCCGCTATGAAGAGGAAGACGGCCTATTAGGGGAAGATGACTTCAGGGAACCCGTCTATACATTCCGGGAGGGTCCGGAGCGTGCTTCGGGAGCGCCGCCCGTTTCGGCGGGCGCCACCTGGCTGACACTCGAAGCGCTGCTAAAGGTGAACCGGCCCGATGCGGAAACCGGCTGGGAATCGTTTGCCTCGTCCCGTCAGGTAGCCTGGAAAACCGGCACGAGCTTTGGCTTTCGCGATGCCTGGGCCGTAGGACTGACGCGCGGTTTCCTGGTGGCAGTCTGGTGTGGAAATGCCGACGGCGAAGGACGCCCCTCTTTGACGGGAACGGCCGCCGCGGCGCCCCTGATGTTCGACCTCTTTAACCTGCTCCCTGCCGGGAAATGGTATTCCTGTCCCGACGAGCAGATGCGTTCCGTGCCTGTTTGCCGGGAAAGCGGATGCCGTGCGGGAATATATTGCCAGCCGGTCGACACGGTCCGTATCCTTGTAAAGGGACTTCAAAGCGGGACCTGCCCCTATCACCGGATGGTTCATCTGGACCCCTCCGGAATGTGGCAGGCTTCCTCCGAATGTGTCCCCGTATCGGACATGATCCACCGGCCCTGGTTTGTATTACCCCCGGCAATGGAATGGTACTATAAAGGCAATCATCCCTTCTACAGGTCTTTACCTCCTTTTCATCCGGACTGCCCCGGCGCTTCTGTCCGGGTGATGGAAATGATCTATCCACGCGAAAATAACCAGGTTTTTGTTCCTGTGCAGTTGGATGGTTCATCGGGGGAGGTGATCCTCGAGGCCGTTCACTCCGACGCAGAGGCGATCGTTTACTGGTCGATGGATGAGGTGTATCTGGGACAAACTGCAGGTCCGCACCGGATGGTGGTCATCCCTTCACCCGGTAAACACAGGCTCACACTTACCGATAACAGGGGAAACCAGTTGACAAAAGACATTTTTGTGGCCAAAAAACCATAGCTTTGCGCTGAAAAATCCGGATGGTTTTTGTTTTTAACAAATTCACGGAACTGAGAGAAACATTTCGGCAACTGTCCGGTTTATTCAATAAGTTAAAAAAAATGAAGAATGGTAGACAGATTATCTGATCCCATTGGCCGGTTAATGGGACTGCGGTACAAATCGCATCCCTGGCACGGAGTGGCCATTGGAAATGAAGCTCCTGCAAAAGTGACTGCCTTTATAGAAGTTGTTCCCACCGACACGGTGAAGTATGAAATTGACAAGGACAGCGGTTACCTTTTCCTGGACCGTCCCCAAAAATACTCGAACGTGATCCCGGCCCTTTACGGATTCATTCCCCAGACTTTCTGCGGAAAGGAAGTGGGGAATTACTGTATGGAGAAGACGGGCAAAACCGACATCCGGGGGGATGGCGACCCGATCGACATTTGTGTGCTTACGGAGAAGGATATCACGCACGGCGATATCCTGGTCCACGCACTTCCCATTGGCGGATTTCGCATGATCGACGGGAACGAAGCAGACGATAAGATCATCGCCGTGCTGGATAATGACGTGGTTTACGAAGGCTACCGCGATGTGGACGATCTGCCGTCGTTCGTGGTGGAGCGGCTGAAACATTATTTTCTTACCTATAAGGACATGCCCGGAAAGGATAAGGATACGGAGATCACGCACACCTACGGAGTGGAGGAAGCTTACGAAGTGATCAGACGGTCGATGACCGACTACCAGAACCGCTTTGAAAACCTTGGGAAACTGCTTTATTAAGATACCCGGACGTTCGGATGCTCGGATACTCAGATGTCTGCACGTTTGAGTGTTTGTGCGTTCAGGTCCCGGCTCCTTTCCCGGCTCCGGAAATCTGTCTTACGCGGATTCCCGGGTTTCCTGTGTTTTTCTATGCGTGGCGACTGCTTCAGGTTCGTCTGATCAGGTCGGTATAGGCGTAACGGAAG
This sequence comes from Mangrovibacterium sp., assembly GCA_050173895.1. GTDB lineage: Bacteria > Bacteroidota > Bacteroidia > Bacteroidales > Prolixibacteraceae > JBCFBK01. The sequence goes on along the minus strand of JBFXKJ010000030.1, from coordinate 18,607 downwards.
TTGTTTTTTTCGTCGAAATGGATCTCTTTGTTAAGCTCCTGCCATTCCGCGTCATCGATCTCGGGGAAAAAGGTATCGGCGGGAAAAGCTTTGTCAACGAGCGTCAGGTACAATTTTCCTGCCAGCGGATAAAACTGGCGGTAAACCGAACCGCCTCCAATGACGAAGGCTTCTTCTTCTCCCTTGACCATTTCGGTCACTTCCTCTACCGATGAGGCGGTTTCACAGCCTTCAAATGTAGCTTCCGTATTACCCGTAAGAACAATATGCCGGCGGTTGGGCAATGGCCAGGAGGGCAGCGAAAGCAGCGTTTTTCGCCCCATAATGATGGTATGGCCAGTTGTAATGGCTTTGAAACGCCGGAGATCGCCGGAAAGATGAAACAGGAGCCGGTTGTCTTTTCCGATGCCGCGGTTGGCCGCCATGGCCACGATGAGTGATATGTTTGGATAAATGATCATTTTTTAAACAGCGACCTGCCCGGGGATGTGGGGATGGGCGTCATAATTCACCAGTTGAAAATCCTCGTATTGAAAATCAAAAATTGAACTGACCGTCGGATTGATCTTCATCTGCGGAAGCTTTTTCGGTTCGCGCGTCAGTTGCAGCCGGACCTGATCCAGATGATTCAGGTAGATGTGTACATCGCCGCCTGTCCAGACGAAGTCGCCGGGCTTCAGGCCGGTAACCTGCGCCATCATCATGGTGAGCAGCGCATACGACGCGATATTGAAAGGAACGCCCAGAAAAACATCGCAACTGCGCTGATACAACTGACACGACAGTTTTCCGTTGGCCACGTAAAACTGGAACAGAAGGTGGCAGGGAGGAAGGTTCATCAGGTCCAGTTCCCCGACGTTCCAGGCGCTGACGATCAGGCGCCGTGAGTCCGGGTTGTTCCGGATGTCGTTTACCACCTGGCTGATCTGGTCAATGTGGCGTCCGTCGGGAGTCGGCCATGATCGCCACTGGTATCCGTAGATGTGTCCCAGATCACCGTTCTCATCGGCCCATTCATTCCAGATCCGCACGCCATGCTCCTGAAGGTAGCGTGCGTTGGTGTCGCCGTTCAGGAACCACAGCAATTCGTAAATGATCGATTTCAGGTGCAGTTTTTTTGTGGTCAGCGCGGGAAAACCCTCTTCGAGCTTAAACCGCATCTGATGACCGAAAACACTGATGGTGCCGGTGCCGGTCCGGTCCTTCTTTTCAAGCCCGTTTTTCAGCACATGGTCAAGTAAATCAAGATATTGCCTCATGGATTGCTGCTTGTGTGTACGTTCGTTAATTAAAAGCGGAAAGGTAAGGGTTTTCGGCCGAATCGCCAAGCTCCGGCTTAAAAGGTGTGCAGAGATCCACCTTCCAGCCTTATCCTAAAAGCATGCCGACAATCGTTGCCGACATGAGGGAGGCAAGGGTTCCGGCTATCACGGCGGGCAATCCGCACTGAGAAAGGATCAGCCGCTTTCCCGGAGCAAGGGCGCCGATGCCGGCGATCTGAATGCCGATCGATGCGAAGTTGGCAAAGCCGCAGAGGACATAGGTCGACATGATCACGGACTTGTATTCAAAAAAGGCGCCGGCAGCTTTTAAATCAGATAAGCTGATGTAGCCAATGAATTCGGTGAGGATCAGCTTTTCTCCAAGCAACCGGCCCACCAGCATGATGTCGTGGGTATCGACCCCGATGAGCCACATGACCGGAGCAAACAGGTAACCCAGCAGAAACTGCAGCGACAACTCTGTAAAACGTCCTTCGGTTCCCTGGCTGATCAGTTCATTCAGACCGGTCCAGTCGCCCGCTTTGCTCAGCCCGAAATTAAACATGGCCAGTAAGGCCAGGAATGCCAGAAGGATTCCCGCCACGTTCACCGCCAGCCTGACCCCGTCGGAGGTTCCGTTCGCCAGGGCATCCAGAAGATTGTTGCCGATGAGATCCTTACTTATTTTCACATCTTTGGTGACCTGATCGGGGTTGGGAATGATCATTTTGGCGAAGACCACGGCTCCGGGTGCTGCCATGACAGAGGCGGCCAAAAGGTGCCTGGCAAACTCGAGTCTTAAAACAGGATCATTTCCGCCAAGCATTCCGATATAGGCTGCCAGTACCCCGCCGGCCAGTGTCGCCATACCTCCCGTCATCACCATCATGATCTCCGATCGGTTCATTTTCGGAAGATAAGCCTTGATCATCAGCGGAGCTTCCGTTTGTCCCAGGAAAATATTGGCTGTCGCCGATAACGCTTCGGCTCCTGATAGTTTCATCAGCCGGGTGAACAGCCAGGCCATCAGCCAGACCACTTTTTGAATGATGCCCCAGTAAAATAGCAGACTGGTCAGGGCCGAAAAGAAAACAATCGTGGGAAGGATCTGAAAAGCGAAAATGGTGCCAAAAGTATCGGTGTCAAGCAGCGAGCCAAACAGGAATTCGCTGCCCGCCTTTGTGAAGTCGAGTATTTTGATGAAAAACCGGGCGAAAACTTCAAACATTCCCCTTACAAAGGGAATATAAAGGATGCTGATGGCCAGCACTAACTGGAAAGCAACCCCGGCACCAACGGTTTTCCACGAAATACCTTTCCGGTTTTTCGAAAAAATAAAGCCCAGTCCGATTAATACGAGCATGCCGCCCAGTCCGCGCGCGATCGTACCAGGGGCGAATCCACGCCGGGATTGCGGATGAAGCAACAGATTGGAGGTCCGGCTGCCGGCTTTTGCTGCTACGGTGTCCGGTTTACTGGCAGTGAGTGCAGTGTCTTTTGAAACATCATCTGCAGGGACTGTATCCGCCTGCCCGTTGGCGAAAGACCATACCGGAACCATACTGGTCAGGATGATCAGTACTCCCAGCCTTAGGAAAAGTTGCTTCATGTGACAGATGTTTATTTTTTGCGTCGGTTAATTTCATCCCTGATTCTGGAAGCCCGTTCGTAGTTTTCATTGTTGATGGCTTCATTCATCATCCTGGTTAACTCGCTCACGTTGTAATTTTCAAATTCAGACTCGCTCATCTTCCTGCTTTCCGTCTGGCCTTCTTCAAAGCTCAGGGAGGAGCCTTCCGGATCCAGCACAATTCCGGCTTTATTCAGGATTTCCTCGGTCGTGTAAATGGGACATTTGAAACGGAGGGCCAGTGCGACTGCATCGGAGGTCCTTGAATCAATGCGGGTTTCCTGCGAGCCTAATTCACAAACTAACTCCGAATAAAAGATCCCTTCTTCGAGCTTGTAAATAATGACTTCTGTGATGTTGATGTCAAAGGAGATCGCAAGATTCTTGAATAAGTCGTGGGTTAAGGGGCGCGGAGGTTTAAGTCCTTCAAGCTGAATGGCAATCGCCTGGGCTTCAACCGGACCAATAATGATGGGAATCCTTCGGTCTCCGTTCTCTTCTGCAAGAACCAACGCGTACGCACCGGATTGGGTCTGACTCACTGACAACCCTAATATATTTAGTTTTACTTTCTGCATACCTTATTCTGCATCGCAGTGTGATTAGCAAATATAACAATAGTTTCGCTGAATCTATTCCGTTCAACGAGCTTTTATGGGCAGGTATTTTAATTGGTCCGGGAAAATAAAATGCGGGGTGGCAGGGGCGCAAAGAAATAATAATGAGAAAAAAGGGGCCAAATCTTTTGTATTCATCTCAAAATGTATACTTTTGCAGTCCAATTGTTTTCGGACAGGCTTAACAAGCGGATTCGACGGTATTCCCGCCTGACGGATGAAATAAATAAGAGCTAACTATGTACGCTATTGTAGAAATTGCAGGACAGCAGTTCCGTGTTGAGAAAGACAAAAAACTGTTTGTCCACCGCCTCCAGGTTGAAGAAGGAGGAAATGTTGAGTTTGAGAAAGTGCTCCTGCTGGACAATGAAGGTGCCGTTCAGATCGGTACACCGGCTGTTGCAGGTGCAAAGGTGACCGCAAAGGTCCTGGAACACCTGAAAGGTGAAAAGGTGATCGTTTTCAAAAAGAAAAGAAGAAAAACTTACAGGAAGAAAAACGGACACCGTCAGTACCTAACTCAGATTCAGATTGAAGATATTATTGGATAACCTTAAAAACATTCATTAACCATGGCTCATAAGAAAGGTGTCGGTAGTTCGAAGAACGGACGCGAATCGGAAAGCAAACGACTGGGCGTGAAGATTTTCGGCGGCCAGGCTTGCAAAGCTGGGAATATCCTTATTCGCCAGCGCGGAACTTCTCATCATCCCGGTAATAACGTGGGAATGGGGAAAGACCATACACTGTTTGCACTAATTGACGGAACAGTTGTTTTCAGAAAGAAACAGGACAATCGCTCGTACGTGTCGGTTGAACCGCTTTCTTCTGCAAACTGAGATCATATTGCAATTCGATGAAAAGAATCTCCTGTCTGGTCTGAGACAGGAGATTTTTTATTTTTATAACTTTGCCGGCAAATTAAATCTGTTCAAAATGCTTAATCTTCGATTTATTCAGGAAAATCCGCAACTGGTTATTGAAAAGCTTCAGAAAAAGAATTTTGACGCTTCTTCGATCGTCAACCGCATTGTTGAATTATATAAGAGAAAAAATGAAATTCAGTCTAAAGCAGATCAGGTGAAGGCTGAATTGAATAAATTGTCGAAAGAGATTGGCTCACTGATGCGGGACGGGAAAACAGAGGAGGCCGGGACAGCCAGGGAAAGAACCATCGACCTGAAAAATACGATCAGGCAACTGGATGATGAGTTTGCCGGTATTGACGGGCAGGTTTATGAGTTGCAGGTTCAGCTTCCCAATCTTCCCTCCGATCTGGTGCCGGAAGGACGTTCGGCGGAAGACAATGTTATTGTCCGTTCGGGGGGCACGATCCCTGAACTGAAGGATGCCAAACTTCCTCATTGGGAGCTTGCTTCGAAATATGGACTCATTGATTTTGAACTTGGCGTGAAGCTTACGGGAGCCGGTTTCCCGGTCTACAAGGGCAAAGGTGCGCGCCTGCAGCGGGCGCTGATCAGCTTTTTTCTGAACGAGGCCCAGGAAGCAGGTTATCTTGAGATCCAGCCGCCCCTGATGGTGAATGCCGACAGCGGTTTTGGAACGGGGCAACTCCCCGACAAAGAAGGACAAATGTACCATGTGACGGAAGATGACCTGTATTTGATACCTACAGCCGAAGTGCCGGTAACCAACCTGTACAGGGACGTGATCCTGGAGGCAAAAGACCTTCCGGTAAAAAATACGGCATACAGCGCCTGCTTTCGGCGCGAAGCCGGTTCTTACGGAAAGGATGTCCGCGGATTGAACCGCTTGCACCAGTTTGACAAAGTGGAAATCGTTCAGGTGGTCCAGCCGGAGGTGAGCTACCGGACCCTGGATGAAATGGTGGCCCATGTCGAAAATCTTGTAAAAAAACTGGAACTGCCTTACCGGATCGTGCGCCTGTGCGGAGGCGACATGAGTTTCACCTCGGCCCTGACCTATGATTTTGAGGTCTATTCGGCTGCACAGGAAAAATGGCTGGAAGTCAGCTCGGTTTCCAACTTCGAAGCATTCCAGGCAAACCGGCTGAAACTGCGGTTCCGCGATGAACAGACCAGGAAACCGCTTGTTGCCCATACCTTAAACGGAAGCGCGCTTGCATTGCCAAGAATTGTTGCAGCCCTGCTCGAAAATAACCAGACCGCAGATGGCATCAGAATACCCGAGGTGCTGGCACCTTACTCTGGATTTCAGATCATCAGTTAATTTTTTCGATATTTTTTATAAATCAGCCATCCGGAAAAACCGGGTGGCTTTTTTTTGTTCGTTGCTGCACTGTGAGGAGGTATTAATAAAGAAGGGATAGACAATAATAATGACTGTTTTCAAAATGAAGGTATGCTTCTATTTGTTATCTTTTATGCAAAAAGATATAGTTTTTTGAAAGAACCCCCTATTTTTGTGAAGGGAGCGATTAAAAAAATGCTGCTATTTGTAAATTTTATATTAAGTTTTTTCTAAATGTTCTTTTGCTATTCAGAAGTTTGCCAAACTGTTCTATTTTTACATTCATATCTGTAAAAACAAAGATGAATATCTTTATAAAGTAGCAAAATGACCAAAATGACAAAGATTTTTCTAATCTTGCCGGTCCAAAGGGGAAAAAGATTAAAATATCAACTTAAAAAATAAAAAACATGAAAACTAAATTGGAGTACATCTGGCTGGATGGATATAAACCGACCCAGGGGCTCAGGTCAAAAACCCGGATTGCAAAAGATTTCAGCGGGAAATTGGAAGATTGTCCGATCTGGTCATTCGACGGATCTTCCACCCAACAGGCAGAAGGAGGAAGCTCGGACCTTTTGCTGAAGCCTGTGGCGATTTATCCGGATCCTGACCGGAAAGCGGCTTACCTGGTGATGACTGAAGTTCTGAATGCGGATGGAACTCCGCACTCCTCGAATGGTCGTGCAACGATCATGGAAGAGGATGAGGATTTTTGGTTTGGTTTTGAGCAGGAGTATTTCCTCTATGATGCAGAAACGAATATGCCGCTGGGCTTTCCCAAGGGGGGTTATCCGCGGCCACAGGGCCCCTATTATTGCGGGGTGGGCTCAAAAAGTGCCTTTGGCCGCGACATTGTTGAGGAGCACTTTGATTTGTGTATTGACGCCGGCCTGAATATTGAAGGTATCAATGCGGAAGTTGCTGCCGGACAATGGGAATTCCAGATCTTTGCCAAGGGAGCCCGTGATGCAGGTGATCAGATCTGGGTTGCCCGCTACCTGATGGAAAGGACGGCCGAAAAATACGGAGTGTACGTTGAATGGCATCCGAAGCCGCTGGGCACAGAGGTTGACTGGAACGGATCCGGGATGCACGCCAACTTCTCCAACGGGCTGATGAGAACCTGCGGCGACGAAAAGGTATTCACTGCCATTTGCGAGGAGTTTGGCAAGCACATCGGGGAGCATATTGCCGTATACGGTGCTCACAATGAAATGCGCCTGACAGGGAGGCATGAAACAGCATCGATCCATGATTTCAGCTATGGTGTTTCGAACAGGGGGGCGTCGATCCGTATTCCTGTTGGAACCGTTGAGGATGGTTGGAAAGGGCGGCTGGAGGACAGAAGGCCTGCGTCGAATGCTGATCCGTACAAAGTGGCGGCCATTATCATCAAGACTGTTCACGGAGCGGTGACCAAATAATTGAATCTTTCTCAAGCCCTTCTCTATAGAAAATCGCGAGCTGCCGGAAATCCCGGCAGCTTTTTGTTTGGGTGGCGGTGGTATTCAGCCGGAAGGGTTCTGCCGGCGGGTAATCCTTCAAATGCTTAGTAATTGCCGTCGATCAGCACGTTTTTACAGACATAGTTGGGAATGATGCCCAGGGTGGAGATGCGCACCTGGGCCATTTCAGGCAGGGTGTTCCCGGAGAGTACGAGCGCCGTGTCGATCCCGAACTTATTTCCGCCGATAATATCGGTTAAGAGCGTATCGCCGACCATCAGGATTTCATCGCGCTTCACGGGTTTAATTTCGCAGGCTTTTTCATATCCGTACATGAACATGTGGGCATCGGGTTTTCCGAAGCGGATAAAATGTTTTCCCAGCACTTCCTCCACCATTTTGGAAAGGCTTCCGATGGCGATGGCCACGTCATTTTTGCTGACCGGGTAGTTAATATCGGTATTGGCAACGATGACCGGCATATTTTTTCTCCTGAGCAGGTTAATCACCTTATTCAGGTCCCGTGTCCAGTCGAAGCCTTCATCGTCCAGAAAAGCCACGCCTTCGACCTGGTCCAGATCGTCGGGGTCGATTTCTCCCACCGGGATGGTTTCCAGTCCGGCGGTTTGAATATAATGTGCGGATTCAGGTGTTCCGATGTAAACAATCGTTCCGTGTTTGATCTTCAGGCTGAGCCAATCCCGGGCAAGCATGCCCGAAGAGATGATCTTTTCAGGGGTGATACTGCTGATCCCCGCCTGCACATAAGTCCGGGTCAGTGCTTCGGGGCTTCGGGAGGCATCGTTGGTCAGGATAAAGTAGTTAATACCCTGCGCATCCAGAAAATCAAAGGTCTTCTCAACTCCCGGAATGATTCCTTTGTGATTCTTGATCACACCAAACGCATCAAAAAAGACTGTTTTGTAATTGGTGACGATGCTTTTAAACTCAGTGATCCTCATCTTGCTTGCTTTTATCGATGTTTATGCTGATCGAAGGAGCTGCCTGAAAGCTAAAGCTTCAGCGCTTTCAGCAGCTTGTCGACCTGGTAATTCGTGTCAATGGCAGGAAGATAAGCATCATAGGCCTCTTTCTGCAGTTTTCGCGCATAGGCTTCGCGGAAGAAATAAGCGCCGTCTTTAATGACGTAATTCAGAATGAAGAAACGGTAAATTTCCCGGATCATTCTGACTTCCGGTTCCGTGAGCGGGTAGATCCGGTGATATTCCTTCAGGAACATGATAAACCGGTCTTCCATCAGCGGATCGATCAGATAGCTGAAAACGGTGCGATCGCCCACATCTGAAACCACACGGGAAAAAAAGTAAAAATCCATTACCCGGTTTGCCTGGCGAAACCAGTCGTAGTCCCACCGGGAGTAAAACTTGCCTTCGTTGGTGATGGAAAAATTACCAATGTTCCAATCCACAAAAACAGGGATATTCTCCATGTCGGTCAGGTAATTAACCCGGTCGGCGTTATTCAGGAAGATGTCGCACTGTTCCAGGATCATTTTTTTGTGTTCCCTGGTTTCGATCAGCTTATCCTCGTTGATGTTCCGGATCAGCTGATGGATATCGGTGAACAGGCTTTTGGAGGCGATAGGGAGCTGGTGGCTCACGTTTGAGCAGGCCCGGTGAAAGCGGGCCAGTTCCCTTCCCATTTTTTTAATATGCTTTTCGCCGAGCCTTCGGGGCAGTTTGAGTTTTACCTTGATGGGATTGTAAAATACCACCCAGGCCGAATGTTTTTGCTGATAATAGCGGTAAATGAACAGTTCATTTCGTTTCACGAGCGAACGGGCCAGAAAGTTCTCGTAAGGCTCCTCCAGATTATTGGCCAGGTTATTGATAATGATGTGATCTTCCTTAAAATGATCAAAGCGGCCGTAGTCGGACAATTTGGCGAAAACGGGTTTCCTGTCGAAAAAGGATACCTTGTACACCTGATTGGTCGAAACATGGGCACTGACATCATAGATCCCCTTTATTTTATGTCTGTCATCGAATTCTTCCCAGGCTTGCCTGATGATCTGATAATAATCCAGCGTCTGCATCATAACTCAACTGTCTGTCGTGCTCAAAAGTAGGCTTTTTTTCGGTAGCTCAAAAGCGGGGCTGCCGCAGTTTTGGTTTCGCCGGCCGTTGCGGAACGGGACAAAACACGCCTGTTCAGATGATCTCCAGATATCGTTTCAGCTCCCAGGAGGTAACGGAGCGGGCAAATTCACGGCATTCCCACTCTCGGGTGCCGGTGAAATGGTCTACAAATGAATCTCCGAACAACTCACGGGCAAGGGCGGAGTTCCGCATGCTTGCAGCGGCTTCGGCCAGGCTGGCAGGAAGTTTGACGGCGCCGGCCTGTTCATAGGCATTGCCGATCGTTTCGGGGACCTGCAGTTTCAGTTTGTTTTTGATCCCGTAGAGGCCCGAGGCCAGTGAAGCCGCCATCGCCAGATAAGGATTGCAGTCGGCTCCCGGCACACGCATCTCCAGCCTGGCCGATTCATCACTGCCAACGAGCCGGATCGCTGCTGTCCGGTTATCGTGGCCCCAGGTAACCGATGTCGGGGCCCAGGCTCCCAGTCGCAGCCGTTTGTAACTGTTGATGGTTGGCGCGTACATGGGCATGATCTCGGGGAGACATAACAACTGCCCGGCCAGGTATTGCTCCAGCAGATCGCTCATCACCCCGGTATGGCTGTTAAGCCGGAACAGGTTTTCTCCGGTTTCCTTGCTCTGCAGGCTTTGGTGGATATGCCCGCCGCTTCCCGGCAGGTTTTCATGCCATTTGGCCATAAATGTTGCCACAATGCCATGGCGGTAAGCAATTTCCTTCACCGCTGATTTGAAAAGGACTGACCGGTCGGCGGCTTCAGGGAGTTCGGTGTAACGCAGGGAAGCTTCATAAACTCCCGGCCCGGTCTCCGTGTGAAACGATTCGACGGGGACGCTGAATTTTTCCAGGAAATCAAACAGCTCATGATAATAGTCGCGATACAGTACCGGGCGGGTCTGGGAATATCCAAACATGCCCGGGCTGATCGGCGTCAGGTCCCTGTAGTCCGACGCGGCAAGCTGAGCCGGGGTGCCGGTAAAGTTAAACCATTCATATTCATGGGCGAACAATGTCCGGAAGCCCATGTCATCGGATTCCGCACTGATCTTTTTTAACAAGGTTCGGGGACAGGGAACCTTTCCGCTCTCCTCCTGACTGAAATCGGCCAGGAAATAAGGCATCTCATTTTCCCAGGGAATGTTCCGGAAGGTAGACAGATCGAGGGTGGCTTTCCGGTCGGGGTAGCCGGTATGCCATCCGGTCAGTGCCGCATTGTCGTAACAGGCATCCTGCGCATCCCAGCCATAGATCACATCGCAAAAGCCGGTGCCTTCCCGTGCAATACTGATAAATTTATCCCGGTGGATGATCTTTGACCTTAAAATGCCGTCAATATCGCAAACCGCATATTTTACTTTCCGGTGACCGGACTGTTCAATCCGCTTGATAATTTCTTTCAGTTCCATTGGCGTCCGATTTTTTTGTTGATGTTCATCCGGCGTCCGTCATGCGACGCGCGGGAAACTTGTGGAAATATACAGTTTTGTTTTCTCATTCCATACATTCCCCGGGAATTGATTTTTTAGCAGAAGGCGAAAAAAACGAGGTCTCTTTGTATGTTTTGCAAAAAAATCGGTGCACAGGTGGTATAAAAAGGGGGTGTGGATAAAATCGGCTTAAGAAAGGGAAAATCGATGCGTAAAAAACTATATTTTTGTTGTTTCATGCTGATTAGAAACGAAAACTTACTGCTATGCCTGAATTCAGATTTAAAGCGCTCCAGGATGTCTTGTCGCGGGAACCACTGCCTGTGAAACGGGAAAGCCACCTGACCTCCGATTTTTTCGGGGTGAATGTGTTTGACCGGCCGAAGATGAAGAAATATCTATCGCGTGAGGCCTATGCTGCCGTATGCGATGCCGTCGATAACGGGGTGCCGGTCGACCGGAAAATGGCGGATCAGGTGGCACAGGGCATGAAGGCCTGGGCAACTGAAAACGGGGCGACCCATTATACGCACTGGTTTCATCCGTTGACCGACGGGACCGCTGAGAAGCATGACGCGTTTATTGTGTTCAGCGAAAACGGGAGCGTGGTGGAAGATTTTTCAGGTAAGATGCTCGCGCAGCAGGAACCCGATGCGTCTTCCTTTCCCAGCGGCGGGATCCGTCAGACTTTTGAGGCCCGGGGTTATACGGCATGGGATGTTTCCTCTCCGGCTTTTATCGTTGACGGGACGCTCTGTATCCCGACTATTTTCATCTCATACACCGGGGAGGCGCTTGATTATAAGACGCCCTTGCTGCGTTCGCTGAACGCGATCGATAAGGCGGCAGCGGCGGTTTGCCAGTATTTTGACAAGAATGTGACCCGCGTTCAGGTAAACCTGGGCTGCGAGCAGGAATATTTTCTGGTAGACCGGGCGCTGTACGCTTCGCGTCCTGACCTGATGCTCACCGGCCGCACCCTGATGGGACACGCATCGGCGAAGGACCAGCAACTCGATGATCATTACTTCAGTTCGATTCCCACCCGCGTGTACCGGTTTATGGAAGATCTGGAGAATGAAGCCTACAAGCTGGGTATTCCGGTCAAAACCAGGCACAATGAGGTGGCTCCCAATCAGTTTGAATTTGTTCCGCTGTTTGAGGAGGCAAACCTGGCCAACGACCATAATCAGTTGTTGATGGACATCATGAAAAAGATCGCCCGCCGTCACCGGTTCAAAGTGCTTTTCCATGAGAAACCCTTTGCCGGCATCAACGGATCAGGCAAGCACCTGAACTGGTCGCTGCGTTCGGACGATGGGGTAAACCTGTTTTCACCCGGGAAGAATCCCAAGAATAACCTGCGTTTTTTGACCTTCATCGTCAATACGCTCAAAACGGTATACGATCATCAGGACTTGCTGCGGGCAAGTATTTCATCGGCCAGCAATGCCCATCGGCTGGGCGCCAATGAGGCGCCGCCTTCGATCTTCTCCGTTTTCCTCGGGTCGGAAGTCAGTAAAATGCTCGCCCTGATGGAAGAAGCCGTAGTTGAACGAAAAATGACACCCGATGAAAAAACGGCACTGAAACTGAATATCGGCCGCATTCCGGAGATCATTCTGGACAATACCGACCGGAACCGTACCTCGCCCTTCGCCTTTTCCGGAAATCGTTTTGAATTCCGGGCAGTGGGTTCTTCGGCTAACTGCGCGGCGGCCCTGATCAGCCTGAACACGGCCATGGCAGCCCAGCTTGGGAAGTTCAGAAAAGAGGTTGATCAACTCATCGAAAAGGGGGCTAAAAAGGATGAAGCCATCTTTCAGGTACTCAAGCGGCTCATCATCGAGTGCAAACCCATCTGTTTTGATGGCAACGGGTACAGTGCCGAATGGGTGAAGGAAGCCAGGAAAAGGGGCCTCTCGAATGTCACCAGCGTACCGAAGGCCGTTTCTGCCTATTTGAAAAAGGAAAGCATCCGTCTGTTTTCAGAGCAGGAGGTGATGACACCCAAGGAACTGGAAAGCCGGGCAGAAGTGGAATATGAGAAATTTACACGAAAAGTTCAGATCGAATCACGTGTGTTGGGCGATCTGGCCATGAACCATATCGTTCCCACGGCGATGGAATACGAGACCCGGCTGCTCACCAATGTGAAAAACCTGAAGGATGTCTTCCCTGTTGAAGACTTTAAATTATTGTCGGAAGAACGCCTGAGCCTGATCCGGGAAATTGAAGGGCATATTACTTCGATTAAAATAAAAGTTTTCGAGATGACTGAAGCCCGCAAACGGGCAAATGTAATTCAAAGCAGCGCCGAGAAGGCAAGGGCCTATGAAGAATGGGTGAGCCCGTTCCTTGACGACATCCGTTCGCATATTGACAAACTGGAGCTAAGTGTGGATAACAATTTATGGCCCCTGCCCAAATACCGGGAGTTGTTGTTTATCCGGTAAAAAGGGTGGTGCCCTTAATCCGGATGAAGTTTTCGCCTCTTTTTGGGGAATTCGGGCCACGGAGATACATCCGGAACGTTTAAACGGTATTTTTGCAGGAAATTAGTTGAGTGAAATGACAGACAGAAGAGAAACGGGGAAGGCGTATTTTCCTTCGCTGGAGGCGATAAACAGAGCAAAACTAACGCTGAACGAAATCCTGACTACCACACCCCTTGCGGCTAACCTGAACCTCTCGGAACAGTATGCAGCCAATGTGATGCTGAAACGGGAGGACCTGCAGGTTGTCCGTTCGTATAAGATCCGCGGGGCCTATCATAAAATGAGAAGTCTGACCGACGAGGAGCGCGGAAAAGGAGTTATTTGCGCAAGCGCAGGAAATCATGCGCAGGGTGTTGCCTATTCCTGTTTCAGACTGGGGGTGAACGGGAAAATCTACATGCCGACCACTACACCGCGGCAAAAGATCAGCCAGGTAAAGATGTTCGGGAAGCAGTTTGTGGAAGTCGTGCTGACGGGCGATACCTACGATGATGCCAGCCGGGAGGCCGTGAAAGATTGTCAGGAAAGCGGCCGGGTTTTCATTCATCCCTTCGACGATCCGGTGATCATCGAAGGGCAGGCGACCGTTGCCCTTGAGATCATTCAGTCGTCTGCCTTCCCGATCGACTATGTGTTTGTTCCGGTTGGCGGCGGCGGGCTGATCTCGGGAGTGGGCAGTTATTTCAGACAGGTAAGCCCCCAAACAAAAATTATCGGCGTGGAACCGGCGGGAGCTCCTTCCATGAAGCGTTCGCTCGAGGCCGGGGAGGCGGTTACCCTGGCAGAGATCGACAAATTCGTTGATGGCGCTGCTGTACAGCGGGTGGGCGACCTTCCTTTTGAAATCGGCAGAAAAGTGATCGACGACATTGTGCTTGTCCCGGAAGGGCGGGTTTGTACCAAAATCCTTGAGCTCTATAACCGTGACGCCATCGTGGTGGAGCCGGCCGGGGCGCTCTCCATTGCTGCGCTGGATTATTATGCAGACCAGATCAGGGGGAAAAATGTAGTCTGCATTGTTTCGGGAAGTAACAACGATATTACCCGCACCGAAGAGATCAAGGAGCGTTCCCTGCTTTTTGAAGGGCTGAAGCATTATTTTATTATCCGCTTCCCTCAGCGGGCCGGCGCCCTGCGCCTGTTTGTCGACAAGGTGCTGGGAGAGGGCGATGATATTACCCACTTTGGCTACACCAAAAAGAACAACAGGGAAAAAGGCCCCGCATTTGTAGGCATCGAACTCAGTGATAAAAAAGATCTCGAGGGACTGCTCATGCGGATGAGGGAGCACGGATTTATCTATGAATATATGAATGAAAAGCCCGACCTGTTTCAATACCTGATTTAACGATCGCTGCAGGCAGCACCCGTCTTTTTTCGGATGGGCGTTTTTGCGCCTTTCAGGGCCTGGTGACCTTCTTTAAGGCAGCCGGCACATTGAACAGATCATAGTCGTGCGAATAAACCAGGTATTTGTTTTGCCATACCGGGCCAAACTTGTTCCTTCCGGTTTGAGAATTTAACAAGAGATCGGGTCAGCGTAGCAAGCTGTAAAGTGAAACAAAAATATTAACTTTGTGGCTCAATTTGCAAGGAGTGATATGAACGACAGCAGGTATATGGCGCGGGGCGTTTCAGCTTCGAAGGAAGATGTCCATCAGGCCATCAGGAACATTGACAAAGGGCTGTTCCCGAAGGCTTTCTGTAAGATTATCCCGGACATTTTGGGGGGTGATCCCGCCTGGTGCAACGTGATGCATGCCGACGGCGCAGGCACCAAGTCGTCCCTGGCCTACCTGTACTGGAAGGAAACCGGCGATCTTTCCGTATGGAAGGGAATTGCCCGGGATGCCATCGTGATGAACCTCGACGACCTGCTGTGTGTCGGGGCCACCGACAATATCCTGTTGTCGTCGACTATCGGGCGCAACAAGAACAAGATCCCCGGAGAGGTCATCGCGGCCATTATCAATGGAACAGACGAACTGTGCAGGGAATTACAGGCCCTGGGCGTCGGAATTTATCCCACAGGCGGGGAAACGGCCGACGTAGGCGATCTGG
Source organism: Mangrovibacterium sp. (assembly GCA_050173895.1). Classification (GTDB taxonomy): domain Bacteria; phylum Bacteroidota; class Bacteroidia; order Bacteroidales; family Prolixibacteraceae; genus JBCFBK01. The sequence goes on along the minus strand of JBFXKJ010000030.1, from coordinate 3,314 downwards.
TGCGAACCATCATTGTCGATTCAACGGTCACCTGTCGCATGAAACGGGATGAGGTCATTTCGGCCGACGGGATCCGTGCGGGTGACGTGATTGTGGGGCTGGCCTCTTTTGGGCAGGCTTCCTACGAAAAAGAGTATAACGGAGGAATGGGCAGCAACGGGCTCACTTCGGCCAGGCATGATGTTTTTTCTGCTTACCTGGCAGAAAAATATCCGGAAAGTTTTGATCCGGAGATTCCCTCCAACCTGGTTTATGCAGGGAGCAGGGACCTTACGGCAGCCGTGGAAGGGCTGAACGTGAACGCCGGTAAGCTCGTGCTTTCACCAACACGGACCTATGCGCCGGTGATTAAACGCATGTTGGATGAATACCGTGGCCGGATCCACGGGCTGATCCATTGCTCGGGCGGGGCACAGACCAAGGTGATGAACTTCGTCGATCAGGTCAGGGTGATGAAAGACAATCTCGTCCCGGTGCCCCCCTTGTTCAGAATGATTCAGGAAGAATCAAAAACCAGCTGGCAGGAAATGTACAAGGTTTTCAATATGGGACACCGGATGGAAATTTATGTGGAGCCCGAACTGGCCGGAGCCCTCATTGAAATTTCACAATCTTTTCATATTGATGCACGCGTTGTGGGCCGGGTGGAACCTTTTGATGGTAAAAAACTGATTATCCGTTCAGAATTCGGAACGTTTGAATACTAGCGTAATTTCATTCCCGCGAAAGCGGGAATAAAAATGACAGAAACAGATACCTGCTTTCGCAGGAATGAAAATGACAGGAACAGATTCCTGCTTTCGCAGGAATGAAAGATGAAACAATATGGCAGATTATTCATTAGCAGAAAAATATACGCCGATTAAATACCGCTTTGAGGAGGTGGCGCAGCAAATAACCGATCCTTCGGTGATGAGTGATATGAAGCGCTATGTCAAGTTGAATCAGGAATACCGCCGGCTGGAGGCGCTCGTTCAGGCCTTCAGGGAATACCGGAACCTGCTCGGCAATATTGAATCGGGGAAGCAAATGCTGGCGGAGGAAGCCGATCCGGATATCCGGGAGATGGCGCGCGAAGAGATCGAGCAGAGCGAGGCGCTGATCCCGGAGAAGGAAAAGGAGATTAAATTGTTGCTTGTCCCGGCCGACCCGGAAGACGGCAAGAATGCCATTCTGGAAGTTCGTGCCGGTACCGGCGGTGATGAGGCCAGCCTTTTTGCCGGTGACCTGTTCCGGATGTATTCCAAGTATTGCGAACGCAGGGGCTGGAAGATGGAAGTGACGCATGTGAGCGAGGGCGCCTCAGGAGGATACAAGGAAATCGTAGCCAAGGTATCGGGCGAAAATGTGTATGGCATCCTCAAGTATGAATCGGGTGTTCACCGGGTACAGCGGGTGCCGCAGACAGAGACCCAGGGCCGGGTGCACACTTCCGCAGCGTCGGTGGCGGTCTTACCCGAAGCCGAGGAGTTCGATGTTGATCTGAAGGAAAGCGATATCCGGAAAGATACCTACTGCTCTTCCGGGCCCGGCGGCCAGTCGGTGAATACGACCTACTCGGCCATCCGGCTCACCCATATCCCAACGGGTATTGTGGTGACCTGCCAGGACGAGAAGTCGCAGCTCAAGAACCTGGCCAAAGCAATGACCGAACTGCGTACCCGCATTTATAACATGGAGTATCAGAAGTATATCGATGAAATCGCGTCGAAACGAAAAACAATGGTCTCCACAGGCGACCGTTCGGCAAAGATCAGGACCTATAACTGGCCGCAGGGTCGGGTGACTGATCACCGGATCAACCTGACCCTTTATAATTTGCAGGCGATTATTAACGGCGATCTGGATGAGGTGATCGGAAAACTGCAGGTGGAAGAAAATGCGGAAAAACTGAAGGAGGCCGAAATCTGATTTTTTGACTTGATAACTTACGACGATATTCAATGAACCGTGAACAACTTTTTGAGCAGATCAGAAAAAAAAGGAGCTTTTTATGCGTCGGTTTGGATACCGACCTGATGAAAATCCCATCGTTCCTAAAGGAAACTTCTGATCCGGTATTTGCATTTAACAAAGAGATTATTGATGCGACGCAGGATTTGTGTGTGGCATACAAGCCTAATTTGGCTTTCTATGAAAGTCTTGGTGTTGCCGGTTGGGTCAGCCTTGAAAAAACGGTAAGCTATATTCGGGAAAAGTATCCCGATCAGTTTGTCATTGCCGACGCCAAGCGCGGAGATATTGGCAATACCTCCAGTCTTTATGCGCGCGCTTTTTTTGATCATATGGATTTCGATGCAGTGACGGTGGCTCCCTACATGGGAGAGGATTCTGTAAAGCCATTTATGACATACCTGGACCGTTGGGTGATCGTGCTTGCCCTGACCTCCAACAAGGGCGCGGCCGACTTTCAGTTTTTCCGGGATGAAACGGGCGGCTTGTTGTTTGAGTCGGTCCTGAAAACCTCTCAAAAATGGGGCAGTGCCGATCAGATGATGTACGTGGTTGGTGCAACCCAGGCTCAAAAACTGGAAGAGATCCGCGAACTTGTCCCCGACCATTTTTTGCTCGTTCCCGGTGTCGGTGCGCAGGGAGGAAGCCTTCAGGAGGTCGCTCGCTACGGAATGAACAGCCGTTGCGGATTGCTGGTTAATTCGTCCAGGGCCATCATTTATGCTTCCGACGGCAGCGATTTTGCAGAGAAGGCCAGAGCGGCAGCACTGGACGTTCAGCTTGAAATGGAAGAATTACTCCTCGAGGCGGAAATGCTGTAAACACATCTTGCTTGAACAGGTGAACACTTCATTTCCCGGCAGGCTTTAGCCAAAGATCAGGGTCATGAGCAGGTATTTGAGTAAGAGACCTGCCAGGCTGTACAAAAAAGCTTCTTTCAACCGGTGCTTCAGCATACCCGCGGCCAGCAGGATCACGGGCGATGATAAGGGGAGCAGATTAAAGAAAAAAATAGCAATGTTGCCGTACCTCCGGATTTCCTGCGCCGCCTTCTCGTAGCGCTGCCGGCCGATGAGCCGGTCGATGATCTGTTTACTGAAAGAGCGGCCTATATAATAATCAATCCCCTGCGAGAACAAGGCGGTCCCGATGGCGATTAGGTTGAGAAGGATCATGTTCAGATCGGTTTGCAGATAGTAAATAAAGGCGAGCTCCACGGGCATCAGGATGAAAAAAAGGTAGCCGGAAAGATTGATGATCGCGAACGATAAGAAAGTGTACTCCTATGACCCGTAAATTTCCCTTCCGATAGTCAGCGAAGCGATCGTTACTGCGGCAGCAGCCAGTAAGGCGAAAATGAG
>JBFXKJ010000029.1:0-27354 GCA_050173895.1 Mangrovibacterium sp. | reverse complement strand
CGGATCTTGTTCTCAAAAGCTTTGTCGAGTTTTTTCAGCAGTTCTTTCATGTTCATTCACTCCATTGACGGACGACGTTCGTACCTGAAATACATCACAGTGCCATATATCAGATGGATCAGGCCGAAACCGGCTGCCCAAAAAATCAGTCCCCATTCCGGGAGCAGGTCCGCCAGGATACCCAGACCCGTTTCGAAAAGTCCCATGAAAAAAATCTCCCGGCGCGTGTACCGGGCCGCATTCACCAGGGCGAGCCCATAGAAAACCAGGCATAATGGCGCAATGATGGAGTAGAACCCCTGTGCGGCAAAGATCAGGATCAGGATTCCCCCGCTGCCCAGCGGTAACGCCAGATGCAGGCACAGGAGCCGGGAACCCGGGTTCCAAAACTTCAGGCCCTGCCGCCGGGCCTTCCGGTAGGTGAGCCAAAGTACGGTCGACAGAGCCAGTGCCAGCACAAGGGTCCCCAAAAGGAGCAGTCCCGCCACTTTTTGCTCCGCATCCTGAAACACTCCTTCCCGGAAGCCAATTATCCTCCAGGCAATCCATGCGCCTGCCAGCCCGTACAAGCCGGTCAGAATTCCTGATAAGCCGCTCAGCGAAAGAAAACGGCTCGACTGCTCCATGATCTTTCTGATCTCCCTGATCTCGGTTAAGTAAGATTCCGCCTGTTCCATTTTTAAAGTACTTTGAAATGCAAAGTAAATAATTTCTATCCGAATTTGCAACAGACTCAAAAAAAAATACAAAAAACTAAACATCAGTGACACTAAACTCGTTCTTTGTTCGGTTGTAGATTATAGAACAAACAAATGTGCATTCAGATTCTGATGAATAGCCATGGGCAGGTTAAAACAAATTATTTACGCATGCATATAAAGAGTTTCCGCCGGAAGAAGGCAATCTGTATTTTTTCGCTGATTTTCGTTTTTTCCTTTTTAGGCGGCACCCTTCGTGCGGAAGAAGGAAAACCGGCGAAGGGACAGGTTTCTCCGGCACACGACGACAGTCAGTATCCCGATACGTTCAGGGTGGAAGAGGTGGTCGTCTTATCGGAACATATCCGGAAGAGCAGGGTGATCATTCCGGGGCAGGTCATCACGCCCGCTCAGCTTGCACCATTCAGTCCGGCTACCCTGACCGATGCGCTGAACCAGCTTCCCGGGGTGTACATTCAAAGCGGGGCCATTAACACCAACCGGATCACGATTCGTGGCATTGGCTCCCGGACGCTCTACGGAACAAATAAAATCAGGGCCTATTTTAACGGCATTCCCGTCACCAGCGGAACGGGCGAAACATCCATCGATGTGTATGATCCGGAAGACATGGAAAGCATTGAGCTGATCAAAGGACCGAAAGCGACGGCTTTCGGCACCAACCTGGGCGGTACCATTTTGATGAATTCGCCGGTGCCGCGTCCGGGAGAGCGGACCCTGAAGAGCAGCTTTACCCTTGGTTCCTTTGGTTTGTTTAAAAACAGCACGACGGGCGGATATGCAGATGAGCGGGTCAGCCTTCACATGCAGGTTCACCATCTTCAAACGGACGGCTTCAGGGAAAACAGCGCCTACAACAGGAACGGATGGCTGCTGAGTGCTGCGGTAAATGCCGACCGGCAGTCAGTGATTTCTGTTTTCGTTCGTCACAGCAATTATTTTGCGCGTATTGCCAGTTCGATCGGACGGACGGCGTTTGAAGAAGATCCTTCGCAGGCGGCGGCCAACTGGAAAGCTGCCCGGGGGTACGAAGATGACAGCCAGACGCTTGCTGCCTTAAGCTACTCGCGAAGCTACACGAAGGGCTTTAAAAATACCACCAGCTTTTTTGTCAGCACCGGCGATCATTATGAGCCGCGTCCGTTCAATATTCTGAGCGAGAATACCGATGGCTATGGCGTCAGGACCGTGTTTTCAAAAACGCTCGCCCTGGGGGCGGGGACAAGTGAGTTTCACTTCGGGGGCGAATGGTACGCTGACCAGTATAACTGGGAAACGAATGAAAACCTTTACCGGCAGAATGACGGAAAGGGCAGCCTGGAAGGGGAGCTGATCAGCCGCAACAGGGAGTTCCGCGATTATTTCAATGTGTTTGTTTCGTGGCAGGTTCCTCTTACGGAAAACCTGCATGCGCAGGCCGGGCTGAATCTGAACAAAACGGCCTATGATTATCGTGACCGGATCAATCCCGGCCCGGACGGAAAGAGCGCCGACCGTAGCTTTGACCCGGTACTGGCGCCGAACCTGAGCCTTCGCTGGCGTTTCCGTCCCGGACAGTTCCTGTACGGTAACCTGAGTAACGGCTTTAACTATCCCGGTCTGGAGGAAACGCTTACGCCTGAGGGGGTGCTGAACCCGGAGATTGATCCGGAAAGAGGCTGGAACTATGAGTTGGGAAGCAGAATGGCCTTTTTCGACGACCGGCTTCAGCTCGACCTGGCCGCCTACCTGATGCGGATCCGCGGATTACTGGTGGCCAGACGAACCGGCGAAGATGAATATATCGGCATGAATGCCGGGAAAACCAGGCACCGCGGCATCGAGCTTGCGCTCAATTACCACATGCCCTTTTCCGGAGGATTGTCGGTGGATCCTTACCTGCAGGCCTCGTTCAACTTTCATGAATTTGTTAATTTTGTGGACGGGGAGAATGATTATTCGGGCAATGAGCTGACCGGTGTGCCCGGCGAAAGGATCAGTGCGGGCGTTCGGATAACGCACCAGAGCGGCCTTTCACTGTATCCTGTTTTTGAACATACGGGAAAGATCCCGATGAATGATGCCAATAGCCTGTACAGTGAGCCTTACAGCCTGCTTCATCTGAAGGCGGTGTACGCGAAAAACATTACCCGCCGTTTCTCGGTCGAAGCGAGCGCAGGCCTCAACAACCTGACCGATGAAAAATATGCTTCATCGGTGCTGATCAATGCAACCGGGGTTGGCGGTGCCGAACCCAGGTATTATTATCCGGGGATGCCCCGAAACTGGTACGGCGGAATGAAGCTGCGCTACAGCTTTTGAAAAGCGGAGAAAACCGGCAGCATGCCGGAGATTGGTTTGTAAAAAAAATGACAACATGATATACCGGAACTTAGGAAATACCGAGCTGATCACTGCGCCGGTCGTGGTGGGAGGGAACGTGTTCGGCTGGACACTGGACGGGAAAAAGTCAATCGCCATTCTCGACGAAGCATTTGATCTGGGTTTCAGAACCATCGATACGGCCAACAGTTATTCATACTGGGCTGAAGGGAATGTGGGCGGCGAATCGGAAACCATCATTGGAAAATGGCTCAAAAAATGGGGAGACCGCGACAAGGTGGTACTGATCACCAAAGTCGGCTCGGCCGTCGGAAAGGGAGTGGTGGATATTTCAGAAAAGCAGATCCTCCGGGAAGCCGAAAATTCGCTGAGGCGGCTGCAAACCGATTACATCGATCTTTATCTCACTCACAGGGATGATGAACGGACGCCCGTGGAGGAGACGCTGGCTGCTTATCAGAAGCTGATTGCCGCGGGGAAAGTGCGTTATATCGGTGCGTCGAATATTTCCCCGTCCCGTCTGGAGGAGTCACTGAACGCGGCAAAGAAGGCTGCCCTCCCAAAGTACCAGGTGCTGCAGCCGGAATACAGTCTGGCCGAACGCCGCTATTTTGAGCAGGAGTTGGCCCCGCTTTGCGAGCGGGAAAGCCTGGGGGTGATCACGTATTATCCGCTCGCCAGTGGTTTTCTCAGCGGAAAGTACCGTTCGGAGGCCGATCTGGGGAAGAGCGCGCGGGGACCGGCAGTGAAAAAATACCTGAACGAACGGGGCGGGCGGATTCTCGCGTCGATGGAGGAAGTAGCCGGGAAACACAAGGTTTTGCTTGCGGCCGTTGCGCTTGCCTGGCAGATCCACAAGTCGGTGATCACTGCTCCGGTGGCCAGCGTGACCAGCAGCAGCCAGCTGAAAGCTTTTACCGAAGCCGCTGAATTGAGCCTGAGCCCCGGCGACATAGAAGAGCTTGATGCCGCATCGGCCTGGTAAAAAAGCGCAACAGCTCCGGTTTTACTGGTTCACATGCGGGGCCGGAGGATGTTTAAAGTCGTTCCAGGTGAAGGCCAGCGGAAGCGCTTTCTGAAGGAATGAAAACAGGTTGATGCCCAGCGCCTGGATCCAGATCTGGTAGTACAGGCAGACGGCGGTGTCGAGGATAAACCAGATCCCGAAAGCAAAGATGATGGCGTTTCTGGCCCAACGTTCCCGCTTTTTGAATGGGTGGGCGGCCAGAAAGGCCAGAAGGATGTAGGCACAGGCAATGGTTCCTCCCAGTGGACCGGAGGCCAGGGCGCGGAACGCGTCTGCGCCGGGAGGGAAGGTCTCCTGCTGCCAGAAAGTGCGGGCAAGCAGGGAAATGTAGGGGCGGAACAGGGCTGCATCGCCATACACAGCCAGGGTGATCCCAAAGACGGCAAACAGAAGGCTGGAATACAGAAGCCATTTTTGCCAGAAATCAAATCGTTTTTCGCTGCGGTCTCTCATCTGGTTTTACAAATTTGCTGATTGAGCCGGTCAGGATAGCTGGTTCGAGCCTGTCTGAACGGCAGGTGATATAACCATCGGGCCGGACCAGGTAAAATCCTTCCTTTTGCATGCCTGGCGGTTTCTGCAGAGGCAGGTGCCGGAAGTGAAGAAATGCACGCCAGGAGGCCACCGCCTGCATAAAGGCGGGCGGAACCTCCCCGTTGCTGAAGATCAGCAGGTGAAAGAAGCCCGCGTGTGGAAGAGGGATCCGGCCAACCGGCCAGCGGGAACCCGGGCGGGGCATCCTTCGCGGAAAGCGTCCATGCGTATTCTGCTTGCTGCCGCCATAGTGTATCGTTGCCCCGGAGATCCTCCGGAAAACCCACTCACGCAGAAAAGCGCTGTCCGATAGCAGCCGGATTGCCCGGGGCAGCAGGTAAAGCCTCAGGAACTTCCGGGAAGAACGCGGCGAAGCCATCATCATGAAAAACCAGTCGGTGATCCGGCCGGTTTTCAGAGCCACCGGTCTGCATTCTTCTTCATAGGAATCCAGGAGCGAAGCAGCGGCTTTGCCCCGGACGGCCAGCGCGATCTTCCATGCCAGGTTGCGGGCATCGTCCCAGGCCGTGTTCATTCCTCTGGCGCCCACGGGACTGAATACGTGCGCGGCATCGCCGATCAGAAAACAGTTTGATGAACGGAAGGAAGCGGCACAACCGCGGTGCGAACGGAAAACGGAAAACCAGTCCGGATGGCCCGCTTCCACTTCCACTGTCCGCAGCATAAACCCGAGGTCGGCAAAGGTGATCTTCCGGCCGCTGAAAGGGGCTGTCAGGTCGATCCGCCACCGGTTTCCGGAGATCGGGAAAAAGCCGGCCGATAAATCTTTTGTAAATACAAAGCCAATCTCTCCGGAGCCCAAACCGATATTCGCCCTGCAGTCGGCCAGACAGAGCCGGAACGGATGCGTTTTCCCGGGAAAAGCAATCGCGTATTTTTCGCGGATCAGGCTGTTCACACCATCGGCTGCTATCAGGAAACGGGTCCGGATGGTTTCCCGGAAACCGGCGCCGGTGCGGATCTCTACGGTAATTCCATTGGCATCGTCTTTAATCCCGGTGATCTTTTTCTCCCTTTCCACTTGTTGCCCCTGACCGAAAAGAAAGTCAGCGAGCAGTTTTTCTGTTTTCCCCTGCTCAAGCATCAGCATACGCGGAATGTTCCCGGCGTATCCCAGCTCAAGTTGAACCGGTGATTTGCTGCCGGATGTCAGAACGACCCGCTTTGCAGGAACGCCCATATGGAGGGCATTGCCGAGTAACCCCAGGCTGTCGAGCAGTTCGAGTGCAGGAAGGTGAACGAGCAGGGCCCCTGAGCTGGGCATCACTGTTTTTCTTTGATCCAGAATCCGGAAGCTGATGCCATACTTTTTCAGCAGGCATCCCGTCATCAGCCCTGCGGGCCCTGCACCGGCAATGAGCACGGGTGAACGTTTGGCAACAGAGGGGCTTTCCATATCAGTGCCGGGCTGTGACAAGGAGCCGGAAGGCCCATCGCCGTGAAAGGGAATAACTGCCGATCCCCGCTTCTTTCAGCATCGACCGAAGTTCGTGGGCGGTGAAGCCCTTTAGTACCGACAAGGGGCCATCGTTCCGGGCAAGGGAGCTTCCCCCGGCCAGGATGGTGAACAGTTTGGCCCCGAAGTACGCCGGCCGGCTCCTTTGCAGATCGTTTATGATAAAGCCGGTTGTTGTGTGCAGGCGGAGTTTATGGAAAAGAGCTGCCAGCTCCCTTTTGCGGAGATGATGGCAGAACAGGGAGCAGATGACGATATCGGCCGGACCTTCGTCGCCGGGATAATCCCGGTAGTCGCCGACCATACCGCTGATTTCCGGAAATTCAGCACAATGCCTGCGCATAAAGTCAATGGCATCGGGCTTGTTGTCTATTCCTGTTAATCTGACCGCAAACCCGTTCCTGCGGGCCCACCGGGCAATCTGTTTCAGGCTGTCGCCGCTGCCGCAACCGAGGTCGGTGACCGACCATGTTTTGCGGCGGTCGGTCATCAGTTCGGCGATCCCCTTCAAGGTAGCGGCATGGCCGCCCAGGGTCCGGTTCAGGAAGTCCAGTTCCCGCAGGTTCCGCCAGAGAAGATCAGGGGGAATGCCCGGTTTATCCAAATATTCCGGCTGTTCCGAACGGTGTCTGAATTTACTCATAACTGAAAAGGGATGAATCCATACTGATGCCGGGGCCGAAGCCGAGCACAAAAATAAGTTCGCCGGGTTTTGCCGCTTCGTCCATGATCCTTTCGAGCACAAACAGAATAGTGGGTGAAGACATGTTGCCGTACTCGTGCAGTACCTGATAGGAGCTTTCCATCTTTTTAAAGTCGACTGCCACGCGGTCGCGGATGGTGTCGAGGATTTTTTTCCCGCCGGGATGCACCGCCCAATGAGCGGATGTCATTGGGTCTGTGCCCAGTTTTTTGGCCGCAGCCTTGAGCACATCGCCAATATGGGCGCCAATCAGATCGGGAAGGCGGCTGTTCAGGACCATCTCAAAACTTACGGGCGAGATGTTCCATTCCATCAGCTTTTTCCCCTGGTCGATCAACTGCGAGTAAAAGCCCGACAGGATGAAATTTTTGAGCCGGCGCCTTCGGGCATAGCTTCGGGGTACCACGATCGCCGCCGCAGCGCCGTCGCTGAATACGGTATTCGACAGAAGGTGATCGGGCGCGGTGTTTGCCTGAAAATGCAGCGTACACAGTTCGACGCAAACCACCAGCACCTTCGCGTTTTCATCGGTTTGAGTGATCATGCCGGCAATTTTCAGCGCGGGAAATGCGGCATTGCAGCCCATGAAATTAACCGCCACATGAAAGATATCTTTCCCGAGACCAAGTTGCCCGATCAGTTCCGTATCAAGTCCCGGAGCATACAGTCCCGTACAGGTAACCGTGATCAGGTGGGTGATCCCCATTTCTGCGGCGCTGGTATTTAACTTCCGGAAAGCTGCATAAACCGCCTCGGTGGCCAGGTACAGGGCCTTCTCCTTAAACAGCCCGAGGCGTTCATCTACCTGGGGAGTCCTTCCTGCAGCGAACAGGGCGCCCGGCTCGTTCCGGTTCCGGAAATCGGGGACCACCGACTGGCGGGAGTCAATGTCGCTGGCTTTGAACAAAGCCTTCAGCTTACGCGATGCAAGCTCGTCGGCATAGGCTGCCTGCATAAAGCCAAGAATGTCGCTTTGCTTTGCCCGGAACGAAGGGACCGATGTTCCTATGGAGATCATGCAACTCATGCCAGAAAGTGATTGTGGATGATCAGAAAACTGAAGAACAGATTCATGGCCAGGGAGGCCAGCAGATTGCACTTCATTGTTTGCTCGTAATTTGCCTCGGCGCAGTCTTTCCTGACCAGGATGAACCACCGGCTTAGGTGAAGGATTGCCGGAAAGAGCAGAAAGAGGAAAAGGAACAGCATCGGGATCTGTCCGGACTGAATAAGTATCAGGGACAGCAGCAGGGTTCCTGTTGCAAACAGCATACCCGAGAAAACAAAGGTGCCGTTATAGCCCAACCGGTAACTCAGGCTGACCACCCCGTCGTCCTTGTCCGACTGGTGCTGATAGATCTGGGTGAGGGGGTACATACTTCCGATAAAAAGGCTTGAAATAATCATTCCCTGAAGATGAGGCAAGCTTAACAGGTTCTCCCGGAAAGGCTCGCTGAACGATGACACAGCTATGAAGTACACAAAGGCGCCCTGAAAAAAAAATACAGTGAGAAAGGCGGTGAGGGGATATTTCTTGAGGCGTACCTTCCGGTAGCTGTACAGGCGCGACACAACAATAAAGATCAGGACCAGGAGGGCAAACGATCCCGACAGGAGCAGGGAAAGCAGGATTGCCGCTCCATCGAAGGCCAGCGTGATATAAAACAGTTTTTCCGTTACCGGCGGAGGGTATTTCAGTCCGCCGATACTGCCGGTGTCCCGGTCCTGATAACTGTTGTAGCCGTTGCTTGAAGGAAAGATCAGTAAATGCAGAATGAATCCGGACAGCAAGGCGTGCTGCCATTCGACCTGGACGGCCTGGCTGAGGGCAAAAAGGAAAACAGGCAGTAAAAAAAAGGAGAACGGAAAGCGCAGATGCTTAACGGTGCTGACATCAATCCAGGATGTATCCGGCGTTCTTATCATTGTCCTTTTTATTATAGGACAACAACGTGTATTCCGAAAATGTTGACAGCAGGACGGTCCCCCGGCCGGGGAACCGTCTTTGGACGTTTTTAGTTCTGATGAAATCCCTGGCTTACAAAATCAAGGACCTCCGGTAAGGCCGAACGCCAGTAAGGCCAGTTGTGGCGGCCGTCGCGGATCCGGAATTCATGCGGAATGGCGGCCTTACGCATGGCAATGTGCACGAGCGAATTTCCTTCGTATAAAAAGTCGTCGTCACCGCAGTCAATATACCACCTGACGGCGGTTTTGTTTTCCTCGGGCATTTTACTGATCAGTTTCAGCGCACTGTATTGCTCAAAGTAAAGGGCGGCCTGCTGATCGGTAATGCCGGCATATTCTTTTCTGTTTGCCAGGTATGACTTTGCTTCTTCCGGGCTCAGGGGGCCGACGGCTGCACTTAAGGGGCAGGCTGCAGAAAAAAGTTCCGGATGGTGAAGGGCGTAAATGAATGTGCCGCCGCCTCCCATTGAAAGGCCGGCAACAGCACGGTACCTCTTCTCCGCCCTGATGCGGTACTCCTTTTCAACGAAAGGCATGAATTCCCTGAAGAAGAAATCCTCATAGTTCCAGTTGCCCATCACTGAGTTAAAGTAGCCTTTCTGCCCCGTGTCAGCATCGGGCATCACGATGATCATTGGAGTGCATTTACCCTCCCGGATTGCCTGATCGGCAATGTGCAGGACCTCGCCAAACTGAACCCAGCCGCTCTGGTCGTCACCGCTGCCGTGAAGCAGGTAGAGCACCGGATAACTTCGCTGAGAGCTGTTGTAGTCTGACGGCAGATAGACGGCGTATTTACGCTCGCTTTTCAGGATGGTGCTTTTCATCGACAGGTTGTCGTAAATCGTTCCGCTTTGCGCTGCTGCCTGCAGGCAGAAAAGAAAAATAACCGGAATAAGAAGTGATTTTGTTTTCATCGTTTCGGGTTAATATGGTTTTAAAGAACAGGATGTTCAGCGCCTGCCCGGGGTACCAGGGCGATCTGCTCCGGACGCTTGTGTTTCCACCGGCGGTGAGACCACAGCCAAAACTCGGGCTGTTCCCGGATGATCTTTTCCAGCCTGTCGACATAGGTGAGCAAAATGGTGTCGGGGTCCACTTTTTCCGGCTCAGGGAAAAGCTCGACGAGGTTCACCAGATATTTTCCACGTCCTGTTTTGACGGTATGCGTCAGGAAAACAGGCTGTCTGGTTTTGATCGCGATGCGTTCGGGCCCGGAAAAAAAGGCAGTCTCCTGATTGAGGAAGGTGGTCCAGAAATGAGACTGACGGGGCGGTGTCTGATCGGCGGCCAGGAAAAGGCAGGTGGGTCTCCCTTCCCGGCCATAACGGGCCAGCATCCGGGTTGTCTGATTCATAGCTACCGTTTTACTTCCAAAACGTTCTCTGGCGTCGAGCAGATACCGTTCCATTTCCGGGTTATTCCGAAGCGGATTAAAAACGATCAGCAACTGATGTCTGGCAAAACGCTGGAGTGTTGAACTCCATTCCCAGTTATTATAATGCATCCCGATCAGCACGATGCTTTGGCCCTTGTCGGCATAGGTGTAGGTCTTCTCAATTCCACGCAGGGTCAATCTTTCATTCAGTTCCTTTTCCGTCATCGCAGGAAGCTTGACAGACTCCATGATCAGGTCGCAAAAATGACGGTAATATTTTTTTGCAATTGCATCAATTTCGGAGGCACTTTTCTCAGGGAAAGAATTCCGCAGATTGGAATAAACGACTTTTTTCCGGTAGCCTGCAAGATAATAGACCACCACGTACAGAAAATCCGATAGCAGATAAATAATTCGGAAAGGGAGTTTTGATAAGCCTTTTAGAAACAATATCGTCAAAGAATGAATGATTTTTGCCATGTTGCGGATTGCTTCCTGCAAAAATAGCTATTTTTTTAGTAAGATACAGGATCGTATTTTTTATAAAAGTTGCATCTTTAATGTCCGATTCAGAAACGTAAACCCTGACTTTTTTAGGGAAGATTGTAAACCTATATTGATTACACATATGAAAAAAATTGTTTTTGCTTGTTGCATGCTTTTCAGCGCATCCGCTTTTTCTCAGGTGGAGATCATCGCGCACAGGGGCGCGTCGTTCGATGCACCCGAGAACACATTGGCGTCGGTTAAACTTGGTTGGCAACAGAATGCCGATGGCGTGGAGATCGACGTGTATCCCACGGCTGATAACCGGGTGATGGTGATGCACGATAAGTCGGCGAAGCGGGTTTCGGGTGTCGACCTTAAAATGACAGAAACCAAATCATCCAAACTCAGAAAGCTCGATGTGGGAAGCTGGAAAGACAAAAAATACAAAGGGGAGAAGATTCCCTATGTGGACGAAGTGCTGAAGACCATTCCCGAAGGAAAGCAACTTGTTATCGAGATTAAATCGGGCAGCGAAATTCTGCCGGCCCTCAAGAAGGCGATTGACAAAAGCGGAAAAGGAAGCCAGGTTAAATTCATTGCTTTCGGATGGCAGACTATTTTGGATGCGGGCAAAATGTTTCCTGAGAATAAATGCTATTGGCTCTCATCGACGAAGGAAGGACTGGAAGCAAAAATCGATGAATCGGCTAAGCAGGGGCTTGCCGGGGTGGACCTGCAAAGCAAGCTGATCGACCAGGCGGTGATGGACCAGTGTAAAAAGCTGGGACTGGAAGTGCTGGCCTGGACTGTTGACGATCCTGCAGAAGCCCGGCGGATTGCCGGTCTCGGTGTTTTGGGCATTACGACCAACCGCCCGGAGTGGTTGCGGGCGCAACTTAAATAAAACGAAAAGGCCCCGCTGCAAACCGGGCCTTTTCGTTTTAAAGAGGCCGGGCGATCATGATCCCGGTCCATGATTTGCTTTTTGTCATCAGCTCCGTCAGGGGTTCCTGTGAAATGGCCACTTTTTTCAGGGAGGAAGACGCATGAAGAAGGTGCAGCTTGCCATCTTTTTTCACCAGGATACCCACATGCGTGACATCCAGTCCGGGTATGGAGGTTGTAAGGCCGATGATATCGCCTTCAGCAAGTTTATCTTCCACTGCGGGAAGATCTTCTTTTTTTACGTAGAAATGCGTTGTTTTCGAAATTGCTTTTTCCAGCTGCGCCAGTTCAGGGGCAAGTTCAGGGTTTTCTTTCAGCACCGGGTAGCTTTGCGGATGAGTTGACATGAAAAACACCTTCACCGGATAATTCGCGCCGAAAATGGCGGCAGGCTGGCTGACCAATCCTTTCCTCTGATTGTCGGCTATCCAGTCGCTGAAGTAATGAAGGCGTGACAGGTATCCGGCGCGTTTCCCATCCCGGTACCGGATCTTTTCCAGTTCATGGGCGAACCGCTCAAAACCGGCATCGCCGGAACGGATTGTGCGCGCCAGTGCCAGGCAGTTTTCGGCAAAGGTGGTGCAGTCCATTTCACGCAGATTGATCACCAGTTTCTCTTCTTTCCCGTTCTCCAGTGTTTGCCCCTGGTAAGGTGTCCCCATAAAATTTTTGCCAATCGCTGCCACCAGCTCTGACGTGGGCGCATGACTTTTGTCTGCAAAGGCGGTGATTATCTTTTCGGTTTGTTCGCGGTCGGCAGCGCTGCAAAGGAGGCTTTGCTCCTGTGCTGTGACGCTGACGGCAACCAGGAGTTGAGCCCAGAGTGCAAGGCTTGCAGCTCTTATCCATGTCCTTCTGTTCATGATCGTGTTATTTTGTCCTAAATGTAGCTGAAAAATCAGGAAGTTTGACAAGCCTCTTCCGTGACGGCATGTTTAGTGCCTGGAACATTTGCTGGGTCCTGATTGGCGAAATAGATGGAGATTAAAGGTTTTTAATTTCACTGATCAGCGCCTGAAGCGTTTCCCTGGCGTTACCGTAGAGCATACGGGTTTTATCGTTCGTGAACAGCTCGTTTTCGATGCCTGCATAACCTTTCCCTTTTCCCCGCTTCATCACCAGGATATTTTTTGCCTCAAATGCACGGATGATGGGCATTCCTGCAATGGGGCTTCCCGGGTCGGTGATGGCCGCGGGGTTGACCACATCGTTGGCGCCGATCACCACCACCACGTCTGTGTTAGGCATGTCGGGGTTGATCGCATCCATTTCTACGAGCTGTCCATAGGGGACATCGGCTTCGGCGAGCAGTACGTTCATGTGTCCGGGCATTCGTCCTGCCACCGGATGAATGGCATACCGCACGTTCACCCCTTTTGCGGCAAGGAGCGTGTCCAGCTCATGGCAGGCGTGCTGGGCCTGTGCAACCGCAAGTCCATAGCCCGGGACGATCACCACATTCTGTGAATAGCTGAGCAGAACCGCGGCATCGCTTAAGGTGGTCTCCTTCATTTCTCCCTGGGCGCCCGATACGGATGCACTGCCGCCGCCGCCGAAAGCGCCGATGATGACATTTAACAGTGACCGGTTCATGGCTTTGCACATTAAAACGGTCAGGATGGTTCCGGCTGCTCCCACCAGGATTCCTCCAAGGATCATTGCCTGATTGTTGTAGATAAATCCGGCCATCGCCGCGGCAATCCCGGTAAGGCTGTTTAACAGGGAAATAACAACCGGCATATCGGCTCCTCCGATGGGCATCACAAAAAGGACACCGTAAAGCAGCGACAGCGCTGTTAAAAGATACAAGGTCCAGCTATGTTCCCGGGGCAGGCCGCCGGCAAAAAGCAGGTAAATGGTCACAAAGACGACCAGGGCGAGCAGAAAAAGGTTGACGTATTTCATTGCCCCGGAGCGGATGTCCCCGATTTTTCCATCGAGTTTTCCGTATGCCACCATGCTTCCGCTGAAGGCAATGGCCCCGATCACCAGTCCCAGGAGGGTGACCAGCACCGAGCCCCTGTCGTTCATGTCGGCATTCGGAAATTCGAGCATTCCCACCAGCATTGAAGCGGCGCCGCCCGTGGCATTGAAAAAAGACACCAGCTGAGGCATAGCCGTCATTTTGATTCGCCGGGCGAAGAGCCAGCCCACGACCGAGCCTGCACCAATGGCGCCGAGGATGATGCCGATATTGACAGGGGAAATGCCTTGTCCGTTCGAATTCTTATGCAGCAAAAGGGTGGTGATCATGCCGAGCAACATGCCCGCTGCGGCATACATATTCCCCCGGCGTGCGGTTTCGGGATGGCTGAGCAGTTTGAGACCGTATACAAACAGCAGCGCGGTGATCAGGTAACTGAGTTCAAGGATTGCCTGACCCATGGTGAAAGGCATTCCGTTTAACGTTCCGATAACTTTTTCCATCATGCCCTCCGCGTCTTTTTCTTTTTAAACATCTCCAGCATCCGGTCGGTCACCACAAAGCCTCCGACTACATTCAGTGTTCCGAAGATGACTGCAAGAATGCCCAGGATCAGTTCAGCCGATAAGCGGGAAAGGTCGGCATGCCCTACAAGGATGATCCCGCCGATAATGATCACACCGCTGATGGCGTTGGCCCCCGACATCAGCGGCGTATGCAGCACAGAGGGCACGTGGGAGATCACTTCAATGCCCAGGAATACGGACAGCGCGATAATAAAGATCTCTTGTTTATAGATAAAAAAGTATTCAAGTATTTGTTCCATGATCAGATTATTGCTTTAACACGTTCATTATAAATGGTTCCCTGGTGGGTTATGCAGGTTGTGCGGATGATATCGTCGTTGAAGTCCAGATTGAGGTTTCCGTCGGCACTGATGAGCAGCTCGAGGAAGGTAGCGGTGTTTTTGCCGAACATTTTGCTGGCATCTTTCGGCATTTGGGCCGGGTAGTTCGACTGACCGATGATGGTCACACCATGGCGGACAATGGTTTTATTGTCTTCGGCCAGTTCGCAGTTTCCGCCGGTAGAGGTGGCCAGGTCGATGATCACCGACCCCGGCTGCATCGCGGCGACAGCATGCGCGGGCAGGAGCAGGGGCGCCTTTTTCCCGGGGATCTGGGCCGTGCAGATCACAACGTTCGCTTTGGCCGCATGGCTGTTAATTGCTTCCTGCTGACGCCGTTTGTAGTCTTCGGTCTGTTCGACGGCATAGCCGCCGGCAGCGGCGTCTTCCACGGAGCCCTCCACTTCCACAAAACGGGCACCGAGGCTCAGCACCTCTTCTCTGACAGCCGAGCGGACATCGAAGGCCCCGACCTGTGCACCCAGCTTGCGGGCAGTGGCAATGGCCTGAAGTCCGGCAACCCCGGCTCCCAGAATTAATACATTCGCCGGGCGGATGGTTCCCGCCGCGGTCATAAACATCGGGAAAAAAGAGGGCAGGTGAGCGGCTGCATCCAGCACCGCTTTATATCCGGCAACGGTAGCCATGGATGAAAGCACGTCCATGGCCTGCGCACGCGTGCTCCTTGGAATGGAGTCCATGCTGAAACTGGTGATGCCGGCTGAAAGGAATGCCTTTACCAGATGGACGTTCCACAACGGCTTGTATTCGCTCAGCCAGATCCGGCCGGGGCTCAGGCTCCGTATCAGTTCTTCATCGGGCGGCGAGACCTGGGTCAGCAGATCGGCCTGTGCGATGACCTGAGAACGCGGGGCGATACCTGCTCCGGCTTCCTCATACGCGGCATCGGTGGCAAAAGATTGTTCTCCGGCTCCCGTCTCTATAAGAAACGAAACTTTTCGCGCTGCCAAAAGCCTGATGTGTTCCGGCAGGAGGGCAACCCGCCGCTCGGGTTCCGCCTCTTTGAGTAGTCCTATGATCATATTTCCGTTAAAATTGAAATTCCTCGTTTGTGCGATCTATTCATGTACCGGATTAGTAAACAGATAAAAGTACAAAGTGTTCTTGACGAAGCCGGTCGCGGTTTGAAATACCGGCTGCTTCACTCCGGAACATGTCGCCTTTGGGAGAAACCCGCTTCAGGATGTGGAAAACTATTCTCTGAAATCCTGGCTTTCCCGGCAGAAGAAAATATCTTTGCATCTCAATTTAATTATACCGTTATGCAGACTTGGTTTGAAGTTAAAGTGCGCTATGTAAAAGTTGATCAGGATGGGCGGGAACGAAAGGTGGGCGAATCCTATCTGGTGGATGCGGTTTCTTTTACGGACGCCGAAACCCGGATTATCCAGCAAATGCAGCAGATCATCAGGGGTGAGTTTCAGGTTGACAACATCAAAAAATCAAATATCATTGAGATTTTTCCGGCCGAAAGCGGCGAATTCTGGTACAAGGCAAAAATTGCGATCGTAACCATCGACGAAAAAGCAGGTAAGGAGAAAAAGATTAACAATTACTTTCTGGTGGCTGCCGACGATTTCAAGGAAGCCTATCGGCGGCTGGAGGAAGGGCTTTCCTATATTCTGGTCCCCTATCAGACTACAGCGATGAGCCTGAGCGCGATTGCCGATGTGTTCCCTTATTTTCAGGATGAAACCGTAAAGCCTTTGCCTTCTCATTTTAAACCGCTTCACGCTTTGCCCGTGGAAGAAGACCAGGAGCCGGTACAGGATACGAAAGATGATGAAGAAGAGCCGGAGATGGAAACAGGGGAAGCGGCTTTTGAGCCGGGGGCATAAGAAAGCCTGCCGGACAACCGGCAGGCTTTCTTAAACAGGATCAGAATTTGTCATAGACCGTTTCCGGAACGGAAAGGTCCAGGGTATGCATTACCCTGAAGAAACTGAATTGGTCCCGCTTTACCGGATTCAGCATATAATAAGTTGAAACGACACGGCAAATGTCCTTGACCTCGGAAAAAATACTCCCTATCACTTGCTTTCCTTCGTCATCCAAAGCCGTTGATCCGTTGATCAGATCAAAGCAGGAAATATAGGGCTTCATTTGCTGATGGTAGTCATTGACGCGATCGATCAGGGAGATTGGGATCGTTTTGCTGATCAGCTTTTCCCTGATTGCCGGAGTCATGTTTTGATGGAGAACCTGAGTCAGCATGAACAAGCTTCTGTAATCCCCGTTCTTTGCTTCGCTGTAGTATTCATTAAAACCGAGTATTTCGAAAATCTCCTTCTGAAAAGCGCGCTCATCCCTGAACTCAACCTTTATTAACTCACGCAGGACGCTGACATTGATCAGCGAGGAAGTCATCAAGTCATGAATTAGCTGCTGTTTGGCTGAATTTCGGCAGGAGATATCTTCCGGCAGGAAGGTTGCCCTGGCCGATTTGATCCTTTCCTTTAGTTGCTGCGCATATTCAGGGGTCCAATCGGTACGCAGATGTGCCAGCTCAAAAATATTTTCATTGAACGACTGGGCGATCTTCTGACTGGCCCGGATTGTTGCATTGGCAAGTGAGCAATTCTTCTGTGTTTCCATACAAGCTGACTTTTGGTTATTAACATTGCTGTTTTAGTAAGAAAAGTTACGACAATTCAGCTTCCAAAAAAATGTTTAACAACCTAAATCAATATTATAATAAAGGCAGTGAATAAGCGCTTTGGATTGCCTTCACTGCCTCAACAAACTTTTTTATACCGCGAATACTCAGGGAATCCTGCTACCTCTTTTTCTTTCTACCTCGCGGAGAAAAATCTTGCGCATTCGAAAAGTTTTCGGTGTCACTTCCAGATATTCATCATTATTAATATATTCAAGTGCTTCTTCCAGACTGAATACCAAGGGCGGAGCGAGCCTTACTTTGTCGTCCGATCCGGAAGCGCGCATGTTGGTGAGCTTCTTTGACTGGGTGACATTGATCGTCAGGTCGTCGGCGCGGGTGCTTTCCCCCACGACCATTCCTTCGTAGATTTCCTCTCCGGGTGCGATAAAGAACCGGCCACGGTCCTGAAGTTTATTCAGGGCATAGGCGAAGGCGGTACCGGGTTCCTTGGCCACGAGTGAGCCATTTTTGCGCCCTTCGATCTCTCCTTTCAAAGGCTGGTACTCTATAAAGCGGTGGGTCATCACGGCTTCGCCGGCTGTGGCGGTGAGCATATTGGTCCGCAGTCCGATGATTCCCCTGGAAGGGATCTGGAATTCCAGGTGGATCCGGTCGCCCTTCCGTTCCATGTTCATCATTTCTCCCCTGCGGACGGTGACCATTTCAACGACTTTTCCGGAGTACTCGTCGGGAACGTCGACATGCATTTCCTCGATCGGTTCGCTTTTAATGCCGCCAATCTCCTTGAAGAGGACCTTGGGTTGGCCGACCTGCAGTTCATAACCTTCGCGGCGCATGGTTTCGATCAGGATGGACAGGTGCAGCACGCCGCGCCCGTACACGGTGAATGAGTCGGCGCTGTCGCCGGGAATGACACGAAGGGCCAGGTTCTTTTCCAGTTCCCGTTCGAGCCTTTCTTTTAAATGGCGGGAGGTCACGAATTTTCCTTCTTTCCCGTAAAAAGGGGAGTCATTGATGGTGAACACCATGCTCATCGTCGGTTCGTCGACTGCGATCGGGTTGAGTGGTTCCGGGTTTTCCGGATCACAGATCGAATCGCCGATCTCAAAGCCTTCGATTCCCACCAGTGCGCAGATGTCGCCGTTTTTCATGCTTTCCACCTTTTGCCGGCCCAGGCCGGTGAAGGTGTGCAGTTCCCGTATCCTGTTCTTTTTTACCGAGCCGTCGCGTTTAACGAGCGCCACCTGCATCCCTTCCTTCAGGTCACCGCGATGGATGCGACCGATGGCGATCCGTCCCACGTACGAAGAGTAATCAAGGGAGGTGATCAGCATTTGAGGGGTTCCCGGATTATCCTGCGGAGCAGGGATATATTCCAGGATCGCATCGAGAAGGGGTGATATGGAATCGGTTTTCACGCTGAGGTCACGGGTCATCCAGCCTTCTTTTGCCGAACCGTAGATGGTCGGAAAGTTGAGCTGGTCTTCGGTGGCATCCAGGCTGAACATCAGGTCGAACACCTGCTCGTGCACTTCTTCCGGCCGGCAATTGGGCTTGTCGACCTTATTGATGACCACGATGGGCTTCAATCCCAGTGCCAGCGCTTTGGACAATACAAAGCGGGTTTGCGGCATCGTGCCTTCAAAGGCATCGGCGAGCAGCAACACGCCGTCGGCCATATTCAGTACGCGTTCAACTTCACCGCCAAAATCGGCGTGTCCCGGGGTGTCGATAATGTTGATCTTAACACCTTTGTAGTTTACCGAAACATTCTTGGCCAGGATGGTGATCCCGCGTTCGCGTTCCAGGTCATTATTATCGAGGATCAGTTCCTGTCTCTTCTCGTGTTCTTTGAGTATCTGACAATAATAGATCATCTTATCGACCAGGGTTGTCTTGCCGTGGTCGACGTGGGCAATAATTGCTATATTTCGAATCTTCTGCATAGTAGTCTTCCAAAATGGACGCGCAAAGATAATTTTAATTTCGGAGCGCGATCCGGTTCATTCCTATTCTTGACGGTAACTTAACAACCGGAAGCGGATCTGGTTTAGCCGCTTCAGAGTGAAGGAAGGGAAGACTCGCAGTTTGTGCCGGTTCCCGGGGAACAGGCAGGTCTTCGTGCCCTTATTTATGCCTTCTGCGGAGTTCTTTTGCAAGGTCCTCCAGTCGGTACCCCTTGTGTGTCAGCAGCACGATCAGGTGATAAAGCAGGTCAGCTCCCTCGTAAATAAAATTTTCGTCGTCATTGGCCATGGCGCCGATGATGGTTTCAACGGCTTCTTCTCCCACTTTTTGGGTGATTTTCCGCGTGCCGCTGCGGAACAGGGAAGTGGTATAGGAGCCCTCGGGCATATCCTGTTTACGCTTTTCAATAAAGTCCTGCAGGTATTTCAGGAAATGGAGTTCATCGGGCTGATTGGTCTCGTTCCAGCAGGTGTCGTTCCCGGTGTGGCATACGGGACCGGTTGGGTGCACCTTGATCAGCAGGCTGTCCTGGTCGCAGTCGCCGGCGATCGATACCAGGTTCAGAAAATTCCCGCTTTCCTCGCCTTTGGTCCACAGCCTTTGTTTGCTTCGGCTGTAAAAGGTCACTTTTCCGGTTTCGGTTGTTTTTTGCAACGCTTCTTTGTTCATAAAGCCCAGCATCAACACTTTGCCGGTCGTTTCGTCCTGGATAATGGCGGGTATAAGTCCGTTGAGTTTGCTGAAATCAAGTTGATCAGTATTCATTGGGTTGAATTTTTTAGTTTAAATTGAATGTCGGCGCCTGCGGTTTTTTCACCGCACAGCGATATTTTTGCTTCGAAGATAGGCCTTCAGATCGGGAATGGCAATTTCCCGGTAATGGAAGATGCTTGCCGCCAGACCGGCGTCTGCTTTTCCGAGGGTGAACACGTCGGCGAAATGTTCCATTTTGCCTGCTCCTCCCGACGCGATGACAGGTATACGGAGCATGTCGGCCATCCGGGCGAGTTCGGCGTTGGCAAATCCGTTTTTTGTGCCGTCATGGTTCATCGAGGTGAAGAGGATCTCTCCTGCTCCTCTGTTTTCGGCCTCCTTTGCCCAGGAAAACAATTCTTTGTCGGTGGGAATGCGCCCGCCATTCACGGTCACTGTCCAGTGGTCATGCTCATTTCTGGCGTCAATGGCCACCACCACGAACTGGCTGCCAAAGTGCAGGGCCATTTCGTCGATCAGTTTGGGATTGCGCACGGCCGAGGAGTTGATGCTGATCTTGTCGGCCCCGGCACTGAGCAGGGCCGCGGCGTCTTTCAGTTCGCTGATCCCTCCACCGACGGTAAAGGGAATATTCAGTTCGCGGGCGATGCGCCGGGCCAAATCGACAAAGGTCTTGCGTCCTTCATGAGTCGCTGTGATGTCAAGAAAGACCAGTTCGTCTGCTCCCTGTGCCGCGTACATCGCGCCCAGTTCGACAGGATCGCCCACCGATTTGATATTGACGAAGTTGATCCCTTTTACAGTTTGCCCGTCTTTAATGTCCAGACAGGGTATGATTCGTTTTGCTAACATGGTGTTGAGTCGTAAGTAATAAGTCGTAATTTGTAAGGCCGGAGGAGGCCGTCTATTTTATAAAATTTTTAATTTCCTCCAGGCTGATCTTGTTCTCATAAATGGCCTTTCCGGTGATCACCGCGGGAACGCCCATTTCGTTAAGCTGGTGAATATCGCTCATGGAGCCAATGCCTCCGCTGGCGATCAGTTCGATCGAAGGGAATTTTTCAAGGATTTCCCGGTAGAGATCGGTTGAGGGCCCTGAAAGCATTCCGTCGCGGGAGATGTCGGTCGAAATGACTTTTTCGATCCCTTCCTTCATATAGCTGTCGATAAAATCGATGATAGGGGTTTCGGAGATTTCCTGCCATCCGCTGACGGCGATTTTCCGGTCTTTTGCATCGGCTCCGAGAATGATACGGGAAGGTCCGTATTTTTGAATCCAGCCGGTAAAAGTGCGGCGGTCCTTCACGGCGATGCTTCCGCCGGTAACCATTTGAGCGCCGCATTCAAAGGCGATACGCAGGTCATCGTCCGATTTGAGTCCGCCGCCAAAGTCGATCACCAGCCGTGTTTTCGAGGAAATCCTTTCCAGTACCCGGTAATTCACAATGTGCCCGGCTTTGGCCCCGTCGAGGTCGACCAGATGAAGCCTTTGGATCCCGGCATCTTCGAACATCCGGGCGACCTCCAGCGGATTTTCATTGTAGATGGTTTTTTTTGCGTAGTCGCCCTGCGACAGCCGCACGCATTTGCCTTCGATGAGGTCGATGGCGGGGATGATGGATATTTTAGTTTCTGCGTTCACGTTCATACGTTAATAATTCATTTACATTAGTCGTTTTTCGTCTTTGACAGATGTTTCTCCCGCTCGACAATGTCCAGACTTGTCTGGCATTGTCCTCGCTCAATCAAAACATTCACGCTCGGCAAAGCCGCAAACTCCGTTTGGCCTTTGCCCTCGCTCAATCAAAACCTTTGTTTTTTAATGGTTGTATGAAACTCACATGTTGCTGAAAATTATTATCATAAACCCGGCGTTGCAGCGCAACATGCTTGTTCCATTGGTTACAATCTTAAAAAATTCCGGAGAATTGCTGCGCCAACGGTTCCGCTCTTTTCGGGGTGGAACTGTGTGGCATAAAAATTACCTTTCTGAAGGCCTGAACTGAAGAGCGTGATGTAATCGGTTACTGCCGAAGTGTGTTCTCCCACCGTAGCGTAGTAGGAGTGGACAAAGTAGACATACTGCCCTTCGAGCGAGGGATCGAAGATCCCGTCCCTGAGCCTGCTGATGGTGTTCCATCCCATGTGCGGGACCTTGGTAATATATTCCATGCCTGGCTGAGGCACAAAGCGCCTGACCTTTTCTTCAAAAATGCCCAGGCAGGGCGTGTCCCCTTCTTCGGTGTGGCTGCACATCAGCTGAAGGCCGAGACAGATCCCCAGCACCGGTTGCGTGAGCGTGGGAATCAGCAGGTCCAGGCCTTCCCTCTTCAGATAGGCCATGGTTGTACTGGCCTCGCCCACTCCCGGGAAGATCACTTTCTCCGCGCTTCGTATCCGGTCGTGATCGCCGGTAATTTCCGCTTCAACGCCCAGTCGGAGCAGCGCGTTTTTCACCGACTCGATATTTCCGGCGTTGTATTGAATGATGACTACGTCCATATCTTTCACTGCTTTGAATTTACTTTTACCGGTGACTCCGTGTCTCCGGTTGTTTGCCTGACTAAAATTTTTTTCTTTCCCGGTAACACCATTCCGGAATTTCCTTATTTTTGTATCACATTTTCAATGGCGCGTTCTTCTAACGGTCAGGAAACCTGTTTCTCAATCAGGTAATAGCAGTTCGATTCTGCTACGCGCTACTTTCTTCAAACCCATTCCCAGCCACAAGACAGAAAGATATCCGGATATTCGCCCCATGCTCTTAGTTAAACACCACTGTTTTATTATGGTACACCAGCACTTTTCGCTGCAGGTGATTGAACACTGCATTCGACAGCACGATCTTTTCGAGGTCGCGTCCTTTCCGGATCAGGCTTTTCACCGTGTCGGCATGGCTGCACCGGACGACATCCTGTGTGATGATGGGCCCTGCGTCCAGGTCGCCGGTCACATAGTGGCTTGTCGCGCCGATCAGTTTGACCCCCCTTTCGTGAGCAGCATGGTAGGGTTTTGCCCCTGCAAAGGCCGGCAAAAAAGAGTGATGAATATTGATGATCCTGTTGGGATAATGGCTTACAAATTCTTTGGAAAGGATTTGCATATAACGGGCCAGGACAATAAAGTCGGTTTTATTGGCCCTCAGCAGATCCAGCTCTGCTTTTTCCTGTTCCTGCTTATTATCGGAAATGACCGGGAAATGGTGGAACGGAATGCCAAAGCGTTCGGCGACCGGTTGCATATCCTCGTGGTTGCTGATGATCAGCGGGATCTCAACATCCCACTCTCCGGCCGTGTACCTGGAAAGGATATCGAAAAGGCAGTGTGACATCCCCGAAACGAAGATCGCCATGCGCGGAATATCTCTGGAAAAATACAGTTTCCATTCCATCTGCAGCCGGGTGGCGATGAGTGTTTCAAAATATTCACCGATCTTGCCGGACGGAATGGAGAAATCTTCCAGTTCCCACTCCACGCGCATATAGAAGATCTTTTCTGTGCGGTCGACATACTGATCGAGATTGATGATATTTCCGTTGTTGCGGTTCAGGAATTCTGTCACGGTTGCAAGGATCCCCTGCCTGTCGGGGCAGTGGATCAGCAGGATCGCCGTGTTTTTTTTCTCTCGCAATGGTTTTATACTTTTCATTTTTTTCTTTTTTACCACAAAGAATACTAAGTTTTTTTCACAAAGGGCTCTATGAATTATAATATGACCCGTTTGATACCATTCTTTAAGTATTTAACATTGAAGTTAACCAAAAGTCCTAATCTGCATTTAGATAACTTCAGTATTGCTTTAAATATATCTTCTTTTTCATTTTCCATTTTCGTGTTTCTTCGTGATCTTTGTGGTAGGACAGTTCATAAAGTTCCTTTGGTGGAAGGGAGTTCGAAATTGAAGACATCTTTACGGATGGCCATTTTGATGGCCCGTGCAAGCGCCTTGAATATTCCTTCTATTTTGTGGTGTTCGTTTTGCCCTTCTGCCCTGATGTGGATGTTTGCCAGCGCGGTGTCGGCAAACGACTTAAAAAAGTGGAAGAACATTTCAGTGGGCATTTCACCTATTTTTTCCCGCTTGAAAGTCGCGTCCCAGACCAGCCAGGGGCGTCCGCCGAAGTCGAGGGCCACCTGCGCCAGACAATCGTCCATGGGCAGGCAGTAGCCGTAACGTTCAATCCCGCGCTTATCGCCCAGCGCTTTCCGGAAGGCTTCGCCCAGTGCGAGCGCGGTGTCTTCGATCGTATGGTGTTCATCGACATGCAGGTCGCCGTCCACCCTGATGGTCAGGTCGACGCCTGAGTGGCGGGCGATCTGGTCGAGCATGTGGTCGAAGAAGCCCAGCCCCGTGGCGATTGCACCTTTGCCGGTCCCGTCCAGGTTCAGTTCGATGCGGATGCGGGTTTCACGGGTATTTCGTTCAACCAGAGCCGTTCGCTCAGGGGCGGCGACCCGGGCGTAAATTTCATCCCAGCTGAGCGTGACCAGCACGCAGGTTTGTTCAAGCTCAAGTTCGCGCAGGCGTTCAGAAAGGCTCCCGTCGTTGATGAGAATGGCTTTGGCGCCCAGGTTTTTGGCCAGCAGCACATCGGTGAGCCGGTCGCCGATCACGAAGCTGCCGGCAAGATCATAGCTGCCGTCCATGTATTTTCCCAGCAGGCCTGTTCCCGGTTTTCGGGTAGGGGCAGCCTGATCGGGGAAGGTTCGGTCGAAGAGCTGGTCGTCAAACCAAACACCTTCATTTTCAAAAGCTTTGATCATTTTGTCGTGAGCGGGTCGGAAGGTTTCTTCAGGAAAAGACGCGGTACCCAAACCATCCTGGTTGGAGACGATAACCAGTTCGTAGTTCAGGTTCCGGCGTATCTGGTACAGGTTTCGGAAAACACCCGGAATGAACTCCAGTTTTTCGAGCGAGTCGATCTGTTCGTCGGCCGGTTCTGCGATCAGTGTTCCGTCGCGGTCAATAAATAATGCCTTTTTGTTGCTCATCAGATTTTTAGATTTAAAGATTCACCGAAGTCATCATGAACTCAAAATGAGATCTTCCTGTTTATACCAGTTTTTTCAGATGGTCCAGCAGCACCGTGTTTTCTTCCGGCGAGCCCACGGTGATCCGGAGGCTGTCGGCGCAAAGGATGACCTTTGAGCGGTCGCGCACGATAATTCCCTTTTTGACGAGGTAATCGTAAATACCCCGGGCATTGTTCATCTTTACCAGCAGAAAATTCGCATCGGAGGGGTAAACCCGCGTCACAAAGGGAAGTGTGCCAAGTGCGTCAGCCAGCTTTGCCCTTTCGCTGATCAGCAACTTCACCCAGCCTGACTTGTCCTGTTCCCTTTCGATCAGTTCCAGCGCTTTTTGCTGCGTCAGGATATTAATATTATAGGGATATTTGATCTTGTTAAAGATCCGGATGATCTCCGGCTGAGCGAAGGCCATTCCCAGGCGGATGCCTGCCATGCCCCAGGCTTTGGAAAAAGTCTGAAGAATGATCAGGTTGGGGTGAAGCTCCAGTTCCGGGAGAAGACTGTTGCCGGGAGCAAAGTCAGTATAGGCTTCGTCCAGCACGACTAATCCTCCGAAGCTGGCGGTCAGCTTCAAAATTTCGGCCTTGTCCATCAGGTTTCCGGTCGGATTGTTGGGGGAGCAGATAAAGATCAGCTTGGTATGCGTGTCGGTACGGCTCAGCAGATCGCCGGCTGAGAACTTAAATCCGGCATCAAGGGCGACTTTTCTCACTTCAACATCGTTGATCTCGGCCGCAACCTGATACATGCCGTAGGTGGGGTCGATCGAGACCATGTTATCCACAGCCGGTTCGCAAAAGGCCCGGAATGCCAGATCGATCGGTTCATCACTCCCGTTCCCCAGGAAAATCTGCTCCGGCAAACAGTCCTTGATGCCGGCGATCTTTTCCTTCAGCCGGCGCTGCAAAGGATCGGGATACCGATTATAAGGAGCATTGAACGGATTTTCATTGGCATCGAGGAAAACCATGGCTTCACCCGAATACTCATCCCGGGCCGATGAGTATGGCCTGAGGCTTTTAATATTGTTCCGTAAAAGATTTTCCAGTTCC
Source organism: Mangrovibacterium sp. (assembly GCA_050173895.1). Classification (GTDB taxonomy): domain Bacteria; phylum Bacteroidota; class Bacteroidia; order Bacteroidales; family Prolixibacteraceae; genus JBCFBK01. The sequence continues at coordinate 1,555 of JBFXKJ010000029.1, read as the reverse complement.
ATTATTACTGATTTTGTGCTGCCCGGAAGGCTGCGCGTTTAAGTTCACTGATCCTGATTGTCACGGCGTTTTCATGGGCGCTGAGTTGTTCTGCCCGGGCCATAGTTTGGATAACCGGCCCCAGATTTTGGATCCCTTCCTCCGAAATTTTCTGAAAAGTAATCTTTTTCAGGAAGCTGTCAAGGTTGACCCCGCTGAACGAGCGGGCCCATCCGTTGGTGGGAAGCGTGTGATTGGTACCCGATGCATAATCGCCCGCGCTTTCGGGCGTATAATTTCCAAGGAATACAGAGCCGGCATTGACGATCCTCTCCGCTACCTGCTGATATCCGTTCATGGAGATGATCAGGTGTTCCGGGGCGTAAGCGTTGATCAGCTCAATCATTTGCTGATCGTTGTTCAGAACAATGCAAATGCTGTTGTCCAGTGCCTTTGCTGCGATGTTCTTCCGTGAAAGCTGGCCCAACTGAAGGTTGATTTCTTTTTCAACTTCGTCGGCGAAGGCCGGTGAGCTGGTTACCAGGACCACCTGCGAGTCAGGGCCATGTTCAGCCTGCGACAGCAGGTCGGATGCGACAAATGCCGGTACGGCGGAGTCGTCGGCCATAACGGCTACTTCTGAAGGTCCCGCGGGCATATCGATGGCCACGTCACTGATGCTGACCAGTTGTTTGGCAGCCATGACATACTGGTTGCCAGGGCCGAATATTTTGTCCACCTTCGGAACGCTGCCCGCTCCGTAAGCCATGGCCCCGATTGCCTGGACTCCCCCGAGCCTGAAGATGGTCGTTATTCCGACTGTTTTCGCCGCAAATAAAATAGCCGGATTGATTTTTCCGTTTTTGTCGGGAGGGCTGCAAAGCACAATTTCCCTGCAGCCGGCGATTTTCGCAGGTATTCCCAACATCAGGACCGTTGAAAAAAGCGGTGCCGATCCGCCGGGAATGTACAGACCTACTTTTTCGATCGGTACGGCCTTTTGCCAGCAAATGACTCCCGGGGTGGTCTCCATTTTTTTCGGCCGGGGAAGTTGCATCTCATGGAACCGGCGGATGTTCAGGGCAGCCGCTTCGACCGCCTGCCGCAGCTCGTCGCTGATCTGGCCGGCAGCCTCATCCAGTTCTTCCTGGCTGACGGCAAAGTTGCCGATACGAATTCCATCGAATTGTTCTGTAAACCTGCGTACCGCCTGTTCACCTTCCTTTCTGACCGCACAAAGAATGGACTGTACCTTTTCTGTGAGTTCCGAAGTGTCGAAGCCCGGCCGTTGAAGGATCCGGTCCCAATCTTTTCTTTCAGGGTTTAAATATCGTTTCATATGTTTTTCATTTCAAATTAGCTGTGTATAATTTGCGTACTAAACTTCGTTACCTTTTTCAGAGACATCGACGTATGGAACTCGCCGAAAAACATTGGCTCGGGCGTAAACTGCGGCGTTCATGGCTCGTTTCATATGTATTTCATTTCAAAATAGCTGTGTATAATTTGCGTACTAAACTTCGTTACCTTTTACAGAGACATCGACGTATGGAACTCGCAATTAAACATCAACTCG
>JBFXKJ010000028.1:0-27594 GCA_050173895.1 Mangrovibacterium sp. | reverse complement strand
TCAAAAGCACAGAATAATTTCGAACGGTTGCTTTATTTGATGGCTTATCCGCTCTGCGATGCCCGGTTTAAACAAGAGTGGAGCTTGTATTTGGGATTCTTCCAGGAACGTTTGTTCAATCCTTCTTATCATCCGGACGAACAGGAAAAAGCTCTTGAAAATGAGGATCAGGATCTCTATTGTTTGAAAAACAAGACGATGGACGGGTGGGTGCCTTTTGGCGGAATCGAAAAGAATCCGCTTTTTGATCTGAAGGCTGTTACCAATATTCGACGCACCCAGGTATCCGCACGGATCCTGTTTCTGAATGCGGAAATTATCCCAAAAGAAAGCTGGAACAAGTTCTGGTCGCTCTATAATCTGATTCAGTTCTTTGATGTGGAACAGGTTGAGTCAAATATACCCGGACAAAAACTAAACAGATTGTATCCCGAAGGAGGTCAACCGGCTTCCGTTATTGTACCGGTTGAGTATGATCTTTCAGGATTACTGGCCTGTTATGATCCTGAATACCATCCATTGCTCCGGACGCTAAACCAGACGGGTTATCTGAAATCTGAAGCTGATGAACCTGCCCTGTCCGGTTTGACCGACGAAAACGGAATTGTTATGGCTGAAGCTGTCCTGATTTTACACCATAAGAAAATAGCCATCGGCCCCTTAACCGCTGCTGACGCAACGGTGTTCAGAGAGAAGAATTTCGCTATTGTTGAACCCGATCAAATTCAAAATATTACTTTATGAAACGAGCATGGAAGCCGCGGCATCCGCCCGAGTTGATGTTTACATGCGAGTTCCGTACGTCGATGTCCTTGAGAAAAGTAATAAAGTTTAGTACGCAAGTTATACTCCGTTAATTTGAAATGATAAACATATGAAACTGCTGTTCTATGATAAATTCTGGGAATCGATGATCGAACTTCCCCGGGGAATTCAAAAAAAAGTAGTTGAGTTTCAAAAAAAATTTCGCGAGAATCCCACTTCTTCAGCCATTCATCTGGAGCCGGTAATTTCTTTCAAAGATCAAAGTTTGCGGTCGGCCCGGATTGATCAAACTTACCGGGCCATAATAAAAATGCCTGAAACAGGGGAAACTTATTACCTGATTTGGGTCGATCATCACGATCGGGCCTATGAATGGGCAAAGGATAAACTTTTCCAATGGAACGAAAATACGCAGGTGATGCAGGTGTTTACTGCGCCTGAAGAAATACGGCTTTATGATTTGGTGAAGCCTGACTTCCAAACGAATGATCTGTTTTATGCCTGTGAGGACCGGCAGTTAATCCAGCTTGGCGTTCCAGACGTTTTGATCCCTTCGGTCAGGAACCTGCATAACCTGGATGATCTGGAGAAGATCGAGGCTTATTTGCCTGCAGATGCTTTTGAACACCTGTTTTACATGGCCGACGGAGCGAGCTTCGATTCCATTATCAATGAGATTGAAGAAGGGAAAATACGGGAAGAAAATCTGGATCGGCAGATTGGCAGCATCAATAACCAGAGGAACTTTATCGAGCTTACGGATGATACCTTGTTTAATGATGTTTTATCGGGAGCGCTCGAAAAATGGAAATACTATCTGCATCCGTCACAACGGAAACTGGTGTCCGGAAATTTTTCAGGATCAGTTAAAGTAAGCGGAGGAGCAGGCACCGGGAAAACAGTTGCGGCCTTGCATCGCCTAAAGCAGATCAGTGAAATAAGGAAAGCCGGTGAGAAAATTCTGTTCACCACTTATACAAGGGCGCTGACAGAAAACCTCGAGGGAATGGTTAAGGGGTTTATTACCGATTCTTCAGGAATTACAATCCGGAATATTGATGCCCTTGCATTCGATCTGGTGAAACAATTTGGGCTGCTGAAGTCGGATTTTAAGGTGTTCGGCCTGAATGCGATTAAGTCACCTGCAGAAATCCGGGAATCCCTCTTTGAGACGGAACTTATTCCTTTTGAAGAAGAATTTCTGGCAAAGGAATATCAGGATGTTGTCCTTTATCAGAACATCCGGTCTCTTCAGGAATATATGAAGGCTTCGAGAATAGGGCGTTCAGCGCCTTTGTCTCAACGGCAGCGCCTACAGGTCTGGACCTACATGGAGAGATATAATCAACTGAAGAGCGAGCTTGGGTATTATCATAAGGAAGAACTTTATAACCTGCTGCATAATTATCTGGAGAGCGAAAAGAAAAACCTTTATGATTATGTACTTGTTGATGAACTGCAGGATTTTTCGAATATCGAACTTCGCCTGATTCGGTCGCTTGTTCCGGAAAAGCAGAATGATTTGTTCATGGTGGGCGATCCGCTTCAGAAAATCTATGACAAAAAGATAAACTTCTCAAATGCTGGTATTCAGGTAAGAGGAAAGAAAAGTCAGCGACTCCGGATTAACTACCGGACAACAGACGAAATCAGGAAACTGGCAGTGTCGATTATCCGGTCCTGCCATTTCGACAATTTTGACGGAGAGGAGGAAGAAAAAAGCGGTTATGTTTCTCTTTTCCACGGGGTAAATCCTACCTATAGCGTATTTAAATCAAAGAACGAAGAAGCAGAAGCATTACTGGCAAACATTGAACGTTTGCATCAAAAGGGCTATCCGTATGCCGATATAGCGATTGGCTGCCGCTTGAAAAACAGCTTAAAGGATTTTCAAACGGCTCTTCACAATAGTAAAGTACCCTATACCCGGCATGAGAACGGGAACTGGCAGGGAGATATGAGCGGTGTCCGTCTGTTGACGTTCCATTCAATGAAAGGATTGGAATTCAGACATATCTTCTTGGCGGATGTCAATGAAAGAACGTGTCCTAAATGGCCTGTCGATTTTGAAAGCTATACCATGCCGGAGAAGGAAAGCTACCTGAAGAGGGAACGCTCCCTCCTGTATGTGGCTGTTTCCCGGGCGATCGAAAACGTGGTCATTTCGGGTGTGGGATCCAAGAGCGAGTTTATCACCCTTTGAACCACTTTTGAATTCGGAAGACGGCTCCATTTTCCACTTGTTTCGGGGACGGCCTGCTGAGCCTTACTCTTTGATCTGCTTCAGCTGGATCAGCGTATCCCAGATGGCATCGCCCCTGGGCGGAGCGGCCACAATTTTGACAGGTTCTTTCTTCACCGGATGGATAAATTCCAGCTTGCGGGCATGCAGATGGATGCCTGCATTGGGATTGCTGTGGGCGGCGCCGTATTTCAGGTCGCCTTTGATGTGAAGCCCGATTTTGGCCAGCTGTGCCCTGATCTGGTGGTGCCGGCCGGTATGAAGATCAACCACCAGCAGGTGATAGCGGTCCAGGCTGGCCATATGCTTATAGCTCAGGCTGCACGGGCGGGTGTCTTTTTTCGGACCCTCCGATACAAAGCTTTTATTTTTAGCTTCATCCTTGCGAATGTGCCCTTCCAGCGTAGCTTCTTCCTTTTCCGGAAGCTGATCCACAACCGCCCAGTAAGTCTTTTTCATTGCATCCTTACTTTGAAACATCTCGTTTAAGCGTTCCAGTGCCTTACTGGTCCGGGCAAATAGAACCACGCCGCTGGTAGGCCTGTCCAGCCGGTGCGGCGAGCCCAGGTACACCTCGCCCGGTTTATTGTACTTTTGCTTGATGTACGCCTTGACTTTGTCGATCAGCGTTTCGTCGCCGGTCTTGTCACCCTGTATAATTTCCCCGCAGGCCTTGTTGACCGCGATCAGATGGTTGTCTTCGTAAATGATTTGCAATGGAAAATGGTTAAATGGTTATGAGTTGTGTCTTGTGTCTGTCTTCAGTATTGCTCTTTCTCATTTGGGAAATCCTGCGATTTCACATCTTCGATATACTGGCCCACTGCTCCCTTGATTTCTGTTGCCAGGTCAAGGTAGCGCCGCAGAAAACGGGGAGAGAATGACTGTGAGATCCCAAGCATGTCATGAATTACGAGCACCTGTCCATCGACACCGTTCCCGGCGCCGATGCCAATAATTGGAATCGAAACTGATTCTGCCACCTTCTTCCCAAGCGCTGCCGGGATTTTTTCGAGAACAATGCCAAAACATCCTGCTTTTTCAAGGAGCAGGGCATCTTCAAACAGTTTTTCAGCTTCTGCTTCTTCGCGGGCTCTGACTACGTAAGTCCCGTACTTATGGATTGACTGAGGCATCAGACCCAGGTGCCCCATAATGGGAATGCCAGCCGAAAGGATCCTTTCGACCGATTCCAGGATTTCCTTCCCGCCCTCAAGCTTTACCGCGTCAGCAGCCGTTTCTTTCATGATCCGGATAGCCGAGTTCAGTGCCTCCTTGCTGTTGCCCTGATAAGTGCCGAAAGGGAGATCAACTACAACTAAAGCCCGTTTCACTGCTTTCACCACGGAGGTCCCATGATAAATCATCTGGTCGAGCGTGATTGGCAGCGTGGTTTCATTCCCTGCCATCACATTGGATGCAGAATCACCAACCAGAATCACATCGATTCCGGCTTCATCCACCAATTTTGCCATGCTGTAGTCGTAACTGGTCAGCATCGATATCTTTTCCCCCCGTGATTTCATTTCCGATAAAACCCGGGTAGTGACTCGTTTGATTTCAGTATGTACTGACATGATATTTCCTTTTAGTGGGGCAAAGATACGGAAAAATGAAAGACAGCATCTCATGGCTGACAGCTAAAAGCTTATCGTTTCCCCTGTCTTTTTGTCACCACTCCTGTCATCTTAAAAAAGCTGGTCTTGCCGTACTGTGCCAATTTTGCAATTCGCGTCGGGGAATCAGTCGTGGCATAATGATTGATTAACTCTAACCGTATTTTGAAATTCAGAAATAATTAAAAAAACAGATAAAATGGGAAAAATTATTGGAATCGACTTAGGTACCACAAATTCGTGCGTTGCTGTGATGGAAGGTAACGAACCTGTTGTAATTCCGAACAGCGAAGGAAAACGTACAACGCCTTCTGTTGTGGCTTTCGTGGAAAACGGAGAACGAAAAATAGGTGACCCGGCAAAACGTCAGGCTATTACCAATCCCCAGAAAACCATCTTCTCCATTAAACGATTTATGGGTGAAACCTTTGATCAGGTTACAAAGGAGGTGAACCGTGTTCCTTATAAAGTTGTAAAAGGCGACAACAACACGCCGAGGGTACAGATCGATGACCGAAAATACTCACCGCAGGAAATCTCGGCAATGGTTCTTCAGAAAATGAAGAAAACTGCAGAAGATTATCTGGGACAGGAAGTTACCGAGGCGGTGATCACGGTTCCCGCCTATTTTAGCGATGCTCAGCGCCAGGCGACAAAGGAAGCGGGCGAAATCGCAGGACTGACCGTGCGGCGAATCATCAATGAACCGACGGCTGCCTCTCTGGCTTATGGACTCGACAAGAAACACCGCGATATGAAGGTCGCCGTGTTTGACCTCGGAGGAGGAACTTTCGATATCTCGATCCTGGAACTGGGCGACGGGGTGTTTGAAGTAAAATCGACCGACGGCGATACACACCTGGGTGGCGATGATTTTGACCAGGAGGTCATTAACTGGCTGGCAGAAGATTTTTTAAGGGAGGAAGGTATCGACCTGAGAAAAGACCCGATGGCTTTGCAGCGTCTGAAGGAAGCTGCTGAAAAGGCAAAGATTGAATTGTCAAGCTCCACTCAGACGGAGATTAATCTGCCTTATATCATGCCGGTGAACGGAATCCCAAAACACATTGTCAAAACCCTGACACGGGCAAAATTCGAGCAGCTTTGCGATCAGCTTATCAATTCCACGATGGAGCCCTGCCGCAAAGCATTGAAAAATGCCGGTTTGTCAGCTTCAGATATTGATGAAGTAATTCTGGTAGGTGGTTCAACCCGTATTCCTGCAATTCAGGAAAAGGTTCAGCAGTTCTTTGGCAAAGCACCTTCGAAGGGAGTGAATCCGGATGAAGTGGTTGCAGTGGGAGCTGCTATTCAGGGGGGTGTACTGACCGGTGAGGTGAAAGATGTGTTGTTGCTGGATGTTACTCCGCTTTCACTGGGCATTGAAACCCTGGGCGGTGTCATGACAAAGCTGATTGAGGCAAATACAACCATTCCTACAAAAAAATCAGAGGTATTCTCTACAGCTGCAGATAGCCAGCCTTCGGTTGAGATTCACGTCCTGCAGGGAGAACGCCCCATGGCCTCCGGCAACAAGACTATCGGAAGGTTCCACCTTGACGGACTGCCACCGGCACCCCGGGGTGTGCCCCAGATCGAAGTTGCTTTTGACATCGATGCCAATGGAATCCTGCACGTGAGTGCAAAGGACAAGGCCACCGGTAAATCACAGTCGATCCGGATCGAGGCTTCCTCGGGACTGAGCGACGACGAGATCAAACGGATGCGCGATGAAGCGGCTGCCAACGCTGAGGCCGATAAAGCTGCCCGCGAAAAAGTCGACAAGCTGAATCATGCTGACAGCCTGATCTTTCAGACAGAAAAGCAGTTGAAAGAGTTTGGGGATAAATTACCTGCCGACAAGAAAGGGCCGATCGAGGCTGCATTAGGCAAGCTGAAGGAAGCCCATAAAAACCAGGATCTGGCGGCAATCGACTCGGCCACTGCCGAACTGAACCAGGTGTTCCAGGCGGCCTCACAGGAAATGTACAACGCTCAGGCACAAGGAGCCGGTGCTCAGCCCGGACCTGACGCAGGCGCTGCCGGAGGTGGTGCCCAGGGAGGGAAAAGCAAGGGCCAGGACGGTGAAGTGACTGACGTGGACTTTGAAGAAGTGAAATAGGTAGGATTAATAAGAATAATCAATAAAACGCAGTAGTTTAATCACTATTGCGTTTTATTGTTTTAATGAGTTATCTTACCGGCCGGGTTTGTATAAGTTTTTGTAATATATCGTGCTATTTGAGGGTGCCACAGCAGTAGAAACAGGCAAACACTATTTAATTGGAAATATTTTAATCGTACGTTCAAAAATTGTAGGATAAACCCAGTAGCTTCTAAAAATTCCTCCGGAAGAGTCGCCTACACCTGTAGTTGCGTAATCCAAATTAAAGGTAATGCCGTCTTTTTTTTGTAACTGGTAAGTGTAAATTGATTTTGTCAGGTTTTCCGTGGAATAGGGATACGCGTTGAAATTAAATAAATCATTCACTTTAAACATCAGGCCTTTCCCATGGTCATCAACCATTTTCACCCAGCGGTTGTCCGTTCTTAATCCATAGTCGCCGGGTTTAATATAAGGGACATACATCTCATCAACAGTTGAGTTGTATACCCCGATCTTATAACCACTGTTTCTTCCCGGATAATTTTCCTGCGGACCGCGTCCAAACCATTCAACCTTATCAAGACTCTTATCCAGGGTAAAAGTCAAACCAAACCTGGGGTAATACAGCGGTAACGTTCTCCCCTGGGATTTAGCAGTGTGGTGTATGGTAATCTCTCCATCACCATTAATGATATATGAATAGATGTTCTCTATTCCGTTATATTGGGTTCCCCGGATATACTGATCCAATTCACTTTCAATACTTTCCCCAAACAATGTTATCTGCCTGATGTTGACGTATACTTTTCCATTCACTTCAGATACTTGAGTATAGATTGGATAATACGTCAACTTATCTATTCCGGTTGAATAGAATTCTGTAGCAACAAAGTTTCCATAGCCTTCTTTCCAGTTTGATGAATGAGCCGACCTGGAGCCCCAACTGTCAAGATCGTTGGCCATAGGGGCACGCCATACATTAACCAAAAACGGAGATTTCAGCATTTCTTTGCCATCGATAATAATTGAAGCCAATGTGCCCAAATTTTTATTGAAAGTATATTCAAAACCATCTCCGGTTACTTTAACCTCCCGGTCTGTTTGACTAAAGGTAGCTTTGCCAGTTGATTTTTCCGATGTCTCCGGACGATTTTCCCAGGGGAGTTCAAATTGATCCCATGCTACCTCGTGTCCTGCTTTTGCCCATATTTTATCTTGTTTCAGCAAAAAACCAATTGTAATGCTATATTCAACGCCTTTTCCCAAAGATGGCTTAGAATACGGAATCTTAATGATCCTTCTTTCCATTGGGCCAATCTGTAGTTCCAGCGACCCTTCCTGTATCACCTTGCCATCTGCTTCAAGAAACCAACGGGTGTCATATTGCGACGCATTCGTAAAATTATGACGGTTCCATACTTCCGCCATACCGGTTTCAGCATCAAGAAGATTCACAACAATTGGCCGCCCAACTTTTTTCATCTCCCACATTTCAGGTTGGACGATCCTGTTTCCCCAAATACTACCATAACTTCTGGCACCAGCTCCGTAGCTCAGAAAGGTCCCTTTATTCAATTCCATTTCAAAGTCGAGCCATAATGCAGCATTTTCAGCTTTGAAATTACCAGGTAAAACTACATCAGAATAAATCCCCACATTATCAAGCATCGCATCACACATATAACCAGGAGTTTCACCCCCATCAATTTCTGAATCACGTCCTAAACTAATAGTGAAAGGAAAATTCTTAATTCTGCCACTTACCCGTCTGCTCCCTTCTTTATTGCCATTAATATACAGCGCCATCTCCCCTCCATCATAAACAGCGGTCAGTTGATGCCAGTTATTTTCCCAATCCCCCGGTAAAGCAACCCGTAAAGTTTGTTTTGCCCTGGTGTAAATATAAAATTCCAAAGAATCAATTCCTTTTTGGCAAATTCCAAACTGATTTGAACCTTTCGTTATGAATTGCCCCCCACTTGCATTTAGCTTTCGTGGAAAAACATCCATCGTGATGGTCAGTTTATTGCCATCAATTTCTAAACTGTCATGTCTGTATATTTCAACCCACTGATCATGCCCGTTTAAATTAACAGCTTTACCGGTTTTGCCTTCAACCAGTTTGATATGATTACCCATCAGGTGAGCGGGTACGTTGTTGGGTGATTGATCTTTCAGCTGGCGAATATCTTCTGTAATGCCTGTACTTACAAAATCCCATATAGCGCCACCCATAGTCCTTGGGTAGGAATAAACCACATTCCAGTAATCTTCCATTCCTCCAAGCGCATTTCCGGCAACGGAAAGGTACTCATCCATGAATGAAGGCCGGGTATCCCCGTCAAATTCGTGGCCTACCCGAATATCCAGCTCTATCGGGCTCGGATACCGTGGACCAATAATATCTTCTGCCGGATGTGAATATAAATTTCCTCCGTACATCCAATAACGGGTGTGATCATATTTTTTACCCTCATTTACAACTTCAGTAATATTCATTCCTTCACCGCTTTCATTGCCGGCGCTCCAAAAAAGCACAGATGGATAATTTCTGTCGCGCAGAACCATTCGACGGACCCGTTCCCGATACATATCAGTGAACTCAGGCATTTCACTCACAAATTGTGTAGCATGCGACTCTACCCCGGCCTCATCAATTATGTACAGACCATATTCATCGGCCAGTTGGAGATACTTATTAACCGGAGGATAATGAGATGTTCGTACTGCATTAAAATTAAACTGTTTCAATATTTCAAAATCCTTTCTGATTATCTCTTCTGTCATCACATGTCCTAAATCAGCATGCTGCATGTGAGAATTTGTTGCATTTATTTTAAGCGGGACACCGTTCAAAGTGAACAACTCACCATTGATTCGTGCCTCTTTAAATCCGATACGTTGTTCTGCAACATCCTGAATTGTTCCATTGCCGTTCAACAATTGCATTTTCAAAGTATAGAGGTTTGGCGTTTCAGCTGTCCATTTTAAAGGATTAATAATCTTCTTTTTGAGCTCTATCTGTTTCTTGCCCACATCATCCATTGTAAACCTGTCGCTGGTCATTTCTGCAATTAAATCGTTTTTTGCATCGTATAAAAATGCCTTCAAGAAGTGTGAAGTGCCCGGGGAATCCGTATATTTTTTCACATCAATTTGAACGGATAGAACTGCATCAGTATAAGTATCATCCAAATCTGTTACGACATACCAGTCAAACAAGCGTACGTTTGGGGTTGCATATATATTAACGTCGTCAAAAATACCGGCAAATCTCCAGTAGTCCTGACCTTCAAGGTAGTAACCATCGCAATATTTTATAACTAAAACAGCAATCGTATTGGTTCCCCTTTTAATATATTTCGTGATATTGTATTCTGCTGGTTCCTGAGCGCCCTCGTTATAACCAACTTCCTGTCCGTTTACCCAAACAAACGAGGCCGAGGCTGTTTTTTCCATTCTCAGGAAAATCTGGTCTCCATTCCAGGAAGATGGAACTGTAAACGTCTTTCTGTATGCGCCGGCAGGATTATATTCCCGTGGTATGTTAGGGACAGTTACTGCAAAAGGGTCGTGTGCAGATCGTTTGTCAAAAACCCTGTTATTAATCTGTGGAAACGGAGTGGCTACATTTCTGAATATTCTGTCTCCGTATCCCTGCATTTCCCAGTTTGACGGAACTTTTATTGAACCCCAATTCTTATCTTTAATCCTAACCAGATAGAAATCAGGGGGTACTCCTTCTGGTGTTTCACTGTAGAAGAACTTCCAATTGCCATTTAATGAAATCGTTTTATCCGGCATATAGTATGTCCGGCCTTCTTCCTGATTTAGCTCAAATACCTGTGTGTTCCCGATAAAATAGTAAATGTCGTCCAGAAATTTCGCTGGCTGGGCTAACAGTACATTTGATATTGCTGCGCATAAAAACATTAACACAAATCTTTTCATTTTGCCTTGCCTGTATCGAATGAAAAATTTTAAACTCATAGCTTTAAATTAATAATCGTGCTAATTTCATTTGGCGCGAAATTTTTATTTGATCTTTCGTTCCTCATTGTTCAATAATCAGTATATCCCAGGGTTCGATGGACAGTGTTTCATTGTTTGCCACTTTTCCCCCTGAAATCAATTCAGTTCCATCTTTATAAGGATAGACAAATTTTGCCGGTTCAGACGAATAGTTATAATAGTAACGAATGGTATTGCCTGCTTCGTTGATCCCTGATTTGGTAATTATTGGCCAATGAACTTTCTGGTCAGGTGTCATTAATCCTGCACGTTCCAATTCCTGGCGGATAATCTTTTCCTGAATGGCATCTGAAACCATTGTGCCTTCATAAAGCAGTGTTCCTTCTCCGTAATTATTTAGGGTAATTGCAGGGAATTTTTGAAAAAACCAGTGATCGTAAAACGCCAGGGGTTTTGCTGTTTCAGGAATAATATATTCGGCCCAGGTAGTTACTTTATTATCTTCTTCACCAACCTGAAACGGGTCGTCTTTTATTTTCATCTCTTTGAAACTGGTAAATTCCTGGTAATGAAAACCTGCTGGTTTTTGCAGGGGGCCTGGAGCCATCACCGGACGAACCCTTGAATGTTCATCACTAAATCCGCTTTTAAACTGCATGATAACATGGCCCCCGCTTTTTACGTAATTGTTTATTTTTTCCAACAATTCATCGCTTGCAATGTAAAGTGATGGGATGACTACCAATTTATAATTTTCAAATGGAGGATTTTCGGAGAAAATAAAATCTACCCCTACATTATTTTGGTACAATACTTTGTGAAATTGTCCAACCAGTTGATTCCTGTAAAAATCACTACCACCATTTTCCCATGGATTTCCGTTTTGGTCAAAAGGCATGAAATTCAAAGCATCATTTGAATCGTGGCTAAACAATATTGCAACTTTATTTTCTTTTTTCAGGTTTACCAGTTTTTTCCCAAATCGCTCTAATTCATGGGCGGTTTGAGTAACTTCCTTATAGGCACGGTTGGGCTGCAAATCGTGTGAAAGAACACCTTTCCAATAGGTTTCCTGTCCGTAGTGGATGGAGTGCCAGTGCCAGTATTCCACCATGTTGGCTCCTGATCCCAGGTGAGCATAAACATTCTGGCGCATTTGTCCGGGATAGGGAGGTTGTTGCATCCTTGAGTTCCAGCCAATGGTTTGCGCATTGGTTTCTGTAACCAGGTAGTTTTTGTTCTTCACGGACCTGAAATAATCGCCGGCAAAAGCAATTTCGTTTCCGGTTAAATCGTCCTGCTGTCCATGATAAATATTCACTGCCATCATGTCCATATATTTGGCGCTTTCATGTTGATCGATGTCCTGTACAGAGGGCATGAAACAGTGTATGATAAATTGATCATCACGTTTGTACTCGCTCACGATTTTGGATTGCCATTTCAGGAAGTCGGCCACTGCTTTGCGGTTATACCGTTCCCATTCCAGCTTATAGCCGGTGTTGGTAATTCCGTCACGCGGTGCCAGTTCTTCCCAGCTGTCGATCGTCATTCCCCAATACTGAAGCCCCCATATTTTATTAAGATTCTCTGGTGTTTTAAACTCTTTCTTCAGGTAGTTGACAAACCCCACCTGAAAATCGTAGTTATTGACTCCGCGTGAGGTGGTTTCATTATCCACCTGATAGCCGATGATCCCGGGATGATTCGCGTAATGTTCCATCATTTTCCGGATAATCCGCTCCGAATAAAACAGGAAGGTGGGGTTGGTGATATCCATATTTTGCCGGATTCCATAATAAGCCTTTTCATCTTTCTGATAGGTCAGCAACACCTCCGGATGTTTGTGCCACAACCATGCCGGTATAGAGTAGGTAGGGGTTCCAAGTATTACTTTTATACCAGCCTGGTGCATTTTGTCAATAATGCGATCCATCCAGTCAAATTCAAAATCTCCTTCGCGCGGTTCAAAAAGGCTCCAGGTTGATTCGCCCACCCTGACAACCGAAATACCTGCATCTTTCATTAGTTTGATGTCCCTATCCAGTCGATCCGTTGGCATGTATTCATGATAATAAGCAACGCCATACAATATATTGTCAAACTTTTCGGGCTGGCCGTTTGCCAAACCTGAAAAGAGAAACAGACAGACAAGTAAAAAAAGATTTCCAAATTTCATTTTGATTATTTTTTCAGTTTATCTAACATATTTTGTATTAGTTGATTGAATTCAATTTTCTTGATAATTCCATAACAGCTCTATTGTCATTCCACCTGCATCTTCCAGCCCAACATATTCATACCGGCCGGAACCGGGTTCCCCTTTCTCTCCCCATCTCCCCCCCATCGTGTTTTTGAACCCAAGAGATCCATAATTCCTCAGTACTTTATCCATATTATCTACAGAAAATGCCAGGTGATGAAATCCTTCACCATGTGTATTGATATGATCGGCATAGACTATTGGACCTTTCACCGGGATGCACCATTCGTAAGCAATATCACCATGGCGTTGCCATCCCTGAATGAGCTCATGGTTGACAATCGTGCCGTTATATTTAGTTTCACTCAATTTAGGCCGGTTAATTTGAAATTCCGGGAATCCGATTTTTGCCCAAAAATCTGAAACATCTTTTGCGTTATTTATGGCAAACGCATATTGGTTCAATTTCAAATTGTGTAGGTTTTCAGGTGTTAATCCCACATGAATATCCGCTGAAGTTTCTTTAGTTACGTACCCCAAAACATATTTCCCTTTTTTCTGTGTGTCCATTAAAGTAATATTGAATTTCCCTTTTGGTGTTGAAAATGAAATGTTATCGAGCACTTCAATACCGATGTTTGACAAGCGTTCCACTTCAGCTTGTAACAGGGATTTGGAACTTACTCTGTGCACCAGGCTTATCACACCATCGCCATAAGAACTGTGGAACTCTGTAAGGACAGATTTCCCTGACAATGGTTGTATCCAGGTAACGTGCGCCCCTCCCAAGTTGGCTACAGCCATCCTGGCGCTTAATTGTTTATCGTTTTTGCTTGTGACGGAAATATGATCAAGAACTTCTATTTGATTAAAACCCAACTTTTTCCAGCTTTCGACCACTTTATCTAAATCTTTTACCATCCAGATTACCTGATCCACATGCTTGAAATATTCAGGTATATTTTCTGTTTTGGCTGGGATTGGCATTAGAACCGAGAAGAAAAATATTGCTGTAAGAAGCTTCATAATGTTAAAATTAACCTTTTATGGAACGGGTCATTTCGAAACCATTCGTAAATATCGTTCATTCAATTTTAAGAATTCACCTGCAGGACATCCTTATTTTGTAAGTCAGAATTCAATATCCCGGATTTTGTATCAGTTTCTCATTTCTGTTGATTTCATCCAGCAAAATCGGAAGGAAATAGGATTTGTTATCATTCCATCCACGGTCCTGAACCTCAGTAATCATATAGGTTGTTGTTCCATCCAGTTTATGAATGATTTCAACTCCTTGCGCATTATTGATAACTTTCGGAGCAATCATCCAACGGCGTATATCAAAATAACGGTGTGGCTCGTAAGCCAACTCAATTTTTCTCTCGTTACGATACCTTTCCATTAATGTTTGACCTGTTTCATCGCTGGGTACATCAGGCATTCCGGCTCTTGAACGAATCATGTTCATGTATTTTTTCCCTTCATCATATTCCCCAAGTTCCAAACAAGCTTCTGCATAATTAAGAATCACCTCCGCATAACGCATTTGGCGCCAGGGTAACTTTTGTATTTCAAATTGGTGGTTCAATGAAGGATCTATAAACTTTCGCAGATAATACCCCGTATAAGTTCCGTTCCAATCTTCAATAGGTCCCTGCCGTGTGTCGAGCCCTGGTGTGAGTGAACCATCAGTATTTTCATAATATCCGGTTTGGAGAACACCTTCCGGATCGGAAGCAATCACATCATCTGGTCGTTCTCTCCATTTGGCCCCATCAAACAAGATGCTAGCATAAAAACGAGGATCTCTGTTTTTATAAGGCGCTGCGCGGTGGATTGGATTGCTCCAGTCAAATGTACTTCCGTCAATCATTTCGTATGAGTCTGCAAGTTGTCCTGTTGGTGTATTGCCTCCCCAGTTATGGTAACCATTTGGACCATTAAACAGGCCAGGATTAGGAGCTTCCCAACTTGGGTCATTTACAACATCCCAATAAAACAGAAAGATGTCTTCTTCATTGCCATGATTTAGAAACAAGTTCGTGTAATTATCCATTGCTTCCTGCTGGCTAGAAGGACTTGCCGTACCGTATAGGCTATAAACATTCAAATCAATTACGGCTTTTGCTGCATTTTTTGCAGCCTGCCAACGTGCCGTTCTATCGCCCCCGATGTAGCTTATGAGTTCCGGATGTGAATAACCCGTAGCCCAGGAACCATTGGAATTAAATAAATCGCTCGCCGCGTACAATAAAACTTTTGATTTTAAAGTAAGAGCAGCTCCTTTAGTAGCACGTGCTTTATCTCCGTCTGTCACTAATAGCCCGGCTGCTGCATCGCAGTCTTTAATAATAAAATCAATTGTTTCTTCAAAAGTATTTCTTGATACCCAAAAATCGTCTCCCGGACTGTACGCGTCTTCAATTAACGGCACACCGCCAAAAAAACTCATTAAAACATGGTAATAATAGGCTCTCAGGAATAATACTTCACCAGTGAGTTGATTAATTTCATCTCCGATTAGGCCCGATTCTCCGATATTTTTCATAAACACATTGCAAGCTCTGATATTATCGTATAAATTATTCCAGGTAAGGTTGCGCATGCTGATATTCCAGTGGTCAGGTGCAAGAATTCCCAGATAACTTGAGCTGATCTCACTTTTTACAACAGGTTGTGTTTCCCATGACCAAACCTCCATCGATTCATCGCAGATCGATGAAACCATTACTGTATTGAACCCGGTTTTTTGCCCGTAGTAAATGTTATTGACAAAAGCCTTAACCAGTGCCGGATCCTGCCATACTGCTGCATCGGAATATCGATCAAGCGGCTCAACTTCCAAAAAATCATCATTACAAGCCGAAAGAATCACGATAAGTAATATAAGGTATGTTTTTAATCTATTCATGACGTTTCATTTTAAAAAGTTACACTTAGACCAACATTCAGAACTTTATTCAATGGATAATTGTGACCATCTCCCCTGGTGTTTTCCGGATCAAAGTCGTCCATGTCAGGGCTATAAGTCATGAAGTTGAATGCACTGACGTGCAGTCGCAGTTGTTGAATTAAATAGCGCTGTGTAAGCGAGCCGGGAAGCGTATAGCCCAGTTCAATATTTTTCAATCTTATGTAGTCAGTTTTATGAAGCCAGTATGTATTTTGCTGGTTCACCCAATATTCATTTCCACGGTTAAAAGTTCTGGGATGTTCACTATTTGGCGCATCTGGAGTCCAGCGTTCCTCGTAAAAACTATTCAGGAAGTTGCCAATATCTCCCGACTCGGTACCTTCATAAAAAACTCCTCCCAGGGCACCCTGAAACAACATAGATAAATCGAAACCTTTATAATTCATGAGAAAATTGAGCCCTCCTGTAAACTTCGGCGTTCTGCTGTTACTGTGGCGCACCCGGTCGTTGGCATCAATAGCACCGTCATGGTTATAATCCTCAAATATCATATCTCCCGGACGGGCTCCGCCCCAGTGCGGATAGGCATCAACTGCTGCCTGATCTTCAAATACTCCTATTGCTTGATAATAGAGCCCGGAGTAGATCGGTCTGCCGGTAGATTGCTGATATTCAGGCGCACCCGGTGGCTCATCCCAGAATAATATTTTGTTCTTAGTGTAAACTCCGTTTAACCCGATGCTGTATTTGAAATCATTTGAACGCTTCCTGTATTCGATATTGAAATCGACACCTTTATTTTCAACTTTACCTATATTCTCATCTGGCAGTGACATTCCAGTAGAATTAGGAACTGATGCATTCCTGGCCCACAATATATCTTCACGCTTGTTTTTAAAATAGTCAGTTGTTACAGCAAGATCGCCATTTAAAAATTGCAAGTCGATTCCAATATTCCGCTGAATTGCAGTTTCCCAGGTAACTCCTTTGTTCGGCACAACACCTTCCTGTAGTGCTTGGTTGGCGCTGGTTCCATTATTATCTATAAACAGCAGGTTATTGATTGTATAGGAAGTCAGATATTGATATGGATTTATTAAATCATTACCGGTCTCTCCATATGAAGCCCTGATCTTAGCAAAATTGATAAATGCGAGATTTTCTGCCCAGAAATTTTCAGATGAAATAATATATCCGAGCGAAATACCCGGGAAAAAACCATATCGTCCGGTTTCCTCGAAAATATAGGATGCCTGGTAACGCCAAACGAACTCGGCAAGGTATTTATCGTTGAAGCTGTAATTTAGTCTTCCGAAATAGTTAAGACGAGCCTCTTCATATCCTGAGCCATCATTGTTGAGTTCTTCCTGACCACCAGCAAATAACTGGTCGATAGCCGGAGATATATAATATCGTCTAAATGCACTGAAAAGATCACCTTTCCCGGTTATACGTTCAACACCTGCCAGGAAATTAATGCTATGTGCCTTACTAAATGTCTTGCTGTAATTTATAAGACCATTTAGCAATATGTCAATATGATCTCCCGTCTCCTCAGAAAGCCTCGGTTCACTGTAGCCTTTTTTTCCTTCCACGAGAACGGGATCCCCATTCTCATCATATGTCTTGTAGTCCCAGGAATAAAGATACCAGGGTGTACGCCATATTTTCCTGAATCTCATATTTTTATCTATTGAAGCATTCCCTTTGACAGAAAGTCCGTCAATGCCCGGAATCTTCAAATTGACACCAAAGTCTGAATTAAAGACATAGTTCTTATCCCTGTCATAACCTGTTGCTTTCGTACTTACGACAACCGGATTATTTCCATACTCAATGTCGGGACCAGGTTTTCCGTTTGGCCAATATGCAGGCAGATTTGGTTTTCCCCGCATAACCATCCTGAAAATGTCCTGAGAAGAACGGGTAGGAAAGTTTCTGTCTTCCATTCGGGAAGTAGTGTTAATAGTGAGGTCCAAATAATCGTTTATTTTAATATCAAAATTCGACTTCATGTCATACTGATTGTATTTTGTGCCGCTGTTTTTATAAAATCCTTCCTGAGATTTTTCCGAAACACTGACAAAGTATTTAATTTTTTGATTTCCTCCGCTGACTGAAATATTTCCATAATTCTGGGGAGACCAATTTCTTAATGTTTCGTCAAACCAATCAGTGTTAGGATAGAACCATGGATCATCTCCTGATCGGTATTTTTGAATATCATCTTGTGTGTATCTTGGATCACGGCCTGCATACATGTCAATTTCATTAAGTAATGTGGCATACTCCGCAGCGTCCGCCATCTTCGGGATGACAGTCGGAGCCGCAAACCCTTGGTTATACGATAGTTTTATAGATGGCGTGCCAATCAATCCTCTTTTGGTTGTAATTAAAATAACCCCATTTGCTGCCTGTGCCCCATAAATGGCTGCTGAAGCATCTTTAATAACTGAAATATCTTCAATGGTGGCTGGATCGATTCGATCCAACGAACGACCGGGAACACCATCAACCACAATTAATGGAGCAGCATTTCCAAAGGTATTAATACCACGGATTCGTAAAGTTGCTCCGTCATAACCGGGTTCACCAGTTCCTGAAATGGCCACTAACCCGGG
Organism: Mangrovibacterium sp.; assembly: GCA_050173895.1. GTDB lineage: Bacteria > Bacteroidota > Bacteroidia > Bacteroidales > Prolixibacteraceae > JBCFBK01. The sequence goes on along the minus strand of JBFXKJ010000028.1, from coordinate 9,154 downwards.
TAACCGCCCGGCCATTGTTTGACTTACATTAGTCACCGGCGTTTTCACCAGCTCTGCTCCTTGCACATTTGTTACTGATCCGGAGAGAGTTGCTTTTTTCTGAACCCCATAGCCAACTGCTACAACTTCTCCCAGCCCAATTGCATCGACATCCATTGTAACATCAATATTGGTCTTTCCGGCGACAGGAATCTCTCGCGTCTTCATTCCCACAAACGAAAAAGCCAACGTTGCATCGGGAGGTACATTTGATATAAAATAATCCCCGGCTTCATTTGTAATTGTTCCCTGGCTAGTCCCGTTAATGACAATCGTTACACCTGGGAGCGGAGCTCCGGTAGCATCGGTAACTCTGCCGGAAACAGACTTTTCCTGTTGTAACGACGCTGTTATCTGGCTGGGCATGAGAATGATTTTTCGATCTGTCACTGTATATTTGATAGCTGTCCCGGAAAAAAGTTCATCAAGTACCTTTTCAATCGTTTGATGCTCCACAGATAAGTTAATCTTTCGGTCTGTATCGATCAGGTTATCGTTATATAAAAAATAGAACCCGGTTTGTTCCTCAATTTCGTAAAGTACATCTACCATTTTTTTATCAGAAAAATCGAATGAAAGCTTTGTTTTTTGAGAATAGGCATTGTTCGCAGAAACCTGAAGGATCGAAATGAGTAATAAGAAGATTGTAACTCGCATGATTCTGAATGTTTTTATTAAAAAATAGTAATCACATTCATGGAAAAATTTGCTTTTTTTCATAAATTTGTGGTATTAAACGTTAAAAAAAATTGAAAAGTTTTTTTGAAGGGAATCGTTGGAGCGATTTCCTTTTTTAATTAATCAAGGTCCGTTGCGTAGTTTCATGTTTTAGTTCTTTCGTTAAGATTTTACTGGTTTATTTCTTTCTGTACAAAAGCACTTTTGTTTTTTGTACAGTTCCCTCAGGATTTACTTGCTGGTCAATAATTTCATAGCGTATAGGGGATGTCATGCTGAGGTAATGAAGCACGTCTTCAAGTAAATCATCCTGAAAAGTTCCACTAATCAGGTCTTTCTCAAGATCTTTGTCAACGAGCTCTACCTCCGCATTGTACCACCGCTCTATTCGTTTGGCTACTTCGGTCATCGGGTCTGCCCTGAACATAAGTTTCCCCTTGGTCCAAGCGGAATACTTGGCAACATCGGCTCTGCCAATACTAACTATTCCTTCACGGAAGACCAGGCGCTCATTCGGCTTCATTTCAATATCAGACTTAAGTCCGGGTACGGAAAATTCGACTTTGCCTTCTTCAAGAATAACTTCTATGTGATTTTCTTCCGGATAAGCGTTAAGATTGAACTTTGTTCCGATTACCTTTATTTTTGAATTACCTACACTGATCTCAAACGGATGATTTTTATCAGCAGCTACGTCTAACCAGGCCTCACCCGAAACAGCAACTTGCCTGTTCTGACTAAAAGGAAGACTATATTTAATTGAAGAGCCACTATTTAGCCAACCCTTAGTGCCATCGGGCAATGAAAAAGTGATTCTTGCTCCCAAAGGCGCAAACAGTGTTGAAGTCGCTTGATCTTCTGCCACAAACGTCTTGCTCCATTCTTGTCCTGTAATCGTAAACACAGTCGCTATCAGTATCGGAATGAGTAGAACTGCTGCGGCTAAAGAGTACCATTTATACAACCTCCCTGCAATGGTACGTTTTCTCTTATTTTCATTTTTATGAATAGTGTGATGAATTCGGTCGAGCAAGTAAGCAAGGTTATAATGCTCATCCGGATTATTCTTTAAATATTCATCAAATGTTTTTGAAAAGTATTGCCTGAAGCCCTTGGTGTCGCCATTTTCTGAAAAAAGCGAATAGATGTACTGGTTTTCTGCCCCATCAGAAAGTCCCTTTATAAAACGATCAAGTTTTTCTATGTCAGATTTCTGAATCATTCATTTGTTTTTATGATAACAGTTCCTGCTTTTTAATGAGTATTTTGAATTAAACGAACCGGATTTTCAATTCTCTTTGTATAGGTAATAGTCGCAATGGAGCACAATCTCACAAAAAAAAAAGATATTTTTACCTTCTTTATTTTAATCCAATGATAATATTCTAATAATCAAACTGTTGAAAATATTATCAGCTCACGGGAACATTGCAAAATATAATAAAACGGCAAAAGAACCTTCAGGAAGATTCTTTTTCAAAAATTTTATTGCTAACGAGATTTGATTATCTACGGTGCTCGATTCAAGATTCATTTCATCCGCAATTTCCTTGCTGCTTTTCCCCTCCTTACGGCTTTTTAGAAAAATAACCCTTTGTTTTTCGGGAAGTTTCCCGATTAAGCAGTCAATTTGTTCAAGTGTCGATTTATATTCTAATTGTTCTTCCAGATTTACCGTCCTGTTACCTATAGCGATAATTTCTTCCCGAAATTTCCCATGGATCTGTTTTTCTCTGAAAAGTCTGCACATATTGTGGTAGGCAATCGTAAAAAGGTAGGATTTAAGTGAAGACTGTTTTTTCAGGTTTTTTCTGTTTACCCATAACTTCAAAAAAACATCCTGAACGAGCTCTTCTGTCTCTTCTCTCGATTTTAAATAAGTCAAGGCAAAACCAAACAACCTGTCTCCGTATTTTTTGAAGATTATATCAAAAGCCTCTAAATCTCCGTTGCAGAGATCATCAATGAGGTTGTAGTCAGGGTTATGTTCTCTTTTTGCCATTTCTAATTAGATGGTGATACGAATATATGATTTTAAAGAATTGTTGTGAGCATTTAAGCTAAATACCACACAAAAAAATTGAAATATACAGGTCTGATAATAAGTCTTTAGAAGAATGAAAACGATAGACAGATCTATATTTAAAGATGAACTTGCCTTTATTTCCATGCTGTTAAAGGGCCTCTCCTTCCGGGACGCCCTTTTTTAGTAGGGTGAATCGAAGCCCTGGATGCAGAGCCGCTGCTCCTCCGGAGATCATCTGGCTCCGGCAGGATCCGGCAGAGAGGCCGGTTTGCTGCGTTTATCGGTGCATTATGATTGCAGAAAATCCATTATTTTTTCTTCCTCTGTCAACTCCCCGTTTGAAATAGTGATGGCTGTCTGAATGACGGCCAGATGGGAATAAGCCTGAGGGAAATTTCCCAGCATCCGTTTGGTCTCGAAATCGAGGTCTTCGCTGAAGAGCCCCAAATGATTGGAATAGTCGAGCAGGGAGTGGAATTTGTTCATTGCTTCCTTTTTCCGGCCGATTTTGTAAAGGCTGTTGATCAGCCAAAAAGAGCAGATGGTAAACGCCGATTTTGGTTTGCCAAAATCATCCCGGTTCTTATACCGGAACATTAATCCATTGTGTTCAAGTTCCTTTTGAATGGCGAGAACGGTATCGACGAAACGCTGGTCATTTGCAGAGATAAATTCATAATCTTCCATCAGCAGGACTGATGCATCGAGGTCTTCGGAACCGTACGACTGGGTGAAGGCTTTTTTCTTTTCCGACCACGCCCTTTCATGAATGTCATTTTTTATTTTTTCCCTGAGTTTTGTCCATGGTTTAATGTAGGCTTCTCTCTTTAATAAAGTGGCAATCTTCAATGCCCGGTCAACTGCCACCCAGCAAAGCACTTTGCTAAAAGTAAAATGCCGGTTTTCACTCCTGATCTCCCAAATACCCCGGTCAGGCTTTTTCCAGTTTGCTTCCACCACTTTGATGATGTTTCTTACGATCGTCCACAATTCTTCACTATGTTCGAGCGTAACCGAATAAAGTCCAAAGTGCTGGTAAATTACGTCGAGCAGGATGCCGTAAATATCATTTTGTTTTTGTCGGTAGGCTGCGTTTCCGATCCTTACGGGCCTTGAGTTTTCATATCCCGCCAGATGCGAGAGTTCATATTCCTTCAATTTCTTTTCACCTCTGATTCCGTACATGATCTGCATTTTTTCATCCTTGTCCGGAAGAATATCCATGATAAAATTAAGATAGTGACGGGCCATCCGGAAATGTCCCAGCGCGGTCATGATCTTGACAACCATGGAGGCATCTCTGATCCAACAGAACCGGTAATCCCAGTTTCGGCCTTCCCCGATCGTTTCAGGTAAAGAAGTTGTCAGCGCTGCCAAAATGGCTCCGCTTTTGTCGAAGCTCAGCATTTTCAGGGTCAGTGCACTGCGGATAATCGCTTCATCATATTTTTTGAACGAAGTTGTCCGTTCGGCCCAATTGAGCCAGTAGACTTTTGTCCTTTCCAGTTTGAGCAGTTCGCGCCGGACATCCTGGACCAGAAGTTTCTGATTATAACTGAGCAGACAAAATGCGTCCCGCAGAAGGGTCACCGACTTTTGTTCCAGAATCGTCTTCAGATCGAAACTGGAATAAAAGTAAAGGGAGTCATAGGGACCCCTTTGCGTCAACGATTTGATATGACTGCCTTCAATGATGTTTTTGGTCGGATGGCGGGCATACTCCAGTTGAGGATCATATAGAAGCACAAATTCAGGTTCTCCTGAGATATATTTGAAATACCGGATGACATCGGGGGGGGTATAGTAAGCTCCGGATGATGCGGATGAGGGATACCTGGGCATAAAGTCGTACACCTCAAAAGTGCCGTCCAGACAGGTGAAGCGCGTCACCAAAATATTCGTTCGGGGAAGATAAAACTGATAAGTTTCCTGCAAATGCCGGGGCAGGATTGCAAGACAGCCGCCTTTTTCTTCATCCAGGATCTTTGCAAAAACGGAAGAGGAGTCAAAATGGGGAAGACATAGCCACTCGATAGCTCCCTTGTCCGACACCAGTGCCGCACTTTTGCAGTTCCCGATAATTCCGTAATTCAAATTTTTCATGCAATTATCTTTTCATGTGTGAATAATTTGCTTTTTAATTGCCACATGGAATAGCCATGACGTGGTGTTTATACTCACTTTCAGCTGGTGTTGCAATATCATGGCTATTTCATTTGAACCAGCCTACACTGTGAAAACAGGAACTCATCCTGAAAGGTTCGTTCCGGACAGGCAGGTCTTTTGGGGCTTTAATTTAGCACAAAAGCAATTTTTTTGATAACTTTAAAAGTTAAACTTATTTAAAGCAGGCGCTGTTATTCATATATCCAGGTTTGTTTAACGCGTTTTGGGAGCCTAAATCGTATGAAACTCTCATGTGGCTGAAGATTATATCATACCCTCGTTGCAGAGCAATATGTTCGTTTTATCTCATGATCTGTTTTCAGGTTCATCAAAAAAGCGAGGCTTCTGAAATAGCTAAAAATAAAAAAACATATAATAATGAGTAAGATTTATATTGCTTCGAACCGGTTACCAGTTAGCATTCAAAAAGACGAAAGTGGGCTGACACTGATTCCCAGCGTTGGGGGCCTCGCTACGGGGATGAGGTCGATTTACAAGGAATACGGCGGCCTGTGGATAGGCTGGTCGGGCATTGCTTCGGATGACCTGAATGAAGAGGAAATCAACCGGATTGATGAAAAGCTGACGGCAGAACAATGCTCGGCCATTCACCTTACAAGGGAAGAAATCAATCTTTACTACGAGGGCTTCAGTAATAATGTCATCTGGCCGCTATTTCATTATTTTGCTCAGTTTATTGAATACAATCCCCTGTATTGGGAAGCTTATCAAAGAGTAAATCAAAAATTTGCCGACAGAGCCCTGGAACTGATGGAGGATGGCGACACGATCTGGGTGCATGATTACCAGTTGTTACTTGTGCCGGGAATGATCAAAAGCCGGAGACCAGGCGTTACAGTGGGTTTTTTCCTTCATATTCCTTTTCCTTCATTCGAAGTTTTCCGCATCCTTCCATGGAGAAAAGAGCTGATCGCCGGAATGTTGGGTGCCGACCTGGCCGGATTTCACACCTATGATTATGAGCGGCATTTTTTCAGCACCGTGATGCGCTTGTTTGGATACGACGTTTCCTTCAATCAGATTAACCTGGAGGACCGGATCATTATTGGGGATGCTTTTCCGATGGGCATCGATTACCGGAAGTTTAAAGAATCGGCTGAAACCATTATCCGGAAAATGGCCGGGGAAAAATCGGAGCTGCATCGTGAACTGGAAAAGTACTTTCTTGGATCGCCCGAGCGTAAACTGATCCTGTCGATCGACCGTCTGGATTATACCAAGGGAATCCCGAACCGACTGCGGGCGTTCGGAAATTTTCTGGAACGCTATCCTGAATACCGAAATAAGGTGACGATGATCCTGCTGGTGGTTCCCTCCAGAAGTGAAGTGGAACAATATAAAACGCTCAAAAACGAGATTGACGGCCTGGTTGGAAGGATTAACGGGCAGTTTGGAGGGGTGAATTATGCACCCGTGTGGTACTTTTACCGTTCGCTTCCTTTTGAGAATCTTGTTGAGTTGTACAGCATGTCTGATGTGGCCCTGATCACGCCGGTGCGGGACGGGATGAACCTGGTGGCCAAGGAATACGTTGCTTGCCGGACCAATAAGACCGGAGTGATTATTATCAGTGAGATGGCCGGCGTTGCCAAAGAGATGGGCGAGGCCATCATGATCAATCCCAATAATGAAGCGGAAATCGCCGATGCCCTTCATCAGGCGCTGACCATGCCGCTGGAAGAACAACGGGAACGGATGGAATTTATTCAGCAGCGGATCAGCCGGTATGATGTATTCAAATGGGCAGGCGAATTTATCAAGGCACTTGGCAAAATCGAGGACATACAGCGTAATTTTCTGGCTAAGCGGATTACCACTGCCATACAGGAGGAAATTATCGGAGAGTATGAATCGACCCATGAAAGGGTTCTTTTTCTTGACTATGACGGTACCCTGGTCCCCTTTAACAGTGACCCGATGGCCGCCAGTCCCGACGAAGAACTTCACCAGTTGCTCTACCGCCTGGAAGAAGATCAGCGGAATACCGTCGTTCTGATCAGCGGAAGGGACAGGGGAACACTGCAGGATTGGTTTCGTGGTCATCGTCTCAATCTGATCGTGGAACACGGCGTATGGATAAAATGTCAGGGACAGGAATGGGAGATGACCGATAATATAAGCAACGGCTGGAAACCTGTGATCCGGCCTATTCTCGAGAACGTCGTCGACCGGACCCCTGGAACATTTATCGAGGAAAAAAATTATTCTCTGGTGTGGCATTACCGGAAGGCCGAGCCGGAACAGGGACGACAGCGGGCCAATGAACTGAAGGAAGAGCTTCGGAACATGATCGCCAACCACAATCTGGAAATTATGGAAGGGAACAAAGTAGTTGAGATAAAGGCCGGGGGAATTAATAAAGGCAAGGCAGCGCTGCGTTTTATGCGCGGGCAACGGTTTGAGTTCATCCTGGCCGTAGGGGACGATTGGACCGATGAGTACCTTTTCAGGGAGTTGCCTCAAAATGCCTTCACCATTAAAGTAGGTCTCCGGAATACGGCCGCCGGCTACAAAGTCGAATCCGTGGCGTCTGTCCGCGCACTGCTCAAAGCCCTGGGCGAACATTAACGCCTTTGGGCTTACGGGTTTGGGCGACCACTTCTGCAAATCGGATGTATCCGGCCGACAGCCGGCTTTCAGACAAACAGGGTTGCAGGCTTTCAGATGTCCCTTGCGGCCTTTTACCTTGTTACCCTCCTTAATTCTTATTAACTTGCTCTTCGTTTGAAACAGCTTTTAAATGGATGCAACACAACTGACCCTTTCTGAGCTCAACCTCCTGATCCGGGACACCTTCGATGAAAAATTCCCCGGCTTGGTTTGGGTAAAAGCAGAGATCAGCGAGATGACAATAAACCGGAACGGACACTGTTATCTGGAACTGGTCGATATTGATCCGGTCACCAATCAGGTTGTGGCACGGGCCCGGGCTACAGTGTGGGCCTATACTTTCCGTATGATGAAACCATACTTTGAAACCACAACGGGGCAGGCCTTTGCAAACGGCCTTAAAATAATGGTGAGTGCGAAAGTTGAGTTTCATCAGCTCTATGGCTTTAGCTTGAACATCAGGGATATTGATCCGGCTTATACGATGGGTGATCTGGCACTGAAACGCAGGGAAATCATCCTGAAGCTTCAGCAGGACGGGGTCTTTGAGATGAACAGGGAGCTGGAACTGCCGCTGGTGCCGCAGCGCATTGCTGTCATATCGTCGCCCACTGCAGCGGGCTTGCAGGATTTCCTGAACCAACTTGCTGATAATCCTTCCCGTATTTATTTTCACACGCATTTATTTCCGGCCACCATGCAGGGCTCGCAGACGGCGGCTTCGATCATCGATGCCCTTGAGCAGATCTATCCCCTTGAGGAATCATTCGACGTGGTTGTCATTATCCGGGGAGGGGGCGCACAACTGGATCTGGCAAGTTTTGACAATTATGAGCTGGCTTTTCACGTGGCCCAGTTCCCTCTCCCGGTCATTACCGGAATCGGCCACGACAAAGACGAAACGATCGTGGATCTGGTGGCGCATACAAAAATGAAAACGCCCACAGCCGTCGCCGAATTTTTGATCAGCGGGGCGGAAAGTTTTTTACAGCGTATTTTGGAAACAGAGCTCCATTGCAACAGGATCCTGACTGAACGGCTAAAAAAGGAAAATACGTTCATGCAACAGGTTTCCGGGCGGATAAAGCAGGGTGTGCGGGAACGGGTCATGAAAGAAACACATCAGTTCAATATCAGGCTGCTGCATCTCAAAAATTCAGTGCCCGCTTATCTTCGGCTCCAGGACAAGCACTTCATGCAGTACCGGCACCGGATTCAGGTCGTCGCACAGGAACACGTCCGCGAAAAACATTATTTTTTGAAGATGAAAACTGCGGATCTGCATACGCGCCTAAACAGGAGCCTGGAAAACGGCGAAAATACGCTTGCACTCAAAAAGCTGAGACTGAAATCCCGGCTGACAGCGATCGTTGGAAATGCAGAAGCAAGGCTCGTCCTTGCTGAAGAGAAGATCAGGCTGGTCGATCCGGTTCATGTGTTGAAAAGAGGATACAGCCTGACCTGGAAGGACGGAAAACTGCTGAAAACCATCAACGACCTGAGGGCAGGCGATCAGTTGGTGACCCGCCTGTACGACGGTGAGGTCACCAGCCGGGTTTCGGGAATTGACGCCGGACAACCGGGGAAAAATGAGGAGTGTTGAAGTTTATTTTG
>JBFXKJ010000027.1:0-27694 GCA_050173895.1 Mangrovibacterium sp. | reverse complement strand
TATCATGTTGGTCATTATCAAGGAACGAACGCAGGAGATAGGGATTCAGCGCGCGATTGGTGCTACACCGGGGAAAATTATCCTGCATATTGTGGCTGAGAGTGTTTTCCTTACCGTAATGGCCGGATATATCGGCTTGTCGCTTGGCGTAGGCTTGCTCGAATTGCTGAATAAATTCCTTGAATCGGCCGGCGATGAAATGTTTTTCAGACACCCTCAGATCAACTTTGGGATGGCCGTGGCTGCGCTCGCTGTGCTGGTGATCGCCGGAATATTCGCGGGAATGGTTCCCGCGCAACGGGCCATCCGTATTAAACCGATCGATGCACTGAGAGACGAATAAGACAGGCGAATGAAGAGTCATGGCCAGGAAAACCGGCGGATGATGTGAGCCTTGAACAGGAACGTTAACAGAACTATTAAAACGGATAACAATAGTAACAACAGTAACAATAGAATGAGCCATGAAGAAATTTTTCAGAATTTTAATCATTACCCTGTTGGTAGTGATTTTTGGAGGGACCATTGTATTTCTTTACAACAAATCGAAAAAGAAGCCCGATGTGTACGAGACCAGAAATCCGTTTATTTCGGATGTGATTAAGAAGACTGTTGCGACCGGTTCGGTTGTTCCCCGGCAGGAGATCGAAATTAAGCCGCAGGTTTCAGGGATTATTGATGAGATCTACGTCATAGCCGGCGACCGGATTGAGAAGGGGCAGGTGATCGCAAAGATCAAAATCATCCCCGACATGGTTAATTTGAATTCCGCCGAGTCACGCTTAAAACAGGCTGAGATTGATTTTCAGGACGCGAAGATTGATTTTGACCGGCAGCAGAAGCTGTACGATGGTGATGTCATTTCGTATGAGGAATTCAAAAAGGCGAAAGTAGCCTATGAGCAGGCGAAGGAAGAGTTTACCGCAGCCGATAATAACCTCGAACTGATCAAGAATGGGGTGACAAAAAAGGCGCAGACCGCGACCAACACGCTGGTTCGGTCTACCATTACGGGGACGGTGCTCGATGTGCCGGTCAAAGTCGGGAACTCTGTGATCCAGTCAAACACGTTTAACGATGGCACCACCATTGCAATTGTTGCCGACATGAAGGATATGATCTTCCAGGGAAAAGTGGATGAGACAGAGGTTGGGAAAATAAAGGAAGGAATGCCGATCGAACTGGAGATCGGTGCCATTGAGAAGGATAAATTTGACGCAGTGCTGAAGTACATCTCGCCGAAAGGCAAGGAAGAGAACGGAGCGATCCAGTTTGAGATCAAGGCCGATGTGAAACTGAAGGAAGACCAGTTTATCCGGGCGGGCTACAGCGCCAATGCAAATATCGTCCTGGAACGCAAAGACAGTGTGATGGTGATTCCGGAAGGGATGCTTCAGTTTAATAACGATTCCGCTTTTGTTGAAGTGCTGAAAAATGCCGATGAGGCGATTTATGAAAAGAGGAATGTCAAAACGGGGCTTTCGGACGGGATCAACATTGAGATCGTGGAAGGCCTCTCGAAGGATGACAAGGTGAAAGGAGAGAAGATCGACCCGAAAAAAGCAAAGGAAAATACAAGTAAGCAAGGGTAGAACATTTTGAAAATAACCTTTAATTTCAGGCGATCAACAAATGAACAATAATTCACACGAAATGAAGCTTAAAATATACATGACGATCCTTGCTGTTTGTCTGGCGGGTGTTTCCATGGCTCAGCAGGAATGGGACTTGAAGAAGTGCGTCGATTATGCGCTTGAAAACAATATTCGTATCCGGCAGCAGCAAACCAACACCGATTATTACGGCAACGAGCTGAAGCAATCAAAAAACAACCGGTTGCCATCGTTGAACGGAAACCTTTCAAACAGTTTCAACTTTGGCCGTTCATTACAGTATGACAATACCTATGCAGACTATAACTCAAACCAGACAGGGGGAAGCCTGAGTGCCAATATTACCTTATGGAATGCAATGGCCCTTAAGAAGTCGGTCGACGTGGCCGGTTATAACCTGAAGGCGAGCCTGGAAGATTTGCAAAAGGCTAAGGACGACATTATATTGAATGTGGCTGCAGCTTACCTGCAAATCCTGTTTTCCCAGGAGCTGGCGCAGGTGGCCGAAGACCAACTGGCGGTTACGAATCTTCAGATTGAAAGGACCAGGAAGCTGGTTGATGCCGGGAGTCTTGCCCGGGGAAGCCTTCTGGAGATTGAGGCACAGTATGCGCAGGAAGAGTTAAATCTTGTGACCCGGCAAAATGAATTGCAGTTAAGTTATCTTAATCTTTATCAATTACTTGAAATACCCGCTTCTGAGAATTTTAAGATTGTTAAACCGGATCTTCCGGTGGTTGGGGCGAACAGAGCCTTGCTGAATTCGGTCGAAGTATTTAAAAACGCGGTTCAGACCCGTCCCGAAGTAAAAAGCGCCGAGTTTAAACTGGAGAGCTACCGCGAACAGATCGGGTTGGCCAAAACGAGCTTCTATCCGACTATTACCGCGGGCTTTGATTATTATACTTCCTATAATAACAAGTATGAAGATCTGGAGGGAGCAAAGATTTCGTTCTCCGATCAGCTGAAAAACAATGAGCGGTACGGATTTGGGCTGAACATGTCGATTCCGGTTTTCAATAAATTCCAGACCCGCACACAGGTAAAAAATGCCGAGTTGCAGGCGGTAAGTCAGGAGTTGGAATTGCAGAACACGAAGAATCTACTGAGGACTGAAATTGAGCAGGCTTATACGAACGCACTGGCGGCACTGAAAAAATACATTGCCAGCAATAAGGCGGTCGAGTCCATGCAGGAGGCTTTTCGCTACACGGAGGAAAAATTCAACGTGGGCATGGTGAATTCGGTGGAATACAATCAGGCAAAGAACAATCTGACAAAAGCCACCAGCGATCTGGCCCAGGCGAAATATGACTATATTTTCCGGTCCAAGATCCTGGATTTCTACAACGGGATCCCGATCGAGCTGTAATGAAAATCAGAGAATCCGAAAATCCTTTTTATTCAAAATCCAGCTCCAGTTGCTCTTCGAGTAGATGGAAGGTCATCCGATGAAAGGGTGAAGGCCCGGTTTCGCGAATAGCCTGACGATGGGCCCTGGTTGGATACCCTTTATTGCTGTTCCAGCAGTATTGCGGAAAGTGTCCGTGCAGATCCTTCATCAGGTCGTCCCGGAATGTTTTGGCCAGCACGGAGGCTGCCGCGATAGGGAGGTATTTGCCATCCCCTTTGATGATACAGGTATGCGGGATATTTGGGTAAAGGTTAAACCGGTTCCCGTCTATCAGCAGGTGTTCCGGTACCAGGCTAAGCTGAGCGATTGCCCGGTGCATGGCCAGGAAAGAGGCATTGAGAATGTTTATCTGATCGATTTCGGTGTGACTCACAACGCCTATTGCGTAAGCCAGCGCCTGGGTTTCGATCAGCGGACGGAGCAGGTCCCGTTCTTTCTCTGTGAGTTCTTTGGAGTCGGTTAGCAAGTCATTTTTAAAATCGGGTGGGAGGATCACGGCCGCAGCGACTACCGGTCCGGCGAGACACCCCCGGCCTGCTTCATCGCAGCCTGCTTCGAGCCTCCCCTTCTGGAGATATAGCTGAAGGACATTCTTTTCTGCCTTCTTCACCGGTTGTTTGAGTTTCGCCATTTTAATTATATCTTGTAGTGCCGGATCCTGAACACGTCGTCTTCGTTCAGACGACGAAAATAGGGTTTCAGTTATAAAAAACAAAGCAGCATGAAGAAATTAACACCGGACGACCTGAACGACCCGGCGCGGTTTGAGTTGTTGGCGGAAGTTGAACACCGGCAGATCAAACGATTTATCCTCGAACAGATTAATCCCTCTCTTAGCATCGTCCGGATTTATTCGGCCTATCAGATGATCATGATCCTGATGCTGATTTTTTTGATAACAAAAGCCGTGATCAGTTATTCACGCGGACTTTCCGGGCCGGTACAGCAAATAACGTATGCGGTGGTCTTTTCGTTCACGGCACTGGTTGTCATCCATGAATTGCTGCATGCTCTAGCTTACCTTATCTGCGGGGCGCGCAGACTGAAAGCCGGTGCCGTCTGGAAGAAGTTTGTTTTTTATGTGATGGCCGACAGAGAGGTCATCGGGTTTAAGGCGTTCCGTATTGTGGCGTATGCTCCGTTGGTGGTCGTAAAGCTGACGTGCCTCCTGTTGGGTGTCCTGTATTGGTATACACCCTACGCTTATTTCTTCTTCAGTATCATGTGCATTCATTCGCTGTTCTGTGCCGGCGATATGGCTATGCTGGCCTTTTACCGGGCGCATACCGGCAGGGAGATATACAGCTATGACGATCCGGCCCGTGGAAAAAGCTTCTTTTATGCCCGGAAGGAGGAAGGCGCAACGAACCGCGATGAATGAAATTTATTCTCACATCGGAGGGCTTGAAACCGTCTGGAAGAATTGTATTTTTGACTTGTGCGGTGTGATACAATTTGACAGGAGGATGTTCCGGATTATCGTTACAGGCGATCTTGCTCAGCGACGAGCCTGGTTTTCCGAATCCGGATCCAACAACTAAACAACACCTGATATGGCATTTACAGGTTTCACAAAAGCAGGGATCTCTTTTTTTAAAGAACTTGCTGTAAATAATCAGAAAGAGTGGTTTGAAAAGAACAGGGCCACCTATGAACAACATGTTCTGGAACCATTGAAGGAACTGACGTCCGGTCTGGGGCCTCTCTTAACCGGTATCGACGGGCATATCGACACAACGCCTCAGGTTAACCGGGCAATCTCCAGAATCTATCGGGACACCCGGTTCTCAAAAGACAAATCGCCGCTTCGGACCGATGCCTGGCTGTCATTCAAACGTCCGGCTAAAATCTGGGGGAATGTCCCTGAATTTTATTTTTATTTCACTACCGACGATTATCAGTACGGCATGGGCTATTATGCCGCATCTGCCGAAAATATGGAGCGGTTCCGCGATTACATGGCGGCTTTCCCTGAAAAGTTCACGCCGATCTGCGACCGGTACAGGGAGCAAAGCCTTTTTGAACTGGTTGGTGAGGATTATAAAAGACCCCTTCCAAACGCATTGCCGGACGAATTCCAGCGGTGGTTTCAAAAGAAGACGTTTTGTGTACGTTACCTCGGGAAACTTGATGACACTTTCTTTTCAGCCCAATTACAAAACGATATTGAAAAGGCCTTTGCTTTTCATGCTGATCTTTACCGGTTTTTAACAGAGAGCAGCAGATTCTGAACACCTTATTGGCATCAGTTGACAAACGCCAAGATATGCAGTCTTGAAAAAGCACTTCCTGTGCATTTGTCAGGAATCATCAGAAGATAAGCCGGGATCGACATGAGAAGATGGGGGGCCAAAGGAGAAGGATGATTGTGCAGATCACAATGAAGGCGAGAGCGAAAATATTCGGGACAGGGCAGGCTTCAGAACACTGTCATGTATTGCTGGCATCATATTGGTACTCAGTCTGGTCAAAATTGGCCGGAGCGGCTCTCCTTTGCCGGATCATTTAGTAGCTATACAGAATTATTCTCATCAATTTTTAGGAGATGGTCAACTTTGTGCATAGGTTGTTGTTAAAGATGCTACTTTTGTTTCATGGTGAGCAGAAAATACTGAATCCTGGCTGAGAGGAATACACCATAGTTGTAGCGAAACACGTTTTCAAGGGTACCGGATGAATAGATGTTTTCGCTTCAGTCGTCTGGCGCATATGGATGGAATCTTCGATCTGCGTGTTAAAAGAATGGTAAAATATGAATCTAAACGGTTGACACATAAACTAAACAACAGCGATTTAACTGCCTAAAATGAATCTACTTTTTCAGGAAAGCCTAAATAAGGAATTGAGAAAAGGAGATCCTCTCGGATATCAAAAACTGTACCTGCAGACCTCTTCACGGCTGAAAAATTATTGCAGATTATTTTTGAAAAATGATCTGCTTATCGAGGATATGGTGCAAAATGCTTATTTGCGGTTGTGGGAAAGAAGAGGCTCAATCGTTCCGGAAAAATCGGTTGAAAGTTTTCTTTTCAGGGTTGTGCGAAATCAGTGTCTGAATTATTTGCGCGACCGGAAACTTGAAGCCGGAAGATTTTCTATCGTGCAGGGACCCTGGAGCGACCTTCAGCATCTGTACCAGATCGATCTATCGGGGGCAGAAGAGAAAAAGCTGGAAGAACAACTGCTGGAGGCCCTGAAAAAAGCCATTGACGATCTTCCTGAAAGACAGAATCAAATATTTGTAAAGTGCAAAATAGAACATAAAAAGCAAAAGGAGGTAGCCGGTGAAATGGGAATCACCCTGAAGGCAGTTGAGAAAAGCCTGGCTAAATCGAAGAAACAATTGCGCGAGGCACTCCAGAGCCGGTTCCCCGAATTTGCACTTATGATTTTTCTTCTGCTTGACTAAGAGATTGAGGCCACGAGACCAGGTTAAACAAACAAAATTTTAAATTTTTGTTTTTTTTGGTAGGGATTTTCATATTTCCGTGTATAAAAGGGTGAAAGCGGCGGTTAAGTGAGAGCAGAGGACAAACTTGTCCGGACTATGCCGAACGGAAGCCGCTTGCAGGAACTGAAATTACCTTCGTATGGAAAAGGAAATTCGACAATACCTGGAGGGAAACCTGTCCAAAAAAGAGCAGCGGGAACTACTTCTCTGGCTCAGAAATGCTGCCAACAAACCGGTTTTCGATGCAGTTAAGGAAGCCTGGTGGCTTCAAAAGTTGGCTCATGCCGGCCAAATGGCTCCCAGTTTTGAGCAGCTTCACCTAAGCCAGCGGCTGAAAGAAAAACAGCAGCTTAAGAAAACACAACGATACGTGAAACTTTACAGGTACGCGGCTATCGCTTTGCTGGTGATCAGCCTGGCGGGAGGCCTTTTTTTTTCGCAGCTATACCTGAAGGGAAAAGAATTAAGATACACCGAGATTCGCACCGCTTTCGGACAAATTTCGGAAGTGACCTTACCCGACGGCTCTGAGGTCTGGATCAATTCAGGCACGAAGCTCAGTTACAATAATCAATATGGCATCAACAACCGGGAGGTCAAAGTGGTTGGCGAAGCTTTTTTTTCAGTTGTTAAAAACAAAGCCATTCCGTTAATTGTTGCGCTTGGCGACTTACAGGTTAAAGTAACAGGAACTCAGTTTGAAGTTTCCAATTATGACGATTCAAAGACGATAGAGGTCGTTTTGGAAACCGGGTCGTTGGAAATTTATCCGAAAAGCCATCAATCGTTGACACGCCTGTTCCCGGGCGAAATGGCCAGCTTCAACAGAAAAACCATGATACTGGAGAAGGGAACGGTGAATCCTAAGCATTATACCTCATGGAGGTATGGAATCATGAACATTTTTGAGCTTCCTCTGGAACAGGTGGCACAAAAAATTGAAAAAAGATATAACCAGAAATTTGAAGTAGATCCGCGAATCAAAGATATGCCGTTCACGTTTAGCATTGAGAACGAATCGCTTGCCGAGGTGCTCTACTTGTTGGGAAAAATATCTCCGGTTAAGGCAGTACAAGAGGGAAACATTATCAGATTAAAATATGAGCAAAAATTTTAGAAAAAACAGGAAAGTGCGGGAACACTTTCCTGAGGTAAAACGTGTCATCAGCTAATGACAAATTTGTAAAAACCTTTTAAAAACGGTTCTAAATTATGAAAAAAAAATTAATCGGGAAGGGTGTACTTCACCCTTTAGTAAAAAATCAAACGGGGAGAATTATGCGACTAACATTTTCCTTTCTTTTGTTGGCGCTGGTTCAGGTATGGGGCAGTTCTTACAGCCAGAACACGAAGCTGGAACTGGACCTTCAGGGAGCCAAGGTGAGTGAGGTTATGCAAGCCATTGAAAATCAAAGCAAATTTCGATTTGCATACAGTTCCGAATTTATTAATCTTGACCGGGAAGTCAATATTTCGGTGCATGGGCAGGACATCAATAAAATTCTGGAGACCCTGTTTTTGGGTACCGACATCCGTTATGAAATTGATGACCGGCTCATTATGGTTTATACAGAAAAGGAGGAATCAGTTTTTCAGCAGCAAAAGCGGTCAGTTTCAGGTCGGGTGACCGATACCGGAGGGAAGCCCTTGCCAGGGGTGACCGTGGCGATTAAAGGCACAACGCAAGGTACGATTACAGGTACTGATGGCGATTTTTCTCTGGCCAACGTGCCTGCCGATGCCACACTGGTCTTTTCTTTCGTGGGGATGCGAACCCGGGAAATTGACGTGGAAGGGAGGCAGCAGGTTGACCTGTCCATGGAGGAAGAAACCATCGGGCTGGAGGAAGTGGTTGCCGTGGGTTACGGCACCCGTATGAAAGAAGAGCTGACCGGGGCCGTTTCGATAGTGTCCAGTGAAAAATTGCAGAGCTCAACTGCCCCGAGCGTGGTAGGCAGGATGCAGGGGCAGGTGTCGGGTGTTACCGTTACCCAGGCAAGACGGCCGGGAGGCGATGCCACCATCCGTGTCCGCGGTATCGGAACCATTAACAATGCCAATCCTTTGTTTATCATAGATGGCGTACCGACAGGACCGGGAAACAACCTGAATGCAGATGATATCGAATCGATTTCCGTGCTGAAAGACGCGTCCTCTGCCGCGATATACGGTGCGAGAGGTGCAAATGGTGTGATCATTATCACTACCAAGAGAGGCCGGGTTAACCAGGCGCCCGCTGTTAATTTTTCCGTCAAGGCAGGCATCAGCAACGCGACCAACCAGTACGATATGCTCAACACGAATGAGTATGCCGAAGCCGTATGGTTGTCGTTCAAAAACAGGGGAGTTACTCCCCGCCACGCGCAATACGGATCCGGCGAAAAACCCGTCATCCCCGATTACATCCTTCCCGCCGGCGCCATGGAAGGAGACCCTGCGGTGAACCCTGATCTTTATAAATATCCGGATTATCTGATTTTTAAAGCGAACAAAGAAGGCACGAACTGGTACGACGAAATTTACCGTACGGCCCTCATCCAGGAATACGAGCTTTCAGTAACCGGGGGTGGAAACAAGAGCAATTATGCGTTCTCGGGAAGCTATCTGGACGAAGACGGCTATTTGAAGCACACCAATTTTAAACGTTATTCATTCCGTATGAATGCCGATACGAAGATTAATAGCTGGTTTAAGGTTGGGGAGTCACTTCAGACCATTTACATCAACGAGTTCGGCGAGCTGGGAGACAATGGTGAGGGTACGGTAATTTCGCAGGCATACCGTGCCCAACCTATTATTCCGGTTTATGATATCATGGGCAATTTTGCCGGTTCAAAGGCCTCTGAAATGGGCAATTCGAGCAACCCCGTCGCGATGCTTTACCGGGCAAAAGACAATAACGGGAAATGGGTCAGGATATTGGGGAACGCTTATGCGGAAATCAGTCCTTTAAAAGGATTAACAGCTAAAACGCTGCTGGGGTACAACTGGGGGCAATGGAATTACAAAGGTCATATTATCCCAAGCTTTGAACACTCTGAGCCCAATAAGGTGAATGGTCTGAATGCGGATTCCAATTTTTCGCTGCAATGGAACTGGATCAATACCCTGAGCTACAACACAAAAATTAAGGACGGACAAGTGCTTAACGTGATATTGGGAACCGAAGCCGTTGAAAATTACTATCGGTTCCTGAATGCCAGCAGGAGAAACTATTTTTCGACAGACCCCAATTACATGCAGTTGGATTCGGGCGAATCGAATAAGGAAAACAGCGGAAATACCCAGGAGTGGGCTCTCTTTTCCTTGTTTGGACGCGTTAACTATGATATTAACAGTAAATATTTTATCGAGGCCACTGTGAGGCGCGACGGTACGTCACGTACGGCATCGGGTGAAAACTATGGCGTTTTCCCTGCCGTGTCGCTTGCCTGGGTATTGTCTGAGGAAACGTTCATGGGTGGAACACGCAACTGGCTCGACCTGTTGAAGCTCAGGCTGGGCTGGGGGCAAACCGGGAACGACCAGATGGGACTTTATAACTCCTATACCACGTTCCGCAGCGATCCCTATAAATCTTCTTATGCCCTTGATGGCTCCAACACCAGTGCAATCGCGGGATTTATGCCCTCGGCGTTGGGGAATCCCGATGTAAAGTGGGAAGCTACGACAACTTATAACGTGGGCTTAGATGGGAGGCTTCTGAATAACAAGCTGCATTTCGATCTCGATATATGGAGAAGGCTTACCAGCGATATGCTTTTTGTAAAGCCGATCCCGCATGTTTCCGGGGTGGTTGCAGCTCCTTCGGTAAACATTGCTGAAATGAAAAACCGGGGATTCGATCTCGAGTTGGGCTATAGCGATCAGACTTCCGACAAGAAACTGACGTATGCTGTTACCGCGACCCTGTCGCATTACACAAATGAAATCACCGATCTGACGGGCGATCCGAAGTTGATCCTCGATGGCAATAGTCAGCGCCAGAAGGTTTATACCAGATTTGGCGTCGGCACGGCCTATCCTGAATTCTACGGATACGTTGTGGACGGGATTTTGCAGACTGACGCCGAAGCGCAGAAACAACCGGCGTATGGAAACACAACCTACAACAAACCAGGCCATTTCAAGTATCGTGATATCAGCGGTCCGGAAGGGAAGCCTGATGGAAAAATCACGGCCGACGACCGGACATTCATTGGTAGTCCGCATCCCGATCTGGTGGGCGGGCTGAATGTTGATCTTACTTACAGGAATTTTGACCTGAATCTTTTCTTCTATGGAAGTCTTGGGAATAAGCTGATTAATTACGTCACCCGATGGACCGATTATGGTATGTTTAACGGAGGGCTGAGCAAAAAAGCCCTTTATGAATCATGGGGGAGCCCGTACCTGGGCAGCAACGCGGATGCCAGTCTTCCAATGCTCGACCAGGATCCCATTTCGCAGGAACCATCCACGGCGTTTCTTGAAGACGCATCGTACCTCAGACTGAAAAATCTTCGGTTGGGATACACGCTCCCTTCTCGTATGCTGGAAAAAGCCGAGATCAAGAAACTGAATTTTTATGTTCAGGTGACGAATCTGTTCACGATTACAGGCTACAGCGGCCTTGATCCGGAAATTAACCTCAGCGGCAACGCGATGGGGCTGGACCTTGGGGCCTGGCCGACCCCGCGTCAGGTTATGTTTGGGATCAATCTTGGTTTATAATCATCTAATCAAAAAAAATGAAACATATGAAAAAAATATTGATATTTCAGGCCGTTGTGGCTCTGGTGGCGATGTTAAATTCCTGCTCTGAAGACTTTCTGACAAGAACGCCGCCGGGAACCACGACTGAAGAAGTCTTTTATGATGCAAAAGGCATCGATGCGCTGTTAACCGGAACTTACGCGATGGTGAGGGGCAGCTCGCTATGGGATGTTTCATGGGGCGCTTCCATTCAAAACTGGACTTACGGGTCGGTCGCATCTGACGATGCTTATAAAGGCTCGGAAGAGGGCGACCAGGTGCCGGTGAACGAAATCGAACGGTGGGCTGTTGTCACGACCAATAATTACCCGGCCGACAAATGGAAACTGACACTTGGCATGGGAGTTTTCCGGGCCAATAAAGCGCTCAACGTTGTTGCCAAATCATTGGAAATGGGAACCATCACAGAAGCACAAGCCAAAAAATACAAGGCTGAGTTGCTGTTCCTCAGAGGATTGTTCAACTTTGAAGCCCGCCTCGTCTTCGGGGATTATATCCCGATCTTAACCGAAGATATTGAAGACCCAGCCAAGGTTTCCAATAAGAACCCGGAAGGCGCTGTTCTGACTCAAATTGTGAGCGACCTGAAATTCGCGTACGAAAATCTTCCCGAAACGCAGGAACAGCCAGGCCGGGCTACCAAATATGCCGCGATGGCGCTGGCGGCGAGAGCCTACCTGCAGGACCTGAAATATGCCGAGGCCAAGCCGTTGCTGGATGACATTATCAACAGCGGAAAATATACCCTGATGGACCGTTTTATTCAGAACTTTGAAATCGTGACCAACAACAACGCGGAATCTATTTTTGAAATTCAGGCCAACGTGAATGATATCGAAGAGTCTTTAAACGCAGAGATGGGGATTGGCTTGAACTGGCCTCATGGCGGCGACATCGGGATGTGCTGCGGTTTCCACCAGCCGTCTCAAAATCTGGTTAACGCATTCAAGGTCGATGCATTCGGACATCCGCTGTTCGATACCTTCAATGATACAGACTTGAAAAACGATGCGGGTATCAGTTCCGACAAGGAGTTTATTCCCGATAACCACCTGGTCGATCCGCGCCTCGATTTCACCGTCAGCCGCCGGGGTATTCCCTATAAAGACTGGGGGGTAAACCGTGGTTCGGCCTGGGTTAGGAAACAGTCCGACGGGGGGCCGTATCTTCCCTGCCCGAAACCGTTCTTCAAACAATCGGAGCGGTACAGCTATTCCACTACCACAGGATGGCAAACCGGTATCAATGCCAATAACTACCGGTATATCCGGTATAGCCACGTGCTGCTTTGGAGAGCTGAAGTTGCAGCCTTTGAGGGAGACCTGCCTAAAGCACTGCAGTTGGTGAACATGATCCGTGAAAGAGCCGGTAACGACGTGGTGATGGGCCGGGTTAAAGTTTATAAATTGCCGACCGATTTTTATCCGTGGGGTAAAGAAGGTGATATTGACTGGGATCAGCCGGCAGCCAATTACAAAGTCGAGCCCTATCTTGTGTTTGCAAATAAAGAGGAGGCCATGCGTGCAGTCCAGTGGGAGCAGCGGCTTGAATTTGCAACTGAAGGCATGCGGTTCTTTGATTTGCGGCGCTGGGACAGCCTGCCGAATAAGATCGGAGGGAAAAGCATGGCCCAGGTCCTCAACTCATTTGCCACTGCTGACCAGAGGATCCGCCCGTCATTTATGAAAGGTGTCACCTTTACAGATAAAGCTAAATACATGCCGGTGCCACAGGCCCAGCTCGATTTGGAACCGGGTGTGCTGGAACAACGCCCGGAATACAAATAGAGCGAAGGCTCTGTTATTTGACTCTACGCTGAGGAGTTGTCCCGTCATAGTGAACATTTTGTTCGCTATGACGGGCTTCATTAAGAATTCCGATACTTTTCAGGTTTTTTGGTTTGTATGAGAAATTTTGTTTTACTTGCCTTTCCCGTGACGTTAATCCTGTTGACAGGTTTTCTGGCCTGGAGTTGTTCCCGGTCGGATACCGGTAACAAACGGGCGATTACTATTCAGGCAGCTGCCGATATCCATGAACCTGTCATCTACGAAATTGGCAACATCCAGGCCGGATCTTCCAGACAGTTCGTGGTAAAGTTAAAAAATACCAGGCAGACTCCCATGATCATTAAACAGGCGCAATCCTTCTGCGGATGCACGGTCCCTGAATTTGAGCAGGAACCCGTTCAACCCGGCAGGTGTGCCGACATCCACATCGCTTTTATGCCCAATCAATTGGGAACATTCAGCAAATCCGTGAAAATCTATCTGAACTTCAGCGAGGAACCAGTCGAGATCAAGCTCACCGGAGAAGTGACCGGAAGGAGGAAGAACTGAAACTTGGATCAGGTATTTGGCTTTATTACAGTAGTTTATTTCCCGTGGAGCTGAGATTTTTGTCGAATATTGCACCAAAGAATCCGCAAAATGCCGTGTATTAACCGATTTCCAGACACGCAAGTGGCTGGTATGGCTACGCCAGGTGGCTATGGTAATTAAGGATAAATTATCAAAATCTGTTGCATTGCTTGCCTGACAATAAAATAATGTCATAAATTCATAAGTGTCTCTTAAAAATAGTTAAATTCATCTATAACTAACATGTAATCAGCTGTGTTGATTGCGAAAATCTTGTCGGCCTTTTGAAATGGTTATATTTGTTTGAACCGATAAAGTCAGGCAGATATGAACCAGGGCAAGTATGTTTTCAGTCAGATAACAGAATTTATACCGCAACGATATTTCGAAAGAATTATGGTGAAATACATGGATAGGACAGGGCAATGGAGTTTGACAAGCTGGAATCAGATGCTTGTTCTCATGGTTCGGTCAGTTGGATGGCTGCAACAGCCTTCGTGAACTTACTGACATAACTACTGCTCACGCCAGGAAATCCTTCCACCTTGGTTTTGGTCGGACACCCATTAACAGGACGCAACTGTCCAAAGTTAATCAAATCCGTGGTTATCGAATCTTTGAGGAGTTTGCCTATCATATGGTAGTGTTTATTCGTATATTTGGTTATGTGCCACCTTCTGGAAAAGTGTTTATTCGGTTTCCTTAACCTGCAAAATGAATTTAGCTTATGGAGGTATTGTGCTTTATCAAAGCAGTCAAAAAAAAATATTCCAATAGTTTTTTGACAAAAGGTCATATCTTTATGAATTCTACGGATTTCTTTCGGAAGTATGAACTTTCAGACCAAAATGTAGGTGATTCTTTTGAAGGAGCAAGTTACGTATTAGAAGAAAATGCAGCATTATCTTATTCGTTTGATAACGAGAATTTTACCAAAATTACAGACCAAGGCTTTGACTTCCGGCTTTTTGATGAAAAACAGGAGACAAATATCTATTGTTTATACTGCATTACGGACCAAGACTGGGAAATTAGAAATGGTAGTTATTATCATACCATCCCATTAAAGTTTATAAAAGAATTTGCTGACCATGATTTTTTTCTAATACCTTCACCTGGGTATTTTTTGGAAAGAATACAAAAGAATTGGCCAGATATATTATATGAACCGGTCAAATACTACCCTAAATCCAAAGAATGGGAAAGTAAAACCCTTTTTGAGAAAAGAGAAAAATATTCTTATCAGAAAGAATTTAGAATAGCTGTTCTCGGAAAGTTTAATGGGCCAATATCTTTGTATTTAGGAGATTTAAGCGACATTGCTGAAAAGATCGATTTAACGGAATCAAAACGAGTATTTGTCATTGTAGAAGCTTACCAATCGGAGAAGAAAGAATTTCAAAAGTGACCTATGGAACTATCAGTCATTCAAAGTAAGATTTACGAGATCCGAGGTATCCGGGTGATGCTGGACTTCGATCTGGCTGCCATGTATGAGGTACCTACCAAGGCTCTTAAACAGGCTGTTCGCCGGAATATCAAGAGATTTCCGGATGATTTCATGTTTGAGTTAACCAACGACGAATATAATCATCTGATAACCAATACAAGGTCACAATTTGTGACCTTAGAAAATGAGGATGGTCGAGGAAAATTTCCGAAGTATGCCCCTTTTGCCTTTACCGAACAAGGGGTTGCTATGTTGTCGAGCGTACTTAGAAGTGAGAAAGCGATTGAGGTCAATATAAACATCATGAGGGCCTTTGTTGCTATTCGGAATTATTTACTTACCCAAGCGTCCGTATCAGCCGAGATAAAGGAACTATGGCAGCATGTGAAGGCTCTGGAGGAACAAAGCGAAGAAAACCTTAAAGCCATTAACGATCTGAGCGAAGAAAACCAGACCTCTCTGGATGAAATTTACCTGGCCCTGTCTGAACTGGCTGCCAAACAAAAACAGATCAACCAATCATCCAAGACTCCCAAGCGGGCTATCGGTTTTGTGAAGCCAAAGGGCTGAATCTATTCGTAATAATTGCAACCCAAGATGCATTTAGTATCGGAAATTCCGACATTCATGTCTTTCAGGCGACGATGAATTCTGTCAACGCAATTTTGCGTCAGTGCACTTATTACCTGTTTGAAATGCGGGAAGAGATTCATTCCGTCTGAAGCTATTATAGACGTAAGATATTTCAAGAACTTGACGATAGAATTTTTGTATTAGTATATTATGGCTTAACTAGCCGAGCGGTGAAATTTTACAGTGATTGTACAAAGTGTTCAATTGTAAAAGCTCGCAGTAAAGTCAATGAAATTGCTCAAAACAATGGAATTTTAAGCAAATCCACTCAGGCTGCTTAGTTATAGCATTAATTATTGTTTTGATGGCTACAATGGAATGTTTTCCAATTAATTTTTGAGTGAAATTCCTAACATTTCCGATTTTCCCAACATCTTTAATGTTGTTTGTATGGCAAAGAAAAAGAGCTACAAATCATTTTTATAACTCTTTGATCTTCAATGGTGGAGAATATCGGAATCGAACCGATGACCTTTTGACTGCCAGTCAAACGCTCTAGCCAACTGAGCTAATCCCCCGTTTGAGCGCACAAATATATAAATATTTTTTATTGGCGAGCAGTCGGGGGAATCCAATTTTGATTTCAGCCGCGATAATTTTTCTCCTAACCCGAATCCTGATGATCAGCGGGCACCGGGGTGCAGGCTTTACTGTGCTTCCGTCCAACTGAGCACTTTCCATTGGTTGCCGGTTTTTTTGAGCAGGAACTGCATACCGAGCGGATCGAATACCATCACGCTGTCGTTTTTCATTTTTGTTTCCCATCTTGAATTAGCGGTATACAGAACGGTTTTGGCATCCAGTACCGTGTAAATTTCGCTTTGGATGATGCAGGTCTGACTCTTCACATTTTCAAAATAAGCGCTCACGTTTTCCAGTGACTGATTGTAATCGGCATACACACCCCCCACAAGCGAGACAAAGTCAGGCGTGTTTTCAAAGAGCGAATTTAATTTTTCAGGATCCGGATTTTCGCATACCTGAATGATGGTATCAATCAGTGCCTTCGCTTCGCCGGTGATTTTGGCTTTTTCGTCGTCGGCTAACGGTTTATCCACGGTTGTGCAGGCGGCGAGCAATAAAAAAATGAGAAATAATGGTTTTGTATTCATGGTCGTTGATTTTAGAATTACTGTAAAATTTAGAGAAAAAGTCTCTAAAAAACAAGGCCTTAAATGTATTGGCGCAGGAATGGTAATTTGAGACTATGTTTTTTATTTGAAGATGCCGGAGGCAGAAACATCACAGGCGGGGACAGGAGGCGAAAAAGAAGGAGCTTCGGCCTGCAACAATTTAAGTGTTTTGTTTCTTCATCAGCCAATACACGGGTATTCCAAGCAGGATCAGGGCCAGCCCGATGGCTGCTTCACGGGGACGCGTAAGAATTGTATTCGTGATCAATACTGAACAAAAGAGGATGAAGGCAGCCGGTACGGCCGGATAACCCCAGACCTTGTAGGGGCAGTGTGCATCGGGCATTTTGTATCGCAGGATGAACACGCCTAAAGTGGTTGCGCCATAGAAAAAGAAAACGGCAAAAATGACCATATCTTCACCCCCCGTGTCAGCCAGCAGGCCGGCAACTTCTGCATTGCTCAGCGCACCGAAAAGGGTAATGATCCCTCCGGCAATCCAGGCCAGAAGGATCCATGTCTGCGAGTGAAGTTCCGCGGCCATGGGCGCTATCTTTTTATATACCCCTGAACCGATAATATTGGCGATGACAAAAATCAGGACATATCCTAACCCGAAAGTCCGCACTAATACCCGTTTATTTTCCATGGGATCTCTGTTAAACCTGCGTTCTAAATTAAGGAAATAAGTGATGAAGATCGTTAAAATTAATTTGGACGGCGGTTTTCTAAGAGTGTTGTAAAAAAAGAGCAGATAATACATACTATTTTGGTGCAGTTTTTGTTTTAATATGGCAGATTTAAATCTGCTGATTCAGGCGAAGAATTTTTTGTAAGAATGTGATTTGTGGGTTTGACGGTCAAACTGGTGGACAGATCCCGCGAAGGAACCGGCCTTGAGAATATTTTTGTCGGTTTCGTTGCTTTTGAAGATTATTTTTTATCTTTAGACCCTCATTGAGGAGATGTTTGTGTAACATGATAAATTGTTAAAACCGAATTATGGAATTGAAGAAATCACCGAAAGCTGATCTTGAGAGCAAAAGAAGTACTTTTGTTCAGATTGGATTAGTGATCTCTCTCGGCCTTTGCTTACTTGCCTTTAAATGGACCAGTCGGGTAGAAAAAGCTGCGTCGCTTGGGTCCGTTGCGCAACAGGAGGTTGAGGATGAGATTATTCCGATCACCCGTCAGGAAGAAGTAAAACCGCCGCCACCACCGCCGCCACCAAAAGTTGTGGAGGTCCTGAATATTGTTGACGACAAAACGGATATCGAGGAAGAACTGGATATTGAGGACACAGAAGCGGACGACAAAACCGTTATTGATGTAGCCCCGATTATTCAGCAGGAGGAAGAAAAGGCGGAAGAAAGCCAGGTTTTCTTCATTGTTGAGGATATGCCCGAATTTCCCGGTGGCGAACTTGCATTGAGGAAATTCATTGCAAATGCCATTAAGTATCCGGTCATTGCACAGGAGAATGGCATTCAGGGGAAAGTTTATGTAAACTTTGTTGTGGATAAAGACGGAAGTATTACCAATGCGAAAATTGCCCGCGGTGTTGACCCATCGCTGGATAAGGAAGCGCTGCGTGTGGTAAACAGTTTGCCGAAATGGAAGCCTGGAATGCAGCGGGGAAAACCGGTGAAGGTCTCCTATACGGTGCCAATAAGCTTCGTTTTGCAGTAACAAACATTTGTTATCATAAAGGAATCCTGGCTCTGAATCGTGTTTCGGAGCCAGGATTTTTTAATATATCAATCTAAGCAGAATGATCGATACATCAGTTGTTCCCGAAACCGTGGTTTTGGTAGGCTTAATAAACCAGTACCAGGATGAGAGGCAGGCGCAGGAGTATCTGGACGAGCTGGCGTTTCTTGCCGACACGGCCGGCGCTGTGGTCAGAAAGCAGTTTTTTCAACGCCTGGATGTGCCCAATCCCGCCACTTTTGTCGGCTCAGGTAAGCTTGCCGAAATACAGGAGTATGTCATTGCCAACGATATCGATACCGTTATTTTTGATGATGAACTGAGTCCTACCCAGCTTCGGAATATTGAAAAGACGATGGAGCGGAAAGTCCTGGACCGGACCAATCTTATTCTCGATATTTTTGCCCGGCGGGCGCAGACTGCCCATGCCAGGACCCAGGTCGAGCTGGCTCAGTACCAGTATATGTTGCCGCGGCTGACGAGAATGTGGACCCACCTGGAACGGCAGCGCGGTGGGATTGGAATGCGGGGCCCGGGCGAAACACAGATTGAAACCGACCGCCGGATCATCCTTGATAAAATAGCGCGCCTGAAAGAGCAACTCGTTAAAATTGACAAGCAGAAGGCAACGCAGCGAAAGAACAGGGGAAAAATGGTGCGCGTCGCGCTGGTGGGTTATACCAATGTGGGTAAATCAACAATTATGAATATGTTGTCGAAGTCGGAGGTGTTTGCCGAGAATAAGCTTTTTGCCACCCTCGATACGACTGTCCGGAAAGTGGTGATCGAAAACCTGCCTTTCCTGTTGTCAGACACCGTTGGTTTTATCCGTAAACTTCCGCATGATCTGGTCGAATCGTTTAAATCGACCCTGGACGAAGTTCGTGAAGCCGATCTGTTAGTCCATGTGGTCGATATCTCTCATCCGGGTTTTGAGGAGCAGCTTGCTACGGTTACGCAGACCTTAAGTGAGATTAAGGCCGGTGATAAGCCGACGATCTATATTTTCAATAAAATAGATGCCTTCCGCTATACCCGGAAAGATGAAGATGACCTGAGCCCGCGCAGCCGGGAGAATAATTCTCTTGAAGATCTTAAAAACAGTTGGATGGGGAAGGAAAATACGCCCTCACTTTTTATTTCCGCGAAGGAGAAGATCAACCTGGAAGAATTTAAGAGGATCATCTACGAAGAGGTAAAGAAAATCCATGTAACCCGTTTCCCTTACAACGATTTTCTTTATGATGCAGCGCATGAGGATGATCCGGAAGAATAAAAAAAGCAGTGGAATCGTTTCCACTGCTTTCGTATCGCTGCTATTAAGCAAATGTCTTAACAAACAGTGCCGGCTTTACTCTGCGGCATTTTCGTCTGATGCAGGAGCTTCCTCTTCAGGGGCTTGATCTTCAGTAGTTTCAGTCGAAGGAGCTTCCTTAGCCGACTTTTCGGCGGCTGCAGCTGCTGCAAGTTCCGCTTCTCTTTTGGCCAGGGCTGCTGCCCTTTCTTCGTTCACTTTCGCCTCGGCTTCGAGACGGGCTTTCTTTTCTGCCTCCGATTCTTTGCTCAGGCGGTCTTTCTTGCCCTGGATTTTGGCCTCTTTATCAGCCATCCATGCTTTGAACCGATGTTCTGCCTCTTCTTCCGAAAAAGCACCTTTTGCTACACCGCCTTGCAGATGTTTCATGTACAAAACACCTTTGTACGATAAAATCGCCCTTGCAGTGTCTGTGGGTTGTGCACCTTTGTCCAGCCAGGATAAAGCTTTGTCAAAATCAAGATCGATCGTAGCAGGATTAGTATTCGGATTATAAGATCCAATCCTTTCAATGTAACGACCATCTCGTGGTGCCCTGCTATCAGCTATCACAATGTGATAGTAAGCGTAACGTTTGCGACCATGTCGCTGCAATCTGATTTTTGCTGGCATTGAAATAAAATTTAATTGATAAACACTTCTAAAAATGTGCGGCAAAGATATACTTTTTTTAAACGCCCGCCGTTTCTTTTTTCCTGATTCGCTCATTTTTTTACTGCGAATTTGTTTTCTTTACAAAGAAATCGGGTATACGCCAGTGCTTTTGCAAAAGGACTTTGCCAAATAACCACCGGAGGCCGATGGAAAATTAAAATAAGCAGGCCGCAACCTTTTCCGTTGCACTGCATCTATGGAATGTTGATACTTTAAATCTAATAATTTTAAAAAGCTATGAAGAAAAATTTTGTAAAGGCATTGGCGCTTCTCGTTTTCGCCGGCTTTGTGTCTTGTAACGATGATGATCCTGCTCCCGAAGGAGTGGCCGATGTGTATATTATTTCGAAGCAGGCAATCAATGAGGAAACACAGGCCCCGGAGATTGTCTACGGACTGCACATCGATGCTGTCGGGTATTATGGCAGCCTTTCGTCGGTGACGGCAAAAATAGGTACGGAAACCATCACGCTGGATAAAGATAATGACAGCGGTAATTTTTACTACGAGCAGGAAGAATACACGACCGAGAAGCCGCAGACAGGTACGTATACCATGACCTATACGTTCTCAACTCAATTGACTGCGCAGTCGGCCGATGCATTAACAAGCGAAACACTCGATCCGGCTGCGATCACTCAGGCAACTTACGGAAGCGAGAAAATCGAACTGAGCTGGGAAGAGGTGGACGATGCCGAAGCCTGCTATGTGCAAATGAAGGATTCAGACGGGGATATTGTTTTCCGGACCAGCAACTACCTGCCGGGTGACGAAACGGATTATGACATTGTCCGTTCTTCCGGAACCTGGGATTCAAGTCATACCATGACCAACGGAGCAACCTATACCGTAGAGGTGGTTGCTTTGTTAGGAAGCAGTTCCGGGTCGCTGCAGGCAATGTCGATTGGAACAAAAACCGTCGTCTGGGGGCAGGCCGATTGACAGATGTTGAATAAAACAGGCAGATCGGGAATGCGATCTGCCTTATATCATCCGTTGCCGGGGAAATGCCGGATGGCTAATTATGAATAAAAAAAAGATGAGAAAACTCACTTCGGGAATATTGACAGTTGTTGTCTTCTTTATGATCGCCGGTTCATGCTCGGAAGAAGAATTGGTAGCTGATGGCGTTGGCGATGCTTTTATCGTGGCCAGACGATCCGGTGAAGGCACCGGAATCGTTTATGGGTTGGCTCTCCATGCATTCGGAAATAAATCGTTTTCAAAGGTAACGGCCAAATTGCCCGGCAACGGCATCAGGGAGCTAAGCTCGTATAATGGCTATACTTATGATTTTTATAGCGAAACACCGGAGGCTGAGTTTTCAGCAACTCCTCCTGTGAAGGGGAACTACGAGTTTTCATTCAGCTTTGTTGGTGGAGAAACCGATGCCGATACCGATGTCCTGGGTGACCAGGTCCTTGCCCCTGCCACCATCACTAACTGCGCGTGGGACGCGACAAATGCCCGGATCAATGTGGAATGGACCAAGCCTGATCAGGCCGATTATTTTGTCATCTCCCTGGAGGACCCGGAAGGCAATGTTGTTTTTACCAGCGAAGCGCTCGGCGCGTCAAAGGTAAGCCATGAAATTTCCGCGACCACCAGTCATTGGTATGAGCAGCCCCGGAACGGAGTCAGCTATAAGGTCATTCTTGACGCATTCATGTATGAATCGAATGAGGCTCACCTGAATATACAGGCCAAGTCGGTTACCTCGGCCGCAGCGGTCTGGGGAGTCGCAGGTTCGTAGGAACATACACGCCAGCCTGCAAAAAAGAGCGGATTGAAAGAACAGTCCGCTCTTTCTGCATCAATAATCGTCTGCGGGTTGAATAATCATCTTTGTTTTCCTACATTTGCTTTCTGACTAAAAACAAAAGGATATGATTTTAAAGGAGCAGCTTAAAGAGCTTGCTGAGCGCCGGGATGCGCTGAGGAGGCATCTTTGACTACGATGGCAGGTTAATTCAGTTAAAGGAAGAAGAGTTAAAGACACAGGATCCGGATTTTTGGAACAACCCCAAAGCCGCAGAGGAGCAGATGAAAAAGATCCGTTCCATTAAAATGTGGACAAGCGGATGGGAGGAAGTAAACCAAAGTATGGAGGATTTACTGGTCCTTTACGACTTTTATGAAGCACAGGAGGCCCCGGAGGAGGAAATATCAGCCCATTTTAACCGGACTATTGATCTGATCGGGCAGCTTGAAGCAAAAAACATGCTTCAGCAGGAAGAAGATAAACTTGGTGCGGTGCTGAAAATCAATGCGGGAGCCGGTGGTACCGAAAGTAACGACTGGGCCGACATGCTGATGAGAATGTATATGCGCTGGGGCGAGAAGAACGGTTATCAGCTAAAAGTCTCCGAGTTCAATCCAGGCGATGAGGTGGGCGTGAAGAGCTGTACCATCGAGTTTGAAGGAGAATTTGCTTATGGCTATCTCAAGGGGGAGAACGGCGTTCACCGGCTTGTTCGTTTGTCTCCTTTCAATGCCCAGAACAAAAGGATGACCTCCTTTACTTCGGTATTTGTGGCCCCTTTGGTCGACGATACCATTGAAATCGAGATCAACCCTGCAGATATTACCTGGGATACCTTCCGGTCGAGCGGAGCGGGCGGGCAAAACGTGAACAAGGTCGAGACCGGGGTTCGCTTGCGGCATGCCCCATCCGGAATTATTATTGAGAACACCGAGAGCCGTTCGCAACTCGGGAACAAGGAAAATGCCCTTCGTTTGCTGAAGTCGCAGTTATACGAACTGGAGTTGAGAAAACGCAGGGAAGCTGTTCAGCAGATCGAGGCACAAAAGAAGAAAATTGAATGGGGATCCCAGATCCGTTCCTATGTGTTGCAGCCCTACCGCATGGCCAAAGACCTTCGGACAGGCTATGAAACAGGGAATGTACAGGCGGTGCTGGACGGAGAAATTGACGGATTTATTAAGGCTTACCTGATGGAGTTTGGAGGCGGGGAGAAGCAATAATTAAAGCTGCCATGGGGAACAAATCAAAGTACATTAACCGGGAAATCAGTTGGTTATCATTTAATGCCAGGGTTTTACAGGAGGCGGAAGATCCGAATGTCCCTCTTTTTGAACGACTCCGCTTCATCGGGATCTTCTCCAATAACCTCGATGAGTTCTTTCGGGTGAGGGTCGCTTCTGTTCGGCGAATGCTTGATCTTGACAGCGACGATGCAGACATCCTTGGCGATTACACGCCTGAAGAACTCTATGAGGAGATTCAGGATATCGTGGCGCAGCATCAGCGGCGTTCGCAGGAGATCCTGAAAAAGATCCTCCGGGAAATGGCCGACCAGAATATTTTCATGATCAGTGAGTCGCGGCTGAACAGCGCTCAGGGTATTTTTGTGAAACGGTATTTTCATGAAAAGGTGTTGCCCAACCTGGTGCCCATCATGCTGAGCAAACAGAATAAGTTCCCTTATTTACGCGACCGCTCGGTTTATCTGGCTGTCAGGATGTCCAAACAAAAAAAGAAGGAGAATTTTGCCTACGCCCTGGTCCGCATACCGTCCCTGTCTCTCTCGCGCTACCTTGTTCTTCCGGAAGAAAAAGGAAAGAAATATGTCATCATGCTCGATGATATCATCCGTTATTGCATGGCTAATATCTTTCCGCTTTTCAATTTTGAATTGTTCGAGGCCTATACCATTAAGGTTACACGCGATGCGGAGCTGGACCTGGACGACGATATATCGAAGAGTTTCATCGAAAAGATGGAGCTGAGCCTGAAGAAAAGAAAAATCGGGACCCCGGTGCGCCTGCTGTATGACAAGGATATTCCCGACGACCTCTTATCGTTTATCGTCCGCAAAATGAAGCTGGACCAGGAAAACCTGGTGCCGGGGGGCCGATACCACAACGACAAGGATCTGATGAATTTCCCCGAGATCGGAGAGCCTCACCATTATTATAAACGGCTACCCCCGGTTAGGCACCGCGATCTTCAATCGCATGTGAGCATCCTGAAAAAACTCCGGAAAATGGACATCATGCTGCATTATCCATACCAGAGTTTCATCCATTTTATTGACCTCTTGCGTGAAGCGGCGATCGATCCGAAGGTGAAGGAAATCGGGATCACCATTTACAGGGTGGCAGATAATTCCCGCGTGGTCAATGCGCTTCTGAATGCTGTGAGAAACGGCAAGAAAGTCACCGTGGTAATTGAACTTCAGGCGCGCTTTGACGAAGAAGCGAATATCTACTGGTCGAGCAAGCTGCAGGAGGAAGGGGCGCATGTGATTAACGGGGTGCCCGGACTGAAGGTACATGCGAAGGTGGCCTGGATCAAACGAAAAGAGAAAGGTACATTCAGAAACTATGCGTATGTGGGAACGGGAAATTTTAATGAATCGACCGCCCGGGTGTATGCCGACGACGGCCTTTTAACCGCTGATGCCCGTATTGCCGACGAAGTTGCCAGGCTTTTTGATTTTTTCAAGCAGGCTTTTCATGTCCCCTTGTTCGAGCATTTAATTCTCAGTCCGATGGGGATGCGTGACTTCTTTTGCCGGATGATCGACCGTGAGATTGAGATCGCCCGTTCAGGCCGGCGCGCCTACATGATATTGAAGATGAACAGCCTGATCGACCCCGGCATGATGGATAAGCTGTATGAAGCTGCCCGGGGAGGAGTGAAGATCCGGCTCATTGTCCGCGGTATTTTCGGAATGCGCACTGAATTGAAGGGAGTTGCGGAAAACATTGAAGCGATCAGTATTGTCGATAAATACCTGGAGCACTCAAGAATTTTTCTTTTCGGCAACGGGGGTGATGAGAAGCTTTTTGTTTCCTCGGCCGACTGGATGCCACGGAACCTGAACCGGCGCATCGAAGTGGCATGCCCTGTCTACAATGAGGAAATTAAGAGAGAGCTGAAGGAAATGCTTAAAATTCAGCTCAGGGACAATACCAAATCCCGCATTCTGGATAATGACTTGAGTAATATCTATAACCGGCAGCAGGCCGAAGGCCGTTTCCGGGCTCAGGAAGATTATTACCGGTATATTCGGGAAAAACACCAGATCGTCATGGAAATATACCATCATCCCCGCTGTGCGACAAGCCGGGCCGGCTTGCAGTACCTTCAGGAAAACGGCTATCAGTTTGAAGTGATCAATTACATGAAAGACGGACTGAAGGCAGAAGAAGTCAGAATGATCACCGAGAAAACAGGGGTAAGCGCCTTTTCACTGGTCAGGACCGAGGACCCGCTCTTCCGGGAACGATACAAGGACGCGAACTTAACGGAAGACCAGTGGATAGAAGTGCTGGCGGAAAACCCCCGCTTGCTCAAACGGCCCATCGTCATCAGAGGGAAAGATGCCGTATTGGCCCAGCCGGCCGGAAAAATAGAAAAGTTAAAGTAATCACAGTTACAACCTGGATTTGACATCGCCGATCTCTTTTTCCAGAGCCAGCTTTTGCCTGAGTGCAACGGATAAGTTCAAACCCTCGGCAATGGCCTGCTTATCGTAATCCTCCAGGATGATATAGTAATACCGTTTCCCGAGAAAAACCGCTTTCAGCTTCCGGTCGGCATGCTGTGCGATAAACGCGATTACTCCATTGTCGGCCCCCTTGATGTAAGATACCTTTTCCCATTTGGTATTCATAAAATCACTGTGGTGATTAAGAACATGGCCTGTTCCCACGGTGTCGGTTTTTGCCTGAAGATCGCCGTCGTATACCCGGATGCCGGTATGGTCAAGCCAGGTATCACCGTAATAGTTGCTGGAAATGCCCAGCTCTCCCGTGCCGTCAAGATGAACCTGAATATACGACTTGTTCCATCGGCGCTCCGGATCCTGCTTCCGGTGCGTGTACTGGGCATACCGGTCCAGATCGGTCTTCTCCACAATAAAATTCTCTTCCAGTTGTGACACCCGGGCTTTTATCGTGTCCAGCTCGTCCTGCAGCCGGTAAACCAAATCTCCGTATATTTTCTTCTTCAATTGATCTGCAGCAGCGATAACCGGCCCGGAGTTTCGAAAAAGCAGGTGAACAGAGTCGGCCTGCGCCAGGGCTCCCGTGGTATCGCCTTTCTGATAAAGCTGCTCTGCCAGTTCCAGTTTCCCCGTTGCCAGTTCTTTTTCTGATTTGCCACAGGAAATCAATAACAGGCACAGTGCCGGGACCAAAAGAATTCTCATCGAATTCATAATAAATACCTTTAACATGATTTGAAAATCAAATGATAAATGCCAATGTTTTTTTTTATTTTCGCATTCAAAGAAAAATAATAATTATCAGGCGCGAAAACAAATCCGCTCAATTATTTTTGAAAGAGCACTGCTGACTAATCGATTTTTCCTATTTTTATCGGGATTAAATAAAAAATCATGATCACGCTAACTCAATTGGAATATATCGTTGCTGTTGATACGTTCCGTCATTTTGGAAAGGCGGCTGAGCACTGTTTCATTACGCAGCCTACCTTGAGCATGCAGATTAAGAAGCTCGAAGAAGATCTGGAGGTGGTTATTTTCGATCGCAGTAAGCAACCGCTGATCCCAACCGACGTGGGAGAACGGATCATCGAACAGTCGCGCATCATCCTTCAGGATGCTGAAAGAATCAACGATATTGTGAAAGATCACAAGAACCTGATCTCGGGAGAGCTGAAAATCGGGATTATCCCCACCCTTGCGCCATACCTGCTGCCCTTGTTTATTGGCAATTACAAGAGGAAATATCCGAATATCCTGATCAAGGTGGAAGAACTGACGACGGAGAATATTGTGGATCAGCTTAACCGTGATCTGCTGGATGTGGGAATCCTTGTAACACCGTTAAAAGAGGAGCGAATCACGGAGCGGCCTATTTTTTATGAAGAAATGAAGCTGTACATCCATGAGAATCATCCGCTGGCTTCGCATCCTGATATTCGGATCAGCGACATTGCGGTTCCTGAGATCTGGCTTTTAAGTGATGGTCATTGTTTTCGGCACCAGGTAATCAATCTCTGTTCATTCAAAGGGAGTTTAACAGAAGAATTGCCTTTTCATTTTGAAGCCGGTTCGCTGGAAACGCTGATGAATATTATTGATAAAGAGGGAGGACTTACGCTGGTCCCGGAACTGACCTGCATGGACATGGCGCGTGGTCGTTCAAACCACGTACGCACCTTCAGTGATGCAACCCCCTTGCGCGAAGTGAGCCTGGTCCACTCCCGTCACT
>JBFXKJ010000026.1:0-27723 GCA_050173895.1 Mangrovibacterium sp. | reverse complement strand
CAGCAGATTATACCAGAATCCGGTATGATTGGACATGGCGGCTGCGAAACCGCTCACGCTTTCCGAATTGGCAAATCCGGCAATCGTGATCGGAACGAACATGATTGCCTGTGCAAAGATAATCGGCATAACACCGGCAGCATTCACCTTTAAGGGGATATACTGACGGACGCCTCCGTACTGTTTGTTGCCCACGATCCTTTTGGCATACTGAACCGGGATCCGGCGTGTGCCCTGGACCAGCAGGATGCTTCCCATAAAGACAAGGAACAAAACAACAAACTCCAGGAGGAACATCACCAGACCTCCGCCCTGCTGTTCGATGCGGGAAACAAATTCCGCAAAGACAGAAAAGGGAAGACGGGCAATAATACCAATCATAATGATCAGGGAAATACCATTCCCAATTCCTCTGTCAGTGATGCGTTCACCCAACCACATGACAAACATCGATCCGGCAGTTAAAATGATCGTTGATGTTATTTTAAACATCCAGCCGCTGACTGCAAAAGCTTCAGCAGGAAGCTGAATGCTTAAGTTTGCCAGATATGCCGGAGCCTGGAAAAGCAGAATGATTACAGTCAGATAACGGGTTATCTGATTAATCTTTCTTCTTCCCGATTCTCCCTCTTTTTGCAACCGCTGGAAGTATGGGACGGCTATTCCCAACAGCTGAATCACAATGGAGGCAGAAATGTAAGGCATGATCCCTAAAGCAAAGATGGAAGCATTTGAAAAAGCACCCCCGGAGAACATATCCAATAACCCCAGCAACCCATCTGAGGCTTGTTCTTGCAATTTACCCAGTTGTGAAGGGTCAATTCCCGGTAATGCCACATACGATCCCAGCCGATAGACCAAAAGGAAAAACAAAGTGATTCCCAGTCGGGTTCTCAGGTCCTCGATCTTATAAATATTCTTTAGGGTTTCGATAAGTTTTTTCATGTGTTTAAAATTTATTTTTGGTCACATGAAACTTGCCATTGATCATCATGCATCTGATTAATGTGATGGCCTGTTTCATTCGGTTAGACGATTTCAGTGGTTCCCTCCAGTTTCTCGATCGCTTCCCTGGCGCTTTTCGAAAACGCGTGCGCTTTCACATCAAGTTTGATGGTCAGTTCACCCTTCCCGAGTATTTTCACACGGTCGCTCTTTGAAACCAGCCCGGCATTACACAGGGTCTCCACATCGATAGCCGAGAGTTTGTTGCTTTCAGCCAGAGTCTGAAGGCTGCTCAGATTGATCGCCTTATATTCGACCCGGTTGATGTTTTTGAATCCAAATTTGGGGACCACACGCTGCAGCGGCATCTGACCTCCTTCAAAACCCCGGGGGCGGCTGTACCCTGATCTTGACTGGGCACCTTTATGTCCCCTTGTGGAAGTACCGCCATGTCCGGAACCCTGGCCCCGGCCGATACGTTTTCTTTTTTTAACGGATCCTTCTGCAGGTTTAAGACTATTTAAATTAACCATTTTCAAAAGATTTTTAGATTTCCTCTACTTTGACCAGATGTTTCACCTTGTTCACCATTCCCATGATTTCGGGAGTGGCTTCATGTTCAACCGAGTAATGCATTTTCTTGATTCCAAGCGCCTCAATAGTGGCTTTCTGCCTTTTGGTGGAACCGATTCCGCTTTTAATCTGTGTAATTTTAATCTTAGCCATAGTTCCTAACCTTTAAAAACTTTTTCCATAGAAATACCTCTGTGTTGAGCAACGGTATAGGCGTCTCTCAACTCAAGCAATGCGGCCATTGTAGCCTTCACCAGGTTATGAGGGTTTGATGAGCCCTTCGATTTTGCAAGGATATCGTGCACACCGACACTTTCCAGTACAGCACGCATGGCACCTCCAGCCTTAACCCCGGTTCCGTGTGAAGCAGGTTTCAGGTAAACATTGGCACCTCCGAATTTGGCTACCTGTTCGTGAGGAATCGTTCCTTTATGGATCGGGATCTTCACCAGGTTCTTTTTTGCAGCGTCTACACCTTTGGCGATGGCGGCGGTTACTTCACTGGCTTTACCCAGTCCCCAGCCTACAATGCCATCCTCATTTCCAACGACCACGATCGCAGAAAAGCTAAAGGTACGACCACCCTTTGTTACTTTCGTGACCCGGTTAATTGCAACCAACCGGTCCTTCAGTTCAATATCTGCTGTTTTGACTTTCTTGATATTTCCTGCCATAATCATTAAAATTTAAGGCCACCTTCGCGGGCAGCATCAGCTAATTGTTTAACTCTGCCGTGGTATAAGTAACCATTCCGGTCAAAAACAACGCTGGTGATACCGGCGGTTTTTGCCTTTTCTGCCAACGCTTTTCCCACCACTGCGGCCTGTTGCGTTTTATTCACACCGGCAGCAGCTGCACTGATTTCTTTATCCAATGATGAAACCGCAAGCACTGTGGCGCCTTTCTGATCATCCACCAGCTGGGCGTAAATCTGCTTGTTGCTCCTGAAAACGCTCAGACGAGGTTTTTCAGCAGTTCCGGAAACAATTTTCCGGATTCTCATTTTGATCCTGTATCTTCTTTCTTGTTTTGTTAAAGCCATGGTTTCAAATTTTACTATTTAGCACCTGCTGATTTACCGGCTTTGCGACGCAAAACTTCACCAACAAACTTCACACCTTTACCCTTGTACGGTTCCGGAGCACGGAACGAACGGATCTTGGCGGCAACCTGTCCGATAAGCTGTTTATCGCAGCTTTTCAGGGTGATAATCGGATTGCTCCGCTTGTCTGTAACCGCTTCCACCTTCACTTCCTGAGGTAACTCCAGAAAAATATGATGTGAATATCCTAAAACCAGGTCAAGAAGCTGGCCCTGGCTTTCGGCGCGGTAACCCACACCTACCAGCTCCATTTTCTTCTCATATCCCTGTGATACGCCTACCACCATATTGTTGATCAATGCGCGGTATAACCCATGCAGTGCACGATGCCTTTTCTGATCGGTAGGACGTTTGATTACGATCTGAGACTCCTCAACAGCCACTTCAATTTCAGGATTGACCGCCTGTTTCAGCTCTCCGAGCTTTCCTTTCACAATTACTGTGTTATCCTGGGAGACATTTACAGTTACCCCGGCAGGAATCTGAATTGGTAATTTACCTATCCTGGACATTGTATTTCCTCCTCATTAATAAACGTAACATAAAACTTCACCGCCTACTCCGGAAGTCTGGGCTTCCTTGTCGGTCATCACCCCTTTCGAAGTCGATAAAATGGCTATTCCCAGGCCGTTCAGCACGCGGGGAATATTCTCACTGTCGCAGTACTGTCTCAAACCGGGGCGGCTCGCCCGGTTAATTGCCCGGATGGCCGGAGTCTTGGTCTCAGGATGATATTTCAGGGCTATTTTAATGTTCCCCTGATAGTTCACCTCATCTTCAAATTTATAGTTCAGGATATACCCTTTCTCCTTCAGGATGCGGGTGATTTCCTTTTTAATATTTGAGGCAGGGATATCCACTACGCGATGTTTTGCTTTCTGCGCGTTTCTGATACGCGTAAGATAATCTGCTATTGGATCTGTAACTTTACTCATTACTTTTGTTTTTGAAAATTACCAACTAGCCTTTTTAACTCCCGGAATTAATCCCTGTGAGGCCATTTCGCGGAAATTAATCCTGCTGATGCCAAACTGACGAAGATAACCTTTCGGACGTCCTGTCAATTTACAACGGTTATGCAACCTTACCTTCGAGGAATTCCGCGGTAATTTTTGCAAACCGATAAAGTCACCTTCTGCTTTAAGTTTGGCTCTCTTTTCTGCATATTTCTCTACGAGTGCAGCCCTTTTTACTTCACGGGCCTTCATTGATTCCTTTGCCATAACTTATTTCTTTTTCGCGTTTTTAAAAGGTAAACCCATTTCTTTTAACAAGGCATAACCTTCTTCGTCTGTTTCTGCAGAAGTCACAAAAGTAATGTTCATACCGTTAATCCGGTTAACCTTATCGATATTGATCTCAGGAAAAATAATCTGTTCAGGAATGCCCAGGGTATAGTTTCCCTGCCCGTCCATTTTACTTTCAATTCCTTTAAAGTCACGGATACGCGGCAAGGAAATATTGATGAGCCGTTCGAGGAATTCATACATTCTTTCCCTTCTGAGGGTCACCCGAACGCCAATCGGCATTTTCCTTCTCAGTTTAAAATTTGAAATGTCCTTTTTTGATTTGGTCTGGACTGCCTTTTGTCCGGCAATCATTGTCATCTCTTCTGTAGCGACTTCAATGATTTTCTTGTCGGCAATTGCAGCTCCAACACCCTGATTCAGGACGATCTTGTTCAATTTCGGGACCTGCATCACTGATTTGTAATCAAATTCCTTAACCAGTGCAGGAATTACTTCTTCCGAATATTTCTTCTTAAGTGTTGGTGTATAAGCCATTACTTAATCTCCTCTCCAGATTTTTTTGAATAACGTACTAATTTACCGTCGTTTCCGGGTCTCCTTCCCACGCGGGTTTTACCACCTGTTTTGGGGTCAACAAGCATCAGATTGGAGATATGGATTGGCGCTTCCTTTTCAACGATACCACCCTGCGGATTGGCCGAATTGGGTTTGGTATGTTTTTTAATCATATTAACGCCCTCCACAATTGCTCTGTCCTTGTCACGGATGACTTCCAAAACTTTACCTTGCCGTGTCTTATCGTTTCCGGCAATCACGACAACGGTGTCACCTTTTCTAATATGTAATTTTTTCTGCATCACTTTGGCATTTATGCGTTAAAGTACTTCTGGTGCAAGCGAAATGATCTTCATATTCTGATCACGCAGTTCTCTTGCCACAGGTCCGAAAATACGGGTTCCGCGCATTTCACCGGCATTATTCAGTAATACCACGGCATTGTCGTCGAAACGGATATAGGTTCCGTCGGGACGGCGGACTTCCTTTTTTGTTCGCACCACAATGGCCTTTGACACAGTTCCTTTTTTCATATCACTGCTGGGGATCGCGCTTTTTACGGTGACCACCACTACGTCGCCCAGCGTTGCATACCGCTTTCTTGTTCCGCCTAATACACGGATACAAAGAACTTCTTTTGCACCGCTGTTATCGGCGACTGTACATCTTGATTCCTGTTGTATCATGATTACTTGGCTCTTTCAATAATTTCAACGAATCTCCAACGTTTGCTCTTACTCAGAGGACGTGTTTCCATAATTCTCACCGTATCGCCAACGTTGCAGGCTTTTTGCTCATCGTGAACGTAAAACCGGGTTGTCTTATTCACAAACTTACCGTAAATGGGGTGCTTTTCCTTTAATTTAACAGCAACGACAATGGTCTTGTCCATTTTATCGCTGACCACCACCCCGATACGTTCTTTTCTCAGATTTCTTGTTTCCATCACCTACACAAATTAATTTTGATTGATTTGCCGTTGACGCAGGATGGTCTTCAGGCGGGCGATATTCCTGCGGGCAACCTTGATTTTCATCGGATTGTCCAGGGGAGAAACCGCATGGTTCATATTCAGACGGATCAGGGTTTCGGTTTCAAGCTGGATTCTTTCCAGGATTTCCTTAACCGACAGTTCTTTAATTTCAGAAGTTTTCATTTTCAATCTTCTTTTTCAGTTTCGACATAATCACGTCTGACGATAAACTTTGTTGTAACCGGCAGTTTTTGGGCAGCCAGACGAAGGGCTTCCTTGGCCAGTTCGAAAGGCACGCCTTCGGCCTCGATCAAAATACGGCCGGGAGTTACCGGTGCAACAAATCCTTCAGGAGCACCCTTACCTTTACCCATACGAACTTCGGCTGGTTTCTTGGTAATGGGTTTATCTGGGAAAACACGGATCCAAATCTGACCCTGACGTTGCATATGCCTGGTCACGGCCACACGGGCTGCCTCGATCTGACGACCGGTGAGCCATGCAGACTCCAACGTCTTTATTCCAAAAGATCCGAATGCAAGCTGGTTCCCTCTCTGGGCTTCGCCTTTCATCCGTCCTTTCTGGACTCTTCTAAATTTTGTTCTTTTTGGTTGTAACATCCTTTTTCAGTTAAAAGGTTTCCGACTACTTTCTTTTCTTTCTGAAACCGCCTCTGTCATTGCCGCCGCGGCCACCACGCGGTGCGCCTCCCTGCGGTGCGCCGGCCGACTTCAGGCCTACATTCGGTGAAAGATCACGTTTGCCGTAAACTTCGCCTTTGCAGATCCAGACTTTAACGCCAAGCAACCCTGTTTTTGTTAAAGCCTCAGCCAATGCATAATCAATGTCAGCTCTGAGTGTGTGGAGCGGGGTACGGCCATCCTTGTACATTTCAGAACGAGCCATTTCAGCGCCGTTCAAACGTCCGGATACCATAATTTTAATTCCCTGTGCGCCCATCCTCATCGTAGAGGCAA
This sequence comes from Mangrovibacterium sp., assembly GCA_050173895.1. Lineage (GTDB taxonomy): Bacteria > Bacteroidota > Bacteroidia > Bacteroidales > Prolixibacteraceae > JBCFBK01. The sequence goes on along the minus strand of JBFXKJ010000026.1, from coordinate 21,348 downwards.
TAGCCATCTTCACAGCGCGGCGGTAAGCAATTTTACCTTCAATCTGACGAGCCACATTATTAGCCACGATCTTAGCATCCAGCTCGGGCCTTTTTATCTCGAAGATGTTGATTTGGACCTCCTTGCTGGTGATCTTCTTCAATTCTTCCTTCAGCTTGTCAACTTCCTGACCGCCTTTACCAATAATAATACCGGGCCTGGAGGTGTGAACGGTAATGGTGATCAGCTTCAGCGTCCTTTCAATAATGATCCTCGAAATACTTGCCTTTGCCAAACGGGCATTCAGGTATTCACGGATCTTTGAATCTTCAACCAGCTTGTCTCCATATTCGTTTCCGCCGAACCAGTTGGAATCCCATCCACGGATAATTCCCAAACGATTAGCGATTGGATTAACTTTTTGTCCCATGTATTATTCTTTATTCGTTATCGGTTTTTTCAATCTTGCTATCAACGCACAATGTCACGTGATTGGAGCGTTTCCGGACACGGTGTGCCCGACCCTGGGGAGCCGGACGCAGGCGTTTCAGGATCCTTCCTGAATCAACAGCGATTGTTTTCACATACAGATTGCTTTCCTCCAGGCGTACACCTTCGTTTTTTGCCTGCCAGTTGGCAACTGCCGACATCAATAATTTTTCAACTTTACCGGAAGCTTCCTTGGCCGAAAATTTCAGGACATCAAGCGCCCTGTTCACTTCCATTCCCCGGACCATATCGGCTACCAGCCTCATTTTCCGCGGCGAAGTAGGGCAATCCTTCAATACGGCAAAGTATTGCGTTTTCTTTGCTTCTTTCAGTTTATCTGCTCTATTCTTTTTTCTAGCACCCATCGTAAATTCATTTAATAGTTAATGAGAAACCTCTGCCTACTTTCTGTTACCGGCATGTCCCCTGAATGTTCTTGTAGGTGCAAATTCACCGAGTTTATGGCCAACCATATTTTCCGTCACATAAACGGGGATAAATTTGTTCCCGTTATGAACCGCAATGGTATGCCCTACAAAATCAGGAGAGATTACTGATGCCCTGGCCCAGGTTTTGATCACAGACTTCCTGCCTGCTTCATTCATAGCCAGCACTTTCTTTTCCAGCTTATAGGCAATGAACGGACCTTTTTTTAATGAACGACTCATATTCTTCTCCTTTTATTATTTCTTGCGTCTTTCTACAATATACTTATTGGAAGCCTTCTTCGGCGCACGGGTCTTATAACCCTTCGCCAAAAGACCTTTGCGTGAACGGGGATGACCTCCTGAAGCGCGGCCTTCACCACCACCCATCGGGTGATCAACAGGGTTCATCACCACACCACGGACACGGGGCCTTCTCCCTAACCATCTTGAGCGCCCGGCTTTACCTGAACGTTCAAGATTGTGTTCCGTATTCCCAACAGTTCCTACAGTCGCCTTGCAAGAAACAAGAACCATTCTGGATTCGCCGGAAGGCAGCTTTACGATCGCGTACTTTCCTTCTCTGGATGTTAACTGGGCATAAGTTCCTGCACTACGCGCCATCACTCCACCCTGCCCCGGCTGGAGTTCAATATTGTGAACCAATGTACCAAGAGGTATTTCACTAAGCGGAAGGGAGTTGCCGATCTCCGGCGCAATGCCGGAACCGCTCAGCACTGTTTGTCCTGCCTGCAGACCATTGGGCGCAAGCATATAACGCTTTTCGCCGTCCGCATACACCAGCAGTGCAATACGCGCTGTACGATTCGGATCGTACTGGATCGACTCCACACGAGCAGGGATACCGTCTTTTTCACGCTTGAAATCAATGATACGGTACCTCTTTTTGTGCCCTCCACCTATATACCTCATTGTCATGCGTCCCTGGTTGTTGCGTCCGCCAGTTCTGCGCATGGGCTGTAACAATGATTTCTCAGGCGTTGATGCAGTAATCGTATCAAAGGCTCCAATAACCTTGTGCCTTTGACCCGGAGTAACTGGATTTAATTTTCTTACTGCCATTTTTATTGATTATATATTACTGTAAAAGTCAATGGTATCTCCTTCAGCCAGCGTCACAATCGCCTTTTTCCAGGCATTGGTGCGGCCATTGATCATTCCTCCCTTGGTATAGCGGCTTTTTCTCTTTCCACCATAAACCATGGTATTGACGGAAGCAACATTGACCTGATAAAGACTCTCAACTGCTTTTTTTATCTGTAGTTTGTTCGCATCTTTCCGGACCATAAAGCCATAACGGTTCAGGGTATTCCCTAAAGCCGTCATCTTTTCCGTTACAATGGGTTTAATTAAAATATCCATTTGTTGTCCCCCTAATCTTAAAATTGTTCATTTTCATTCGTTGTCTCTCGTTTGGTAAGGCCAAAAACAGCTTTGACAGCAGCCTCCCTCACGCGAAACACTCTTCAATTTTAGTGACTGAACTCTCGAAGAAGACAATCTTATTCGCGTTCATTATCTGATAAGTGCTTAACTCAGAAGCAGTTACAACAGATATGTCCTGTAAATTTCTGGAGGACAAATATATGTTTTTATTTTCTTCCGGTAAAACGAAAAGCGACTTTTTATTGGTAATATTCAGATTATTACCGATAGCGACCATTTCCTTTGTTTTAGGGGCATCCAGGATGAAATCCTCCAGGACCACGATATCGCTTGCCTTGGCTTTGTAACTCAGGGCTGACTTACGGGCCAGTGCTTTGACTTTGCGGTTCAGTTTAAAACTGTAGTTCCGGGGACGCGGACCGAATACACGGCCTCCGCCGCGAAACACGGGAGAGGTGATGGCTCCGGCACGGGCGCCGCCGGTACCTTTCTGCTTTTTGATCTTTTTGGTACTCCCTGCCACTTCACCTCTTTCCTTCGATGCATGGGTTCCCTGCCTTTGATTGGCCAGATACTGTTTCACATCAAGGTAGATGGCGTGATCGCTGGGATCAATACCGAAAATCAGGTCACTCAGTACGACCGATCTTCCGGTTTCCTTTCCGGCTTTATTGAATACTTGTACTTCCATTACTGATAAATAATTACTGTTGAACCTTTTGCACCGGGAATCGATCCTTTCACGACGAGCAGGTTTGATTCCGGAATAATTTTCAGGACTTTCAGGTTTTGAACGGTTCTCTTGTCACCGCCGTCGCGGCCTGCCATGCGCATGCCCTTGACAACCTTCGAAGGGAACGATGAAGCACCCAGTGAACCTGGAGCCCGCAGACGGTTATGCTGACCGTGCGTTGAGTCGCCGACTCCGCTGAATCCGTGGCGTTTAACGACGCCCTGGTATCCTTTCCCTTTTGTAATCCCGCTGATATCCACCCAGCCTTCTTCGCTGAAGATGTCAACAGTAATCAGATCACCGGGTTTATACTCCCCGTTGATGTCTTTAAATTCGACGACATGACGCTTCGGACTGGCTCCTGCTTTCTGGAAGTGTCCGAACTCGGCTTTGGTGGTGTTCTTTTCCTTTTTATCACCAAACCCGAGCTGCAATGCATCATAACCATCGGTTGCCACCGTTTTCACTTGTGTTACCACACAAGGACCGGCTTCAATCACAGTGCATGGGATGTTTTTCCCCTCAACACTGAATACGGATGTCATTCCGATTTTCTTACCGATTATTCCTGCCATTTCTTTCTTTTTTACAGGTTATCAAACTTTAATTTCTACTTCGACGCCGCTGGGCAATTCAAGCTTCATAAGGGCGTCAATTGTTTTGGCTGTGGAGCTGTAAATGTCGATCAATCTCTTGTACGACGACAACTGAAACTGTTCGCGCGATTTCTTGTTTACGAACGTCGACCGCAGGACGGTGAAAACCCGCTTGTGTGTCGGCAGCGGGATAGGCCCGCTAACAACAGCACCGGTGGTCTTTACAGTCTTCACGATCTTTTCAGCTGATTTGTCAACCAGGTTATGATCATACGATTTCAGCTTGATCCTGATCTTTTGACTCATAGTAAGATAATTATAATAATTCTACTTTACCTTTGATTTCTTCAAGCACCTTCATTGCCAATGCCTTCGGAACTTCCTCGTAGTGTGAGAACTCCATGGAAGAAGTTGCACGGCCGGAAGACAAGGTCCGCAGGACAGTGACATATCCAAAGATCTCTGACAGCGGAACGGTCACCTTGATGACACGTGCGCCTGATTTTTCTTCCATCCCGAGCACTTGCCCGCGGCGCCGGTTCATATCGGCAATGATATCGCCCATATATTCTTCCGGGGTCACGATTTCGGACTTCATGATCGGCTCCAGCAATTTTGGGCCGGCCTTCGAAGCCGCGCTCCGGAATGCCTGGCGGGCGCAAATCTCGAACGAAAGAGAGTCAGAGTCAACGGCATGGAATGAACCGTCAAGCAGGGTCACTTTCAGGCTGTCAAGCTGAAATCCCGCCAAAGGACCGTTCAGCATGGCTTCCTTAAAACCCTTTTCCACAGAAGGAATATACTCCCTCGGGATATTTCCGCCTTTTACCGCATCGATAAAGGTCAGTCCCGGCTTTCCTTCCTCTGCAGGCTCCACCTTAACGATAATGTCGGCAAACTTTCCGCGACCACCCGATTGCTTTTTAAATACTTCGCGCAGCTGTACCTCTTTGCTGATTGCTTCCTTATAGGCAACCTGAGGTTTACCCTGGTTACATTCCACCTTGAATTCACGTCTCAGGCGGTCCACAATGATCTCGAGGTGAAGCTCGCCCATTCCGCGAATGATGGTCTGACCTGAAACTTCATCGGTATTGACTTTGAAAGTAGGGTCTTCTTCGGCCAGTTTCGATAATCCCAGGCTCAGCTTGTCCAGGTCTTTTTGAGTTTTCGGCTCAACAGCAATTCCGATAACCGGTTCCGGAAAGTCCATGCTTTCCAAAGCGATCGGATGATCTGTATCTGCCAGTGTATCGCCGGTGCGGATATCCTTAAACCCGACGGCAGCGCAAATATCACCGGCTTCAATAAAGTCGCGGGGATTCTGCTTGTTGGAGTGCATCTGGTACAGACGTGAAATCCGTTCCTTCCGTCCGGTGCGGGAATTATACACGGTTTGCCCGGCTTCGAGTACGCCCGAATAAACCCGTATGTAGCACAGCCGCCCCACGTAGGGGTCGGTGGCAATCTTAAATGCCAGCGCAGTCAGCGGTTCCTTTGTATCGGCATGGCGAATAAGCTCCTTGTCCGTGCGGGGTTCAATTCCTTTGATCTCACCTTTATCAAGCGGACTGGGCAGGTATTCGCAAACTGCATCGAGCAATCGCTGAACGCCTTTATTTTTAAATGCAGATCCGCACATCATCGGGACAATGATCCCTTTAATGGTGGCTTGCCTGATCACGCTGTTCAGTTCTTCCTTCGTAATGGAGTCGGGATCTTCAAAAAAGCGTTCCAGCAGAGCATCGTCCAGCTCAGCGATTGCCTCTACCAGGTTGGCCCGGTATTCCAGCGCCTGCTCAACCATATCTTCAGGGATGGGCTCAAGTGCGTAGTTCGTCCCCAGGGTGGCATCGTCATACCACCTCACAGCTTTCATCTCGATCAGGTCGATCACGCCCTCAAACTTTTCTTCCGCTCCGATCGGAATCTGAATAGGAATGGGATTTGCTCCCAGTTTCTCCCGGACTTCGGTCAGCACATTATAAAAGTCAGCTCCCTGGCGGTCCATCTTATTGACGAAACCAATCCGGGGAACCCCGTATTTTTCTGCCTGGCGCCATACTGTTTCGGACTGTGCTTCCACCCCGCCCACGGCGCAGAAAAGTGCCACCGCGCCGTCCAGGATCCGAAGCGAACGTTCCACCTCGACGGTGAAGTCAACGTGTCCCGGAGTATCGATAATATTAATTTGATGCTGAACATCATTATGCGTCCAGAATGTGGTCGTGGCAGCCGAGGTGATGGTAATACCCCTCTCCTGTTCCTGCTCCATCCAGTCCATCGTGGCGGCACCTTCGTGCACCTCGCCGATACGGTGTGTAATACCCGTATAGTAGAGGATCCGCTCCGATGTCGTTGTTTTACCGGCATCAATGTGAGCCATGATACCGATATTCCTCACGTATTTTAAATCTCTTGCCATTTTACCATTTGTTGGTTTCGTTTTTTCCGGCAAAGCCCCGGACCTGCGCGGCTTTGTTCCAGTGTCTCCGAAACATTCTGTATCTAACTAAACTAAAATGAACGTTTTATTTAAGCGAGGGCAGAGGCCAAACGGAGTTTGAGACTATGCCGAGCGTATAAAACGACTAATGTAAATGAACCTTTTAAACTAAACCTTTTCTATGTCTTAAAATCTGAAATGGGCAAATGCGCGGTTGGCTTCTGCCATACGATGCGTTTCCTCTTTCTTCTTATAAGCACCGCCTTCTTCATTGAACGCCGCCTGAATTTCAGCGGCAAGCTTGTCTGCCATCGATTTTCCCGAACGTTTGCGTGCGTACAGGATCAGATTCTTAATGGAGACGGAGACTTTCCGTTCGGGACGGATCTCCATCGGCACCTGAAAGTTTGCACCACCCACACGGCGGCTCTTGACCTCCACGGCGGGAGTTACATTTTCCAGGGCTTTTTTCCAGATATCCAGAGGAGTCAGGTCCTCACTTTTAACACGGTTGCCAACAATGTCAAGTGCTTCATAAAAAATACTGTAAGCGACAGACTTTTTCCCGTCCCTCATCAGGTTGTTGATAAACTGGGTAACCAGCGTATCATTAAATTTTGGATCCGGTAAGATGATCCTTTTACTTGGTTTTGACTTTCTCATTTTACTTAATTCTTAGTGTTAATCGAATTGGTTGTGACTTATTTGAGCTTCAGTTCTCCCGGCGGGATCATTTACTCAACCAAACCACTAAATTCCAGACGCAAGACACACGTATCAGGACACAAAACTGCCTGAAACCCGGTCTGCTCCAGGTGTCTTATTTTTTCGGCCTTTTGGCACCGTATTTTGACCTTCTTTGCGTGCGTCCTTCCACACCTGCAGTGTCAAGGGCACCGCGAATCAGGTGGTACCGTACTCCAGGTAAGTCTTTTACCCTTCCTCCGCGCACCAATACGATAGAGTGTTCCTGGAGGTTATGACCTTCTCCCGGAATGTAGGCGTTCACTTCCTTGCCGTTGGTTAACCGAACCCTGGCAACTTTACGCATCGCTGAGTTTGGTTTCTTGGGAGTTGTCGTGTATACACGTACACAAACACCCCTTCTTTGCGGGCAGGAATCCAATGCAGGGGACTTGCTTTTATCAACTTTCGACTGCCTCCCCTTTCTAACTAACTGTTGAATTGTTGGCATACAACTATTTTTATTAAAAGTTTTCAAAAAATTCGGACTGCAAAGGTATTGATTTTTCGGTGAATACAATACTTCACAGGACCGTTTTTGACAGAATCCTCCAAAAACGGCACGCAAAAGTACTAATTTTCAAATAAGAACAAACAGGTTGATCCCTGTTTTTTGAATTTTTTCACATTCGGGGCATGCAAGATGCAAGACTCACTGCTTTCCTACCCGGTTCCGGACGAGTGATTTCACCGGATTGAAAAAACGCCGGATCAGGCGCAGATCGTCAGTGATGATTTCCACATCGCCTTTCATTTCCTGGCTGAAGGGGAGAGGAAGATGATAATTCGAACGGAGATCCGGCGGCAGATCAACCTCGACGGCATAAAAGTCGTTCGACGGGACCAGCGATACGTTCGATACGGTTCCCCTGACCATCCCGTATTCCATGTAAGGAAAATTGTCAAAACGGATGTTGACCCGTTGCCCTGTCCTCACTTTCCCGGCCCCTTTCAGCGGAAGTGTAATGCGTCCAACGATCCGGCTGTGTTTCTCCGGAACAACGGTAAACACAACGTCACCCGTGGTGACCTGCTGATTTTTGCTCCAGTAGGTGGTAAAAGTAACCTTCCCCCTGATGGGAGAAATCAAAAGGCAGGTATTTTCCCAGTGATCGAGTTTGCTTTTCAATACCTGGAATGCGGCCGTTAATTCAGTCTGCAGTTGACGCTTTTGATCAACGTACTCCTTCTCTGCGCTGATTTGCTCCCTCTCCATCTCTATCATATCCGACTGGACTTCCGCCAGACGGGTCCGGACCCCATTGTAATCAAATTTTTTCTGTAAAAGCAGGGACTCCGAATTCCCGTAGTCTGCCAGCGAAAGGACATCCTTGCGGAACAGGAGGGAATCCCGGGCGAATTGTTCCCTTTTGATGCGGAAATCCTGTTCCATGATCTTAAGCTGGCTCCACAGCCGGTCATAGTAGATTTTCTGCATTTGAACCTGCTTTTTCAGCGAGGCTATTTTCTGCGGATGGTAGTTCAGACGGGTAAAGGTGAGATAATTCCTGCATAGCCTCAGGAAACCGGAATAGTCCTCCTGGATATCTCCCAGGTGGTAGTCCTTGTCACTGACCGGAAACGCCAGGGTGTCAAAAGCAGTCAGGAACGTCTGCGCGGCCTCCAGGTCTTTCTTAAGGTTCCACACATCGTCGAACGATGCGGTGCTTTCCAACACGGCTAAAACCTGTCCGCCCGAAACAGTATCGTTGTTCGCCACCAGCAGCTGATCAATTTTTCCGGTGGTCCGGGCAACCAGATGGGCCGGCGGATTTTCGGAAAGCACCATGATCCGGCCGCGGACCACATCCGGATAATGGAACAGCCAGCTTCCCAGCAAAATCAGGAGCATGAAAATCAGGATGATCGTCAATCCGCTCCGTAAAAGCCAGGAAGGAGACCTTCCGATGATCTCCTGCACTTCATCACTATGTTGATCCAAAGGTATCTGAGGCATTTCTTTTATGTTCTTTAATTCCCAAGCTCCAGCTGGTTCTTCACCAGATTATAATAAGGTCCCTTCTTTGCGGTGAGTTCCTCATGCGTTCCGGTTTCTGCAATTTCACCGTTTTCAAGCACCACGATCTGATGGGCATTCCTGACGGTACTAAGCCGGTGTGCCACGATCACGACCGTTTTGCCCTGGTAAACCTGGTTCAGGTTCTCCATAATGAGCCGTTCGTTATTTGCATCCAGGGCATTGGTGGCCTCGTCAAAAAACAGGTACTCCGGGTTTTTGTATACCACCCGGGCTATCAGGATCCGCTGTTTCTGCCCCTGGCTCAGGCCGTGTCCGTTCATACCGATCCGGGTATTGAATCCCAGCGGCAACGATTGGATAAAGCCGTCGATGGCAGCCATCCTGACAGCAAAGAGCAAACGCGTGTGATCGGGTTTTTCATCGCCCACTGTTATATTATTATAAATGGTGTCAGAAAAAATAAACCCGTCCTGCATGACGGCGCCGACTTTCGACCGCCACCACTGTTGGGAAAAGTGCTGCAGGTCGGTACTGCCCACTGTGATCCTCCCCTGAACCGGCGCGTAAAAGCCTAACAGCAGTTTCACCAGGGTCGTCTTGCCGCTCCCGCTGGTACCAACAATCGCTGTGATCTGCTTTTCCGGGATATCCAGGCTAATCCCCTTCAGCACCATAGGCGAATGGGCCCCCTGATACTGAAATATCAGATCCCTGATCTGAAATGACTGGTCGGCCGGCATGCTGTGAAGCGTTGGTTTGTCAGCCGCCTCCTCATTTTCACGGCTGTGGATCTCACCCAGACGCTCCAGGCTGATCCTTGCATCCTGCGCCAGGTGCATGAAGCCGATCATTTCATTGAGCGGACTGTTCAGTTGTCCTATAATATATTGTACGGCCAGCATCATACCCAGGGTCATGTTTCCGTTGATCACGTCCATCGCAGCAATCACAGTTATCACAATATTCTTGGTCTGATTGATGAAGACCGACCCGGCCTGCTGATACTGATCGATCGAAAGGCTTTTCACGTTGACCCGGAAAAGGTTGGCCTGTACCCGCTCCCACTCCCAGCGCTTTTGCTTCTCGTAATTGTTCAGTTTGATCTCCTGGATACCCGAAAAAAGCTGCATCAGAATGCCCTGGTTTTCAGAAAAGCCCGAGAACTTTTCATGATCAAGCCGCCGCCGCTGCTTCATAAACAGGAACATCCAACCCACATAAGCGCCGGAACCCAGCAGGAAAACAAGCAGGATTTTCCAGCTGTAAACTGCCAGGACTACCCCAAAAATAAACAGGTTCACAAATGAGAAAAGAATGTTCATCGTCTGGGTAGTCAGAAATCGTTCAATCCGCCTGTGATCCAGGATACGCTGCATCAGATCGCCCATCATCCGGGTATCGAAGAAACTCATGGGTAGTTTCATCAACTTGATCAGGAAATCGGAAAGGATCGAAATATTGATCCTGGTGGAGACATGCAGCAGGATCCACGACCGGACGAAATCGATCGACGTCTGTCCTGCAAATAACATCAGCTGGGCGAGTAACACCAGATAGATAAAGCCCACGTCCTGGTTATTGATCCCCACATCCACCAGGCTTTGGGTCAGGAAAGGAAAGATCAGCTGGATAATGCCGGCAGCAATAAAGCCCAGCAACAGCTGAATGATCAGCTTACGGTGTGGCTTAAAATAAGGCTTTAAAAAAGAAAAACCGGTGGGAGTTGCCAACTGATCCTGCTGCACATAAAATGAAGGAGTAGGCTGAAGGATCAGGCAAATTCCCTTTTCCTCTCCTTTGGATACAACCGCAAGCCAATGCTTCTTAAATTCGGCGATCGGGTATTTTGCAAGCCCGAAGGCGGGGTCAGCCACATAGACAAGCCCCTTTCGGATGGCATACACTACCACGAAGTGATTTTGGTCCCAATGCACAATACAGGGCTTAGGTACATCATCAAGCAGTTGCTGCAGGCTGAGCCTGGTACCGAGACTGCGGAAGCCGACCGCTTCGGCCGCATCGCTGATCCCAAGCAACGAAACGCCCTCGCGCGAAAGGTTCGACTTCTCCCGCAAATAGTCCAGGCTGATGTTTTTTCCATAGTGCCTGGCAATCATCCTCAGGCAGGATGGACCGCAGTCCATGGCATCATGTTGCTTAAAATGAGGAAAAACAGACATACTGTCAGATTAGCCGGTAAATCAGCGAAAGATAAGCAGAATAATAAAACCGTACAATGGGTCATTTTTATTTATGTTCTCCATATCTTCCGAACCGCCTTACTTGTTTTTTTTTCCTGTACAAGTTCCGCCCGTTTAAATATATTTTTATAACACATTTTTCAATTTGAAACAAAGTTGTTTGTTAAGAGATTATTATTAATTTTGGAGACTTCCACAACAAAACCGACTTCTTTGATCTATTTTTTAAACCAAATAAAACGAATATCATGAATGTATATGGGACCAGTGAAATCCGCAACATCGCATTGATCGGCAATGCGGGCTGTGGAAAAACCACCCTCGCAGAAGCCATGCTCTTCGAGGGTGGAGTCATCAATCGCAGAGGAGATATTGCCGGTAAAACAACTGTATCTGATCATTATCCAATTGAACAGGACTACGGGAACTCTGTTTTTTCAACAGTCCTTTACACGGAGTACAATCAGCGCAAGGTAAACATCATTGACACTCCGGGAATGGACGATTTCAGAGGTGCAGTCGTTTCTTCCCTGCACGTTGTAGGCAGTGCCGTTCTGATCATCAATACACCGCATGGCGTGGAAGCCGGTACGGAAGCCGGATTTCACAGAATGGAAAAAGTTAAAAAGCCCATAATCCTGGTCTTTAACCAGCTCGATCATGAGAATACGAACTTTGAACAGGCTGTTGAACAAACAAAGGCCCTGATGGGAAACAAGGTGACGCTTGTTCAGTACCCTGTCAATCCGGGTCCGGGATTCAACGGAATTGTTGACGTGCTTAAAATGAAATACTATCAATATCCTGCCGACGGTGGAAAACCGGAGATTCTTGAAATACCTGAAGAGGAGCGCGAACGGGCCGGGGAGCTGCACAATGAGCTGGTAGAAATGGCAGCCGAGAACGACGAATCGCTGATGGAACTGTTCTTTGAAAAAGGTTCCCTGAGTGAAGATGAAATGCGGAAAGGAATCAAGCTGGGCATGCTCGACGGCAGCCTGTTTCCTGTATTCTGCACCTCCGCAAAAAGGAACATGGGCGTGAGCCGGTTGCTCGAGTTTATCACAAATGTGATACCGTCGCCGGCCGAAGCGGCCGAAATTCCCGAAGTGAACGGAAAGAAACCAAAAATGAATGCCGATGCCCCGGCGTCCCTGCTTGTGTTCAAAACCTCCATCGAACCGCATGTGGGTGAGGTCACCTATTTCAAGGTCATGAGCGGAACAATAAAGGAAAGCCAGGACCTGATCAACTCCAAAACACAAAATAAGGAGCGGATTTCGCAAATTTTTGTCTGTGCCGGTAAGAACAGGGTGAAAGTGGCGGAGATGAAAGCAGGCGATATCGGCGCCACTGTGAAATTACGGGAAACAAAAATCAACCATACCCTCAGCGAAAAGGAGGCAGCCTACCAGTTTGCACCGATTGTGTTCCCGACTTCCCGTCACAGCGTTGCCCTCAAGGCGGTGAACGAAGCTGACGACGAAAAAGTTGCCGAAATGTTCCAGAAACTTCACGATGAAGATCCTACCTATATCGTGGAATATTCAAAAGAATTAAAACAGATGATTGTGCACTGCCAGGGAGAATATCATCTCAACGCGCTGAACTGGTTCTACAAGAATATCTTTAAGCTTGACATTGAATTCCACACTCCCAAAATACCCTACCGGGAGACCATTACCAAACCTGCCCAGGCCGATTACCGGCACAAAAAACAATCGGGCGGCGCCGGACAGTTTGGTGAAGTGCATATGATCATCGAACCCTATATTGAAGAGGTCCCTGCGAAAAACGCCTTCGTTCTGAGCGGGAAAGAATATAAGCTCTCCGTCCGCGATACGCAGGAATATCCGCTGAGTTGGGGTGGAAAGCTGATCTTCCACAACTGCATCGTGGGGGGTTCCATCGACTCCCGTTTCCTGCCGGCGATCCTGAAAGGAATCATGGAGAAGATGGAAGAAGGTCCGCTCACAGGATCCTATGCCCGGGATATCAGGGTGTATGTATATGACGGAAAAATGCACCCGGTCGATTCGAACGAAATCTCCTTCAAACTGGCCGGAAGAAATGCTTTTTCAAAGGCATTCCGCGACGCCGGCCCCAAAATCCTCGAACCGATCTGCAACCTGGAAGTGAAGGCGCAAAGCGAAAAACTCGGCGATGTAATGAGCGACCTGCAGGGCCGCCGCGCACTGATCATGGGAATGGGCAGCGAAAAAGGATATGAAAAGATCAATGCCCGCGTCCCCTTAAAAGAAATGTACAAGTACATCACATCCCTGAGTTCCATCACCCAGGGCCGCGGAGCCTTCAGCCTTGAATTTGCGGGTTACGAAAAAGTTCCGCAGGAGATCCAGGATGAACTTCTGTCCGCTTACGCCGCTGAACTTGTTGAAGAATAATACCCTTTTGCCTTTTTAATCTAAACTGAAATGACTGAAAGGCCCGGGCAAAAAGCCGGGCCTTTTTTCTTTTCCTTCTCCGGAAGTTGATAATTTAAGAACACGGTTCATCAAATTCGGAAAATAGGTTTTACCTTTGTGGCATTGATGAATAAACACTGTGCCACTTCGGATGTTATCCTGAACGGAATACTCCTTCAACGCAAAAAGGGTAAATGTGTCCTAAAAGACTGAATACGTGAATTATCTTAACCAATTAAATGAGCCGCAGCGGCAGGCCGTGACGGATATTGACGGCCCCTCTCTGGTAATTGCCGGAGCCGGATCCGGAAAAACACGGGTCCTGACCTACCGAATTGCCCATTTGCTGAAATCAGGGGTCCACCCCGGAAAAATACTGGCACTTACTTTCACCAACAAGGCAGCCCGCGAAATGAAGGATCGGATTTCGGGAATTGTGGGGGCAAACACCGCCCGGTATCTCTGGATGGGCACCTTTCACTCCATATTTGCACGGATCCTCCGAATTGAGCATGAAAGCACAGGTTACCCTTCCGACTTTACCATTTATGATTCGGCCGATTCAAAAAGCCTGCTTCGTGCAGTGATCAAGGATATGCAACTGGATGAAAAGGTATATAAGCCCAATGTGGTGGCCAGCCGGATCTCGGCCGCAAAAAACGGCCTGATTACGTCTGCGGCCTATCAGCAAAATGCACAGATCATGGAGTATGACATGAGCATCCGCATGCCCCGGATCGTTGAAATTTACGGCGAATACGAGCGGAGAAGCCGCCTTGCCGGGGCAATGGACTTCGACGACCTCCTGCTGAAAACCAATATTCTGTTTCGCGACCATAAAAATATACTTGAAAAATATCAGCATCATTTCGACTATATCCTGGTCGATGAATATCAGGATACAAACTTCTCCCAATACCTGATCATCAAAAACCTGGCTGCCGTGCACAAAAACCTTTGCGTGGTCGGGGATGATGCCCAGAGCATCTATTCCTTCCGCGGTGCGCGGATTGAAAATATCCTTAACTTTCAGAAAGATTACCCGCGGCACCGGATCTTTAAGCTGGAACAAAATTACCGGTCAACCCGGATCATTGTCAATGCCGCCAACAGCATCATTGCAAAAAATAAGAGGCAGATACCCAAAAATGTTTTCTCCGAGAAAGATGAAGGAAAGCGGATCAAGGTACTGGCAGCATTAACCGACAACGAAGAGGGGCAGCTGATAGCCGGCGAAATCAGCGAGAGCCGGATCCGCGACCACTATCATTACCACGACTACGCCATTCTGTACCGCACCAATGCACAGTCGCGTATTTTCGAGGAAGCCCTGCGGAAACGAAATATTCCCTATAAAATATACGGCGGACTCTCTTTCTATCAGCGAAAAGAAATAAAAGACCTGCTGGCGTATTTCCGGCTGGTAATTAATCCGAAAGACAACGAAGCCCTGAAACGGATCATCAATTACCCGGCACGCGGCATCGGTGAAACCACGCTCAGCAAACTGGAACAAGCCTCACTGGCAGAGAACAAAAGCATTTTTGAGGTCATCAGCGACGGCAGGAAAACCAATCCGGCAGGACTGAACCAGGGAACATTGGCCAAACTCGACGTCTTTGTCAGGATTATCAGCGAATTCGGCGAATCGGCACTGAGCGCCGATGCCTACGAACTCGCCGGAGCGATCGCCACAAAAACAGGCTTGATGAAAGATCTTTATTCCGACCAGACACCCGAAGGACTGAGCCGGTTTGAAAACATCCAGGAACTGTTAAACGGGATCCAGGAATTCACCATCAACGCGCGCGAAGAAGGCGCTCCAAACACGCTGTCCGTTTATATCCAGGATGTGGCTTTGCTCACTGATCAGGACAACGAAAAAGATGAAGACCGCGACAAGGTCACACTGATGACCGTCCATTCCTCCAAAGGGCTGGAATTTAAAAATGTATATATCGTCGGTTTGGAAGAAAACCTCTTCCCTTCTCTGCCGGCGGGAAGTACCCCCTCGATCGAGTCGTTCGAAGAAGAAAGGCGTTTGTTCTATGTCGCTCTCACAAGGGCGGAGGAAAATGCATGCCTGAGTTACGCCAGGCAACGCTATCGCTGGGGAAAACTCGATTTTTGCAACCCAAGCCGCTTTATTGCAGAGATCGACCCCAGGTATCTGGATATGCCGGAAGAAAATGATCTGAACTTTGAGAGCCCTCCGGCTGTTACATGGATGAAGCAAAACTTCTCTCCCGTTTCCTCCGGTCGGCCTGTACGGACGCCGCTGCCCGAAACCCGGCAGGCCATGACCGAAAAACTGATGAAGTTAAGAGAAAACAAACAACAGAACCAAACCATTGACGGCGATGATCCTCGCGACATTCAGACCGGAATGAATGTGGAACATCAACGCTTCGGACAAGGAAAAGTCCTGCAGATAGAAGGTACATTCCCAAACATGAAGGCAACTGTCTTCTTTAAGAACGCAGGGCAAAAGCAACTGTTACTGAAATTTGCAAAGCTGAAAATCATACGCTGATTCAGTTACTATACAAATTTCACTCCCCGGAAGGCCCGGAATAAACACAATTCCAGTGGCCCTGTCGCCGGAGAGGGTGCCGGTGTGAAAAACACGGAAAAAAATTTGAGAGATGGATTTTTTAATTTAGATTTGCAGCCGGGAAAAGATCTCCAATCGCTTATTATCAAGTTTATTTCCGGGTATTTTATTTCAACCTTTATTCAAAATTTAACTGACATTTTTGTAAATGGATTACAATTCAAGCCGTAAGAAATTACCCCTGCCGGAATACGGCCGGAACCTTCAAAATATGGTTGATCACATTATGACCATAGAAGACAGGGAAGAAAGGAATCGTGCCGCAAGAACAATCATTGATATTATGGGGAATATGTATCCTTACCTCAGAGACATCAACGATTTTAAACATAAACTGTGGGACCACCTGGCGATCATGTCCGACTTTCAGCTCGACATCGATTATCCCTATGAACCCCCCAGAAGGGAAACCTTTAATGAACCCCCGGGAAGGATTGCCTATGATTTCGGAAAGATCAGGCTCCGGCACTATGGAAAGATCATGGAATCGCTTGTTGCCAAGGCGGCAAAGTTTGAGAACGGCGAGGAAAAGGAGACCCTGATCAAGCTGCTGGCCAATCACATGAAAAAGAGTTACCTGGTTTGGAACAAGGATACGGTGGATGATGAAAAGATTTATGCCGACCTGGAAATCCTTTCGCACGGACAAATTAAACGCTCCGATCTGGACCTGACAGAAACGAAGGACATCCTGTTCAGGAACCGGAAGAAAGCCGCCCCCATCCGACTTCCCAAAAAGCAACACCGCAAAAACGATTAACACGCCCGAATGGCCACGTTTCAAATTGAAGGAGGAAAAAGGTTAAAAGGCATCCTGGAACCGCAGGGTGCAAAAAATGAAGCACTTGAGGTGATCTGTGCCACCTTGCTCAGTCCGGAAAAAATAACAATAACGAATATTCCTGAAATCAGCGATGTTTTGAAGCTGATTGGCATTCTTGGTGACCTGGGGGTAAAGATCAGCCGGATTGGAAAAGGCAGCTATAGTTTTCAGGCCGATCAGGTGAAGCCGGAGTATATGCAAACTGCCGGCTTTGCAGCTCAGGCAGCCAGTCTCAGAGGATCGATCATGATCGTGGGGCCCCTGCTGGCCCGTTTCGGAAAAGCTTTCATCCCGCAGCCCGGAGGGGACAAAATCGGGCGTCGCCGTCTGGATACGCACTTTATAGGTCTGCAAAAGCTCGGTGCCGACTTTGACTTCGATATTCAGAAAAATACCTATACCGTCACAGCCCGAAGACTCAGGGGAGCTTATATGCTGCTTGAGGAAGCCTCCGTGACCGGCACAGCCAATATTCTGATGGCAGCGGTGCTGGCCGAAGGAACGACAACCATCTATAACGCAGCCTGCGAACCCTATCTCCAGCAGCTTTCAGCCATGCTGGTCTCCATGGGCGCGCGAATAACCGGTATCGGATCCAACCTCCTTTGTATCGAAGGAGTTTCTTCCCTGTCCGGTTGCGCACATCGGGTACTCCCCGACATGATCGAGGTGGGAAGCTTCATCGGGCTGGCAGCAATGACGGGATCGGAGATAACAATCCCCAATGCCGGGGTACCCCATTTGGGAATCATCCCTGATTCATTCCGCAAGCTGGGCATCCAGATGGAAATCAATGACGATGCCATTTTTATTCCGGAGCAAAGCAGCTATGAGATCGAAACCTTTATCGACGGATCGATCATGATCATCTCCGATGCCGTCTGGCCGGGGCTGACCCCCGACCTGTTAAGTATCTTCCTGGTAGTGGCCACCCAGGCCAAAGGAACCGTGCTGATTCATCAGAAAATGTTTGAAAGCCGCCTCTTCTTTGTGGATAAGCTGATCGACATGGGCGCTCAGATCATTCTGTGTGACCCGCACCGCGCAACAGTGATCGGGCTTGACCACAAACATCAGCTTCGGGGCACGACCATGTCGTCGCCCGATATCCGCGCAGGTGTCGCCCTGCTTATCGCCGCACTTTCAGCAAAGGGGACCAGCAAAATCTTTAATATCGAACAGATCGACCGCGGCTACGAACAGATCGACCTCCGGTTGCAGGCAATCGGCGCCGAAATCAAACGAATTGATTAAAAAAACGCATGAAACGGAATGCAGAAGATCCCTTTAACGCGTTGCTCCCCGAAAAGAACCCCGTTTTCCGGTGTGCCGTTTAAAATCTTTAACAATTCGCCTTTTGCCTGCTCAATAATTTTACCTATACTTGCGCAGAATTATTCTAAATAATTATTCTGTATGAACAACAGGAAGAAAATACTGACCCTGGTGGTGCTGCTTAGCGGATTTACCTTTGGAACGAAGGCCGGCAGCGCAAAGACCGGAACCGAAGTTGGGGACAAAGCACCCGAAATTTCAGAAAGATCATTAAGTGGAGAAGAGATGAAGCTTTCGGCCCTGAAAGGTAAACTCGTGTTGATCGACTTCTGGGCATCCTGGTGCCCCCCGTGCCGAAGGGAAAATCCGACCGTTGTGGCAGCCTATCATAAATATAAAGACAAAAGTTTCAAAAAGGGGGAAGGCTTCACTGTTTTCGGCGTATCGCTCGACAAGACAAAAGCCGATTGGGAAAATGCGGTGAAAGAAGACAGTCTCATCTGGAACACCCATGTGAGCGACCTGAAAGGCTGGAGTTCCCGGTACGCATCTGTTTACGGGGTCAGAAGTATCCCTTCCAATTTTCTCATCGACGGGGATGGAACGATTGTCGCAAAAAATCTCCGGGGAAGGGCTCTTGAAGAAACACTTGAGCAATTATTAAAATAACATGGACGATCAGTCTATTTATAAGGCAGTGCGGTTGCACTGCCTTTCTTTTTTAATACTTTTGTCACCTTAATGAAAATGGGTGTGCCATTTTGTCTTTTCAACCGGGATGGCAGAATTTTTGTTCACATTCAAACCGTTAACAACAAAATACAAAGCAAAAATGGGAGACGAAAAAGATATAAAAAATCAGGAGCAAAACGCGACGGAAATGCATGAAACGGCAGAGCCGGATGTGACCGGCCAAAAAGAAGGGAAAGAGGGAAAAAAGGAAGAAAAAAAACCAAAGAAAGACAAAAATCACGAGCAGATCGAAAAACTGGAAAAGGAGATCGCCGGGATCAGGGACAAGCACCTTCGACTGCAGGCCGAGTTTGACAACTTCCGCAAGCGGACCCTTCGGGAGAAAATGGAGCTGATGAAATCGGGCGGAGAAACCGTCCTGACGAATATCCTGCCGGTTATTGACGACCTGGAACGTGCCCTTGCAGCTTTTGCCGAAGTGGAAGAAGAAAATCCGTTCAAACAAGGTGTTATCCTGATCTATAATAAGTTTCAGGAATTTCTCAAACAGAATGGAATCCGGGAGATCGACGCAAAAGGAAAGGACTTCGACACTGACCTGCACGAAGCCATCACCAAGATCCCCGCGCCTGCTGAAGAACTGAAAGGCAAAGTAGTGGATGTGATCCAGAAAGGATATACGCTGAACGAAAAGGTTATTCGCTTTGCGAAGGTCGTGATTGGCGAATAATCGAATATAGGAACTGAAAAGCATGACAAAAAGAGATTATTACGAAGTACTGGGTGTCGGTAAAGATGCAGGCGCCGATGAAATCAAGAAAGCCTACCGGAAGAAAGCCATTCAGTATCACCCGGATAAAAACCCGGGTGATAAAGAAGCAGAGGAGAAGTTCAAGGAGGCAGCCGAAGCGTATGAAGTGCTGAGCAACCCGCAGAAAAAACAGCGTTATGATCAGTTTGGCCACGCCGGAATGGGCGGAGCAGGAAGCGGCTTCGGGCAGCACGACATGTCGATGGACGACATTTTCTCCATGTTCGGCGATATCTTCGGCGGAGGAGGGTTTGGTGGATTCGGAGGATTCAGCGGATTTGGCGGAGGATCCCGTCAGCAGGGCCGCCGGGTGCACCGGGGATCCGACCTGCGCGTGAAAGTCATGCTTAGCCTGAATGAAATCGATAAAGGTGTTGAAAAAAAGCTGAAGCTTAAAAAATATGTCAGCTGTGAGGTCTGCCACGGAACCGGAGCAGCAGGGGGTTCTGATTATTCCACCTGCTCCACTTGCCGGGGAAGCGGCCACGTGACCCGTGTCACGAATACCTTACTGGGACAAATGCAGACTACGACAACTTGTCCGACCTGCAACGGTGAAGGACAGGTCATCAAAAACAAATGTACCAGCTGCGCAGGCGAAGGCGTGGTTCGCGGCGAAGAAGTGGTCAGCATCAAAATCCCTGCGGGAGTGGGCGAAGGGATGCAGCTGAACGTTTCAGGCAAAGGAAATGCCGGACGCCATGGAGGCATCAACGGCGACTTGCTGGTACTGATCCAGGAAGAGTCACACCCTGAGCTGATCCGCGATGGGAATAACCTGATTTATAATCTCTTTATAAACATGCCCGATTTCATTCTGGGCACGACCTCCGAGATTCCTACGGTAGACAATAAAGTCAAGGTCAAAATTGAGCCAGGGACACAGCCCGAAAAGATCCTCCGCCTGAGAGGCAAAGGCCTGCCCGACGTGAACGGCTATGGCAGAGGCGACCTGTTGGTGCGGATCCATGCCTGGATCCCTAAAAAAATAACCCCCGAAGAGCGGAAGATGTTGGAAAAGCTCCAGCAATCGCTCAATTTTCAACAGGCTCCCGGTGCCGGCGACAAAAACTTCTTTGAAAAAATGCGCGACATGTTTGAATAGAAATACGCCATGACAAAAGGCTGCACCGGCTTGACAGTGCAGCTTTTTTTTTGCGATCATCCGAACCAGAAACACCGATCCAGATATTCCCGTTGAAGTGACCTAGATCCCCGAACCTTCCACCATAGCAACAGCCATGCTCACCGCAAGTACCTGCTTACATCCGGATCACCGGCAGGATACCTGTCGTTTTTCAAATTTGTTTTTGTTTCCAATGGAGGATTTTCTTGCTGTTAAAATGAAAAATAAAATAATAAAACATAACAATGCGATAAATAATGGAGCATGAGAAAGAAGTAAACGAAATAGGCTGAGTGCCCGGCATAGCTGTGACCTGATGTGCAGGGCGGTTCCCTTGACAAAAAACCTTTATCCGGACGCCATGAGAATAAACATCTCAGAATAAATAATTCGGATTATTTGCTTTTATTTCGAAATATTTTTTATTTTTGAAAAGATAAACGTAGATATTCTAAAATAAAAACGAAATAAATCCTTGTGAAACAAAAATGAAACGAGCACAAACACAAACAGGAATGAAAATCTGGTAAATTTTTTGAAACCTGAACCGGAATGATTGTGTATATCCTAAGCGAGAAC
>JBFXKJ010000025.1:0-28923 GCA_050173895.1 Mangrovibacterium sp. | reverse complement strand
AACAATAAAAGTACCGGCAGCGGTGCAGAAACACCCTTATATATCCGGCAGGAAAAGTAACATAGATAACGAAAGGCGCATAAGGGGGTGATCTTCCTGAAAATCGCCGCAGATAAACAGGCGTGATTTGCCGCTGAACCGGGCAGCCTCTTATGAAACGGTGGCAGAAGTATACCGCTGCAAGTGTGAAAAAAGAACAAGGAAACAGAAGCAGCACGTGGTCGATCGTGATGTATTCGGTGGTCGAATGATGATGCTTCTTCAGCGGAACCGAATCAGCTCCGTTGCTGTAAGGATGCGCGTGAATGATGACCTGACCGTTTGGCAATTCATGAGCATGCAGAAATACAATGTCATTTAATGCCAGCATGGCCACCACTGTCATGCAGATAAATGCAGAGAGCTGCCTGATCCGGTGTTTAAAGGTTTTGATCATCGGTGGCAAAGTAAGGAAATGAGGTGCTCACCAACAATCCCAATAAATAGCGATTATAAAACAAAAAAGCAAAATGTCCCGGGCAGGCCCGTCAGGCGCAGGACGGGTGGCTTTCCTGACGGGGCGTTATTCTGTTCAGTGCACTGCAGCCAATGCATTGACCCCGGCGGCCTGCAACATCAGGTTGTGCAGATCTGTATTCAAAACAAAGGGTTTCAGCAATTCACTTCCCGGGCCAAACATCGCCAGTTCAACATAGTCGGCCGAGTGGCTCATGCCCGACCAGTATACCGAAGTATAATTTTGCTGGATCTGAGCCAATTGTTTATAGGGTAATTTGTAGTCGTTATATAAGCCGTCATTACTCAGATCCGCATAATGCGAGAGGACCTCAGCCGCTTCATCTTTTGTAATGGAATACCCCTGGGCCGTCCGGATCAGCTCAATCAGGTGAGACGGAGAGTCATTTTTACGGACACTCTTCAAAATCCACTCATTCGTATGGGTAAAATGTTGGATCAGGTCGAATTTTTCATTGACATTCTTGCTGCTGATCAGCCCCGGATTCGCATTTCCGTGATCGGTCGTGATGATGATCAGGGTATCGTCCCTTTTTTCGGCAAAAGCAATGGCCACCCCGACAGCTTCATCAAAAGCGATCTGATCATAAAGCAGTGCCCCGATATCGTTCGCATGTGCAGCCCAATCAACTTTACCGCCTTCCACCTGAAGCACAAAACCTTCCCGATTACCACTCATCTGTTCGATGGCTTTCCTGGTCATGTCGGCCAGCGTCGGAATACCGGCTAAAAGCTCGTTGTCCGCTTTCTGATCAAGTGTGTAGGGAATATCCTCACTGAAAACGCCCAGCAGAGGTTTATCTGCTCCCGCAGCATTCATTTCCGCTCTCGTGCGGGCAACCGTGTAACCGCCCGAGGCGAATTCAGCAAATAAATCACGTCCGTCTTTTCGCTTGTCTTTGAAATACTGTGCTCCGCCGCCCATCATCACATCGAAACGCAGGGGAAGATACAAACCGGCAATGACCGCCTGATCTCTCGACTTGGCGTTAATGCAGAATCCCGCCGGCGTGGCATGAGTGACAGGAACCGTCGTTACGCAGCCAACCGACTTTCCGGCCTCTCTGAATTTCTGAAGAATGGGCTTATAGTCCGTGCCATCGGGCCCGGTATTCAGTGAACCGTTGTTGACGCGGTGTCCGCCGCCCCAGGAAGACGACGCCGCCGCCGAATCAGTGACCAGCGAATCGGCCGATGCCGTGTCCATCAATGCTCTTTTGATCCTGTTCTGACGGTATAAGTCAAGCCAGTGACTCCCATGACCTTCTTTTCTGCGCAACAGCAGATCGGCCATATTCAGGGTGCCGGTACTCATCCCGTCACTGACCAGAAAAATAATATTCTTTGTCTTTCCTTTGCTCTTCTCCGCAGCTTTGGCATCCTGTCCGATCATGGCGGTGGACGCCAGGGCACCTCCTGCCGCGGCAATCATTCCAAAATTCAAAAAGTCCCTTCGTTTCATGAATTATTGTATCTTTTTAGTCGTAAAATATCAAGAATCAAGAGTCAGATATTCAGATTTCCCGACAATCCAGGAATCTGAAAATCCGTTTTCCGGTTTCCCGCCTCCGTTCTTCCTTTTCCGTCCCCTCAAAAATAACTTTCAACATTCTGCTTGATCCCCTTGAAAGATTAAGTTTCTGTCAATTTCTGATTACAGGGTCACAGCGACATCAGGCGCAGTCCCAGATAAATTGTTTTGGGCGCTGCCGGGCCGTAAATATAGTTACTGTCCCGGTTTTTTCCCGAATCAAAATCATCCTGGTAGCTGTTTGTCAGATTTTTTACGCCGCCAAAAACCTCAATTCCTGAATCGATCTGTTTAAACAAAAACGTATACCCCACTTTAAGATTCAGTTCCGTAAATGATGGCGTTGTTACATAAGTGTCGGCGGGCTGCTCCGGGGCACCTGCGAAATGGACCAGTTCCATAGGCCCGGTATAAATGCTGCTGACCGATGCATTAATCCGGTCGTTCGGCGTGATCAGCAAGGTCAGATAGCCATATTCATCTGGAGTCCGCATGAACTGGCGCCGGGCTTCGAGACCTTCAATATTTTCGACAGGCTTTTCAAATTTGCTGGATTGAAGGGTGAAACCTGCTTCCAATTGGATTTTTCGGTTACAGTTGGCGCGAAGTTCAAGCGTTCCTCCCTGAACCGTGGCTCCCGGCCCGTTTCGCTTTTCAAACAGTTCGCCATGTTCATCCGAACCGGCGGGCTCCAGATAAAAAGCATCATTCAGCCTGGTATAAAATCCCTCCAGGGTAAATCCGGCGATGAACAGTTCTGTAGCCTTGTCATAGTTCACAGAAGCGCTGTAACTGTTCGACCGCTCCTCCTTCAGATCCTGCGCCAGGGAAATCCTGGAAACACCTCCTCCCGCGAAAGCAATATGCATGTCCGAATCAAAAGCCTGAGGAGCCCGGAAACCGGTACCCCAGGTAAATCTGAACTGCGTACCCGGTCCGTATTTATACAAGAGCGAAACCCTCGGACTGACAATAGCTTTGTCGACCAGGTTGTGTTTGTCGATCCGGATACCGGTCAATAAATTCAGTGAAGGCAGGATATCCCAGTCGCTCTGGGCGAAACCTGCTGCCGTCCTTGTTTCCTGATCGGTCACGTACTGGTAAGCCGGGATCGTGTCCAGCACATCATCAACTACATATTCAGCACCTACGGTCAGATTATTGCTCCCCCCGAGGAACGCTGTGAGCCGGTGATTTAACTGGCTTCCCAGCTGAAGGGTCGTGTTTTCGGTAAAGCCATAAGGAGGATTTTCCAGCTGTGCCTGAACGGCAGCCGGATCGTCCGGGAAAATACCGGTGTAATGATCCCTCTCAGTATACTGTCCCGCAAAGTAGGTGATGAATGAACTGCGGTTATCATTAAAATCGATCTGGTAATCAAGCCCGCCCATGAACACATGATGCGTCCTTTCTTCCGATTGTTGGGCCTGGTATGCAGGTTTGTCTGTTTCTTCTCCGCCATAGCGGTATTCATATAAGCTTGAAAAGTTAAGTTCCAGTTTTTGATTAAAAGAAGGCTTAAAAAATAGGTTCGCTCCAAACGAATTGTTCTTTAACTCGGGCAGTTCCGAGAAGTGATCGCCGTTGTGATCATACGCCTGACGATCCCGTTTATTGATAAAAATGGCTGCTCCTGCATTGCGCTTATGGGTAAGCATGTTTAGATTGCCACTGATGACAAGGTCATTCGATCCGCCATCAATCCGCTGTCCCGTGACGCTGAAGTCATATCCGGCCTCGGCAGGAATCCGGGTAATGATGTTGACCGTTCCGCCAATGGCACTCGAACCATACAGCGCGGAACCGCCACCCCGGACAACTTCGATCCGTTCGACCATGTTCGCCGGGATCTGCTCCATACCGTACAGACCGGTCAGCGGACTGAACACCGGACGCCCGTTAATCAGGATCTGTGAATAGCTCCCACCCAGACCGTTCATTCGCAATTGCGTATAATTACAGGTCTGACAATCCGTTTCCACCCGCAGTCCGGGCTGAAAACGAAGCCCTTCCGAAATATTCGTGGCCTGAACCAGATTCAATGATTTCGCATCCAGGATATTGACGATTACAGGCGAATCGGTCTGCCGTTTAAATGTTTTTGTGCCCGTAATCACCACTTCATTGATTGCCATGGTCTCCTCCGCCAGCGCAAAATTCACCTCCCTTGTCTGTCCTTTCACAACGGTGACCGTATCTCTGGCTGATTTATATCCGACCGACTTAGCTACGAGAATATGTGTCCCCGGAGGAAGATCAATCAACATGTAATGTCCTGTGTGATCAGTCGAAGTACCCAATTTCGTGCCTTCCACAAAAATAGTGGCAAAGGGAATGTGTTCATTCTTTCCTTTCACTTTTACATCCCCAAAAACATTCGCATCCGAATGCTGAGCTTCCACCCTTTGCACCCATCCCTGCAAAAGCAAAAAAGCGGCCAACCACCCGAATCGAACAAAACGCAAACTATTCATTTTTTTTGACTTTAATACTTAAAACGCTGAAACCATTCATCCCGGAACACCTGCTCAATAAAGACAAACAGAGCCGAAACTCTTATTTATAAAATCATCATGGTGAAAACGGAAGGGATCTCACAAAAGGTGTGGTTTACCTGAAATGAGAGACCATAAAAATTATAATCTTTCCATGTCGATCAGGTTCTGTCCGCTCAGCACGGTGTCATCGGGTTTCACATGAACGGCCACGACCTTTGCGTCTTCTGATGCCAGCACCTGATTTTGCATTTTCATGGCTTCGAGGATGAGCAGGGCTTCGCCTTTTTTTACGGTAGCTCCGCGGTTCACAAACACATCGCGGATTTTTCCCGGCATCGGCGACTTGATCGCGTAACCCCGTTCCATGCCATTTGCTGCAGCCAATGCCGCTTTTCGCAGAAATGCCTCTTCCCTGTCGATCAAAAAATGGTAAATATTCCCATTGATCCGCACGCTGAACTTATTCTGTCTTTTGTGGATAACTTCTCCGGTAAAGACCGTTTTCCCGATTGACACCTTAAAAACGCCTTTCTTATTTTGCTCAATTTTTCGCTTGTCTGCCGGTTTTATCCTGAAATTCCCGGTAACGAATGCATATTTTTTTTCACTGCCCGAGACGATATATTTTTGGTCTGGTCTTTTCTCCATTTTAAAAAAGTTTATTCCACATCCTGGATATCCAGGGTGTAGCGGTCTCCGATCCGATTTGTTTGTTTTCGATCAGCTCCACCTCATTGAGGTAAGTCTGGAGAGCAATCATGGCGGCAGCTTCTTCTTCATTTTCCTCCTGGTAAAACAGTTCCTTCATCTCGCTGATAAATGAAGTATTGAAATTTCCGGATACAAATGCCGGGTGGTGCAGGACGGCCTTGAAAAAGGGGATGGTGGTTTTGATCCCCTCGATGTTGCTGTGCTGCATGATGCCAATCGATTTTTCGATGACCGATTCCCGGTCTTTTCCGCTCACAATCAGTTTCGCGATCAGGGAATCGTACATACCGGGGATTACGGAACCCGGGGTAAAGCCGGAGTCCACACGGAGTCCCGGGTATGCGGGGAAGTTCATTTCGTCGATGATACCAAAGTTGGGTGCGAAGCCGGCCTGGACATCTTCTGCGTTGATCCGGAACTCCATTGCCCAGCCGCTTCTGGCAATGTCGTTCTGCTGAAAAGCCAGTTTTTCTCCCGCAGCCGTCCGGATTTGCCATTCCACCAGATCGAGGCCCGTAATAGCCTCTGTAACCGGATGCTCCACCTGGATCCGGGTATTCATCTCCATGAAGTAGTAGTGCTTTTTCTGGTCGACAAGGAATTCGACGGTGCCAAGGGTAAAATAGCCGGTGGCCCGGGCAAGCTTCAGTGCGTCGCCGGTAATCTTTTCGCGCAGAACCTCACTGAGCGCCGGCGATGGTGCCTCCTCCAGAAGTTTTTGATGGTTCCGCTGAATGGAGCATTCCCGTTCATACAAATGCACGGCCGATCCATGCTTATCGGCAAGGATCTGGATCTCAATGTGACGTGGTTTGTCGACGTACTTCTCGATCAGCATAGCCCCGTTGTTGAATGCGTTGGTCGCTTCATTCACTGCCATTTTATAAGCTGTTTCCAGCTCCGATGCTTTGGTGACCACACGCATGCCTTTTCCGCCTCCGCCGGCCAAGGCTTTGAGGATTACAGGAAAGCCGATCTTTTTGATCTGATCCCGGGCTTCGCCGATCGAATGAATGGGAACACTGCTTCCTTTTACGACCGGTATGCCGGCTTCCACCGCCAGTTGCCGGGCTTCATTTTTGTCGCCCATTTTCCGGATAATATCGGCCGAGGGACCGATAAACAGAATGCCCTCACCGGCGCATAACTCCGGAAGGTCGGGGTTTTCCGCCAGAAATCCATAACCCGGATGAATGGCATCAATTTTATATTCCCGGGCATAGCGCACAATCAATCCCGGGTTCAAAAAAACCGGCCGGCCTGCCGGCTCATCGGGCACGCGGATGATCTCGTCGGCCCAGTTGAGGTATACGGCGTTGGCTTCCTGCGGTGTCTGGAAGGCGTAGGTCTTTATTCCCATCCTCCTTGCTGTCTTGATCACGCGGACTGCAATTTCGCCGCGATTGGCTATCAATATGGATTTAATTGAAATCATAAGGGCATATTCCCGTGCTTACGGGGTAATTTTTCAAGATACTTATTTTGCAGCAGGTCAAATGCTGTAACCAGTTTCTGCCGGGTCACAGCCGGATCAATTACTTCATCAATAAACCCGTATTCGTCGGCGATGTACGGATTTGCAGTTGTTTCACGATACTCCTGTATCAGTTTCTGCTTCAGTTTTGCCGGATCTTCTGCTTCCGCGATCTCCTTGCGGTTCAGAATTTTAATGGCCCCCTCAGGACCCATCACGGCCACCTCGGCTGTCGGCCAGGCGAAGTTAAAATCGCCTCCCATATTTTTACTGTTCATCACAATGTACGCTCCTCCGTACGCTTTGCGGGTGATCACGGTAATCTTAGGCACCGAAGCCTCCCCAAAGGCATAAAGTAATTTGGCCCCATGCCTGATCAATCCGGTATGTTCCTGCTCGGAGCCCGGCAAAAACCCCGGCACATCCTCCAGCACCAGGAGCGGAATGTTAAATGCATCGCAAAAGCGCACAAAACGTGCTGCCTTGACCGATGAATTCACATCCAGAACGCCGGCAAGCACCTTGGGCTGATTGGCTACGATCCCGATCACACGGTTGTTGAGCCGGGCAAAACAGGTAATCATATTCTGGGCAAACGCTTCGCTTACCTCAAGCAAGCTGTCCTGGTCGATCAGGTTGTGGATAATATCGAACATATCGTAGGGAAGAACCGACTCGTCGGGGATGATCAGCCTCAAACGTTCGGGCTTGGGAGGTGAAACGGGTTCCACCATTCCCTGCGGCGGCAGTTCAATGTTGTTTGAGGGCAGATATTGCAGCAGTTTTCTTACCCCGAGCAGGGTATGTTCCTCATCATCAAACACAAATTGGGCGACACCGCTCTTCACCGCATGCACGTCGGCACCCCCCAACTGTTCAAAACTGATCTCTTCGTTCAATACCTCTTTCACAATCTCCGGTCCCGTTACGAACATCCGGGCGATGTGCCGGGTCATGAATATGAAATCGGTCAGCGCGGGTGAATATACGGCCCCTCCCGCCGCAGGTCCCAGAATCACAGAGATCTGAGGAATGATACCCGACGACTTGATGTTTCGCAGGAATATGCCCCCATACCCGGTAAGGCTGGCGATCCCTTCCTGAATACGGGCCCCTCCGGAATCGATCAGCCCGATAATGGGATGTCCCATCTTCATGGCCATGTCCTGCACCTTGACGATCTTCTCGGCATGTGCGGCCCCCAGTGAGCCTCCCATGAAGTTAAAATCCTGTGCATAAGCAAATGCTTTCCGCCCGTTGATACGGCCATGCCCGCAAATGACGCCATCCCCATAGGCCCCCGGCTTATTACCCAGCGAGGAACGCACAAAAGCATCCAATTCTTCAAATGTGTTTTTATCGAACAGAATATCGATCCGTTCCCTCGCCGTTAATTTGCCTTTCGCATGCTGACGTTCTGTATATCCCTGATCATATTGCGCCCGAAGTTTCTCATTGCGTTCATGAAACCGCATAAAAGCATCCCGGTTATCTTTCATTGTCAATAGGTTATGATTTATCCTCCATCTGAAAAATTTTTCCGTATTCAACTCAGCGGACTATCATCCGCAATTCCCCTGTTCTAAAACACAAAACAGCAAAAATGGTTTGTTCTCCTGCAAACCTTCCTGGCGGGATTAAAAACAAGAACCGGCCTTTGACAGAATAAAGAAGCCTTCCGGATATGAACCGGAAGGCTTCTTTCAAAGGTTGGGCTATCTTTTTCTACTGCTTCACCGAAAACTTGTAAATCGTTGTGGATTTCAGGGTGTCTCCGGGGTTCACAACCGTATTGGGAAAATTCGGATGATTGGGAGAATCGGGATAGTGCTGGGTTTCAAAACACATTCCGTAGCGATGCTCATATTTCTTTCCGCTCTTTCCCGTCAGGCTGCCATCCAGGAAGTTACCCGTATAAAACTGCACAGCAGGTTCTGTCGTGAATATCTCCATGAAGCGCCCCGACTGCGGCTCATAAACCGTTCCGCACAAGGTCATCTCTGGCTTATGCTGATCCTTATTCAGGATGTAATTGTGATCGTAACCACCTGCAACTTTGATGGGAAGGAATTCCGAGTTGATCCGGTCACCCACCACCCTGGGAGTGGTGAAATCCATGTCGGTCCCCTTGATGGCGATGATTTTCCCGGTAGGGATCAGTTCGTTGTTAATTACCTCCGTGGTTGAGTCGGCATCAAGAAAAACAACATGATCGGTGATCTCTCCGTCGCCTTCTCCCTTTAAATTGAAATAGACATGATTGGTCAGGTTAAACGGACAGGCTTTGTCGGTTGTAGCCTGGTAATCAATTCTCAATCCGTTATCATTGGTTAAGGTATAGGTCACC
Source organism: Mangrovibacterium sp. (assembly GCA_050173895.1). Taxonomy (GTDB): domain Bacteria; phylum Bacteroidota; class Bacteroidia; order Bacteroidales; family Prolixibacteraceae; genus JBCFBK01. The sequence goes on along the minus strand of JBFXKJ010000025.1, from coordinate 19,846 downwards.
TTGACTTCCTTATTACCGGGAAAGCCCGAATCGCCATCCTTGCTGTGGAGGGTCATTTCCACAGCAGGACCATCCGGATTCCGGATTTCCTTCGCATCATAAACCTGCCTGAAAAAGCTGTTGGGCCCGGAATGCAGGTTCGCCTGATGATTGTTGACTTCCAACTGATACGTTTCTCCGTTCAGTTCAAAACGCGCATTGGCAATCCTGTTGGCATAAGGCCCCACCACTGCGCCTTGCCCGGCATCCAGGGTGGCATACTCCTTAACGGAGTTAAACCCGAGAACAACGTCGGCCTGATTTCCCTGGCTGTCAGGAACCTTCACGGAAACGATCTTTGCACCATAATTGGTCAGCATAACCTGCATTCCATTTTCATTCTCAAGTGTAAAAAGTGTCGTTTGCTTTCCGTTAATCGTACTGTCAAATGCGGCCTTTAAATCAGGCTCCTGCGTTTTTTTGGCTGCAGGCTGACAACCAAAACCGATCGTTAATAATATTAATGCCAAATTCCTCATACGTTTATTTTTCAAAATTAATGATTAAAGTGTGTCTTATTTTTCTATGCTCTTTAAGCCATTTCAATTGGATCGTCTCCATTTATTGCCTGTCGGTTTCGGAACTACGTTCGAAAAATTAATGTCGTTCTTGGGTATAAGTATGCATCATGCTGGAGAAGAATCCCAAAAAATTGATTAACTTTACTGAGTTGCCTCCACCCCGGCAGCATGAGCCGTTTTTAAAGTTTAAAGATATTCTTTTATTACCAATCAGCAATTAAAAAATAAATTCTATTCCACAATGGACCGCCCTAAGCGCCAGTATCTGTATATTAAAAACATGGTTTCCCTCCAGGACATTGAAACCATTACCGGGGAAGCGGTGAATGCCGGGTTAACGATCCGGTCAGTCCGTCCGGGATCGCTCATCCTTTCAAAAAAAGCAGAAAAGGAACAGTTGAGGCAGTTTTCCAGCGCCATTGGGCGAAGAGGTTTCACGCTGTTATCGAACAAAAGGGAAAGATTGATTGAAGCGATGAAGACTGAGATTGCCGACTGGGTTCAGCAGGGGAACCATGTCGCCTGCAACCGTAATTTTTCGGGTTACCTTTCGCAGGTCCTGGGTGAGGACTATTCGTATCTGAGCAGCATTTTTTCTTCTTCCGAAAAGACCACGATCGAGAAATTCATGATGATCGAAAAAGCTGAGAAGTCTAAGGAACTGCTTCTGGAGGGTCGGTTATCGCTGAGAGAAATCGCCCGGCAACTTGGATACGGCAGCACGCAATTGCTGAGTTCCCAATTCAAGAAGATCACAGGGATGAGTCCGTCGGAATATAAAAAAGCGGCCGGAAAAGGTTTTGCAACGATGGAAGAAACCGGGGCCATTTGCAGCAATGAGGCCGTGGCCAACCCTTCTGCAGGTATGTAATCCGATAATTTTATATATCTTCCCGCAAATTCTGTAAATCTCATATCTTAGCTAAATTGTTTCTTTGTATGAGAAAATTCGTATAATATAAGTGATGACAAAAAGGATCAGCCATATTATCCTGAGTCTGCTTTTGATTATTTTCACAGCGGGCGTATCGATCTCCAGGCACTTTTGCGGAGGCGAGCTTGCCGGTGTGTCTCTTTTTTCATCCACTGCACAGGGGTGTTCAGGAGAAAGCAGTTGCTCAATGGGAAACTGCTGCCATGATGAACATCAGCTGGTCCGGATGCAGGAGGATTTCGTCCCCCCCTTTGTTCAGGATTTGGTGCTCGTCTTTCTGTTGCTGCTGGCAGTCATTCTTGTGCCTGTGACCGCGGCGCCGGAAGCTGTTCCGTTTGTTCGTTTTTCGCCTGCCGAATCACTTCCTCCGCCAGGCATGAAAACCCGGCTCACCAGGCTTCAGGTTTTCCGTTTATGACTGATTAGAAAGGTTTATGCCACCCTCGGGCCGGCATAGTATAGTTGTGTCCCGGGATCATCCCGGTCAAACCGACATATTTATTTATCAACCAAAATCATTCATAAATTGAAAAAGTTAATCCTTTTTTTTCTGGAAAACAAGCTGGTGACTTTCCTGATCCTGATTATTATGATCAGTTGGGGCATTGTCAATGCCCCGTTTGGCTGGGATACAGGTATTCTTCCTTCCGATCCGGTGCCGGTCGACGCCATCCCCGATATCGGGGAAAACCAGCAGATCGTAGCCACCGAATGGATGGGGCGTTCACCCAAAGACATTGAGGATCAGATCACCTATCCGTTAACGACTTCCCTGCTGGGAATCCCGGGTGTGAAAACCATCCGGAGCACTTCCATGTTCGGAATGTCGTTCATTTATATCATTTTTGAAGATAACATTGAGTTTTACTGGAGCCGGTCGCGTGTTTTGGAAAAGCTGAACTCGCTGCCCCCGGGCACCTTGCCTGAAGGGGTGCAGCCTGCACTGGGACCGGATGCCACGGCCCTGGGACAGGTCTTCTGGTACACCCTGGAGGGGCGTGATCCGAAGACCGGGAAACCCACCGGCGGGTGGGATCCGCATGAACTGCGTACGATTCAGGACTATTCCGTGAAATATGCCCTGTCGGCGGCCGGAGGCGTTTCGGAAGTAGCCTCGATCGGCGGCTTTGTCAAGGAATACCAGGTGGATATCGACCCCAATGCCATGAAAGCCTTCGGTGTTTCGGTCATGGATATCATGCAGGCTGTGAAAAAAAGCAACCTTGATATTGGCGCCGAGACCATCGAGCTGAACCAGGTGGAGTATGTGGTCAGGGGTTTAGGTTACATCAAAACGCTGGACGATTTGCGGGATGCCGTCGTTGCTGTCCGCAACAATGTGCCGGTCAGGATCAGTGATGTGGCCAGGGTCAGTTTTGGCCCGGCTACCCGCCGTGGTGGTCTGGATAAGGATGGCGTGGAAGCCGTCGGAGCAGTCGTGGTGGCACGTTACGGCTCCAATCCGATGGAGGTCATCAACAATGTAAAAAAGAAAATTGCAGAGATGGCTCCCGGTCTGCCCTCCAAAACACTGGCCGACGGTACCGTATCGAAAGTGACCGTTGTCCCTTTCTACGACCGGACCGGACTGATCAGGGAAACCGTTGGCACGCTCGAATCGGCCCTTTCACACGAGATCCTGATCTCGATCATCGTCATTATTATCCTGGTGCTGAATCTCCGGGCTTCGATCCTTATTTCATCCTTACTCCCGGTTGCCGTGCTGATGACCTTTATTGTAATGAAGCTTACCGGCGTGGATGCCAATATTGTCGCCCTTTCAGGTATCGCGATCGCCATCGGGGTCATGGTTGACGTGGGCATTGTTTTCGTAGAGAATATCATCCGGCACCTGGAAATGCCGGAGAACAGGGATGCCAAAGGAAAGCATCTGATCAATGTGATTTATACGGCCACCGGTGAAGTTTCTTCGGCCATCACCACAGCTCTGAGCACGACCATTGTCAGTTTCCTCCCTGTATTCGCGATGCAGGCAGCCGAAGGCAAGCTGTTCAGGCCGCTGGCATTTACAAAGACGTACGCCTTGCTGGCATCATTCCTTCTGGGGATTGTTGTACTCCCCACCCTGGCCAATATTTTCTTCTCGGTCAGGTTCGATAAAAAACGGATCAGCCGGATCTTCAACAGCATCCTGATTGCCGCCGGTATTGTATTCGCCGTGGCCTGGGAACAGATCCCCGCGCTGGCCCTGGTCCTGATCGGTTTAAATAACCTGTTTGAATACAAATGGCCTGAAAAACGGAAGGAGTTCCCCAACTACATCAATATCGGCATCACCCTGCTGGCCGCCCTTTGGTACCTCACGGTCGAGTGGTTGCCCCTCGGTGCGGCAAACAGCCACCTCACCAATTACCTGTTCGTGGGATTACTGGTTGTTCTGATATTGGGTGTTCTCATGCTGGTCGTGCATTTCTACGAACCGATCCTTCGGTGGGCCCTGCGAAACAAATGGACATTCATGACATTGCCCTTTGTGACCATCCTGTTCGGAATACTGGCCTGGCAGGGAGCAAACCGCATGTTGGGATTTATGCCGAAGTTTGTCACTGAAACAAAGGCCTGGCAGTCTTTTAGCGCTGCCTTCCCGGGCATTGGCAAAGAGTTTATGCCTGCCCTCGATGAAGGTTCCTTCCTTTTGATGCCCACCAGCATGCCGCACAGCGGGATCGAAAAAAACCAGCAGTACGTTGAACTGCTCGACAAACGACTGGCAACCATTCCCGAGGTGGAACTGGCCGTGGGAAAATGGGGACGGACCAATTCGGCCCTGGATCCTGCTCCGGTTCAGATGTTTGAAAATACCATTAATTATGTACCCGAATACATTCTGGATGAAGAAGGGCACCGGATGACTTTTAAAGTGGACAGGGAGGGAAGCTTTGTCCTGAAAGACAGCACGACTTACAATCCCGAACGGGACGGCTTCAGAAAGATCGCACAGCAGCAGCTCATTCCCGGCAAGGGGGGTGATTACTTCCGTCAGTGGAGGCCGGAGATCAAATCGCCCGACGACATCTGGAACGAGATTGTCAAGGTGACCAATATCCCCGGATTAACTTCGGCTCCCCGGCTTCAGCCCATCCAGACCCGGCTCATTATGTTATCGACCGGGATGCGGGCCCCCATGGGCTTAAAAGTATTCGGCCCCGACCTGGAAACGATCGAGAAGGCCGGCATTCAACTGGAAGCGCTGCTGAAAGAAGTTCCTTCGGTCGTTCCCGCCTCTGTATTTTATGACCGTGCTGTGGGTGCTCCCTACATCGAAATCAAGCTGAACAGAAAGGCCATCGCACGTTATGGCATGACCGTTGAAGACATTCAGGAAATCCTGCAGGTAGCGGTCGGAGGGATGCCCCTTACCCGCACAGTTGAAGGACGCGAGCGGTTCCCTGTAAGGGCGCGTTATGCCCGTGAACTCCGCGATGACCCCGAAGGGCTCCGCGAAATACTGGTTCCTTCCATGACCGGGGCTCAGATCCCGCTGGGTGAACTGGCCGATATTACCTATACCCGCGGACCACAGATGATCCGCGGGGAGAACACCTTTTTAAATGGGTACGTGATCTTCGACAAAGTCCCCGCAAAGGCAGAAGTGGATGTGGTGGAAGAAGCCCAAAAGTTTCTGGAAGATAAAATCGACCAGGGGGAACTCACTTTACCCGCAGGGGTCAGTTACACCTTCGCCGGAAACTACGAACAACAGGTAAGGGCTACCAAAAGACTGATGATCGTGATACCGATCAGTTTAATGCTGGTGTTCCTGCTGCTTTATTTTCAGTTCAAAACCTTTACGGCATCATCCATTCACTTCTCGGGCGTCTTTGTCGCCTTCGCCGGTGGTTTTATCATGCTGTGGCTGTACAGTCAGCCCTGGTTCCTGAATTTTTCCGTTGCAGGGATTGAAATGAGGCATTTATTCCAGATCCACCCCATCAACCTGAGCGTGGCGGTATGGGTCGGCTTTATTGCTCTTTTCGGGATCGCCACCGACGACGGGGTGATCATGGGTACCTATATTCATCAGGTTTTTGAAGAAAAGAAACCCAGGACAGTCGGTGAAGTGCGGGAGGCAGTGGTCATTGCCGGCCGCAAGCGGGTACGCCCTGCCATGATGACCGCTGCCGTCGCCATTATCGCACTTCTGCCCGTTTTATCGTCAACAGGGAAAGGCTCGGATATTATGGTGCCCATGGCCATCCCAACCTTCGGGGGAATGATCATCCAGATCATGACCATGTTCGTGGTGCCGATCCTGCAATGCTTTTGGCGTGAGGGAGAAGCCCGGAAACATGAGAAACAAATCATCGCCTTGACCACAGGCAACAGAAAGGAGGATAAGCATGAATAATTATAAGTTTTCAAAACCGTTCTCCGAAGTTCAATCTTCGAATAAACAGACACAAGCACCAGGAAGCAGGGGCCAAGACCCGGGAATCAGGATACAGGAGCCTGGATACAGGACTCATGGCATTCAGAGGCCGGATATGCAGACATTCAGACAATCCGGAAATCCGGAAATCCGGAAATCTGAAAATCCGCCTTCCGGTCTCCGGTCTCCGTTTTCCGTTCTGCTCTCTGTCCTTTGCGCTCTGCTCTTCAGCTTGGCAACAGGACAAGCCCGGGCACAGGATTCCCTGTCGGTCTATCTGGAAATGGCAGCCAAAAACAACCCGGAACTGAAAGCGCAATACCTGGAATACACGGCTGCGCTGGAAAAGGTGCCGCAAGTGGGTTCATTGCCCGATCCGGAGGCTTCGTTTGGCTTCTTTACCAAACCGATGGAACTACTGGGAGGCGATCAGGTGGGTAATGCCCAGTTGATGCAAATGTTTCCCTGGTTTGGCACGCTGAAGACGGCCAAAGACGAAGCAACGCTGATGGCACGGGCCAAATATGAAGCATTTAACGAGGCCAAAGCGGGATTATTCTACCAGGTAAAGGCTTCCTGGTACCGGTTGATGAAGTACGACCATGAGATTGACCTGGTCCGTGAAAACATTGAACTGCTTGAATCGCTCGAAAAACTGGCGCTGGTAAAATTCCAGTCGCCGGAAGCCCGGGGTGCTGACCCGTTGATGCAGGGAGGCAGCAGTTCCATGAATGCACCTGCCGCTTCAATGAACAGTCAGGCAGGAGGAATGGGCAGCAGTATGAACAGCACGGCCAATCAGGGGTCATCCAATTCAGGACGGGCAGGAAATGCATCATCTGCCGGCATGCAGGAAGGCATGGGAGGCAATCAGTCCGGTCTGTCCAACGTGCTCCGGGTAAGAATGGAGATCCTGGAACAAAAAAACAGGCTGGCGTTGCTGACTGATCAACGGAAAACGAAAGAAGCCGGTTTTAATGCCTTGCTGAATCGGGAAACGGGAACGCCGGTCTGGATAACCGATTCGCTGGTCATGCAGCCGCTTCCGGTAAACAAAGCTGCCGTTTCCGACAGCATCCTGCAGAATAATCCGATGCTGACAATGCTTGAGAATGAAGCCGGCTCCTATGCCGCGATGAAAGAAAAAGCAAAAAAGATGGGACTGCCCATGCTGGGGCTCGGGCTGAACTATATGCTTATTCAGGAACGGACCGGAAACACATCCATGATGAATGGCAAAGATATGGTGATGCCGATGGTTTCGGTTTCCATTCCGATCTACCGGAAAAAATACAAAGCCATGCAAAGCGAAGCCCGGCTGATGGAGGAAGCGACCGGCGAGCGCTCTGCCGATCTGACAAATAAGCTGCGGGTTGCATACCGCCAGTTCGTTCAGGATCTGGATGACGCCGAAAGGCGGGTTGTTCTTTACCGCGAACAGGAAGAACTGGCCCGGAAAACGACGAACCTGCTGGTCACCGGTTATGCAACCACCGGCAATAATTATGAAGAGGTGTTGCGGATGCAGCTGAAGGCACTTGACTATGGTTTCAAACATATCGAAGCCATCGCCGATTACAATACAGCAATAGCAATGGCCGAAAAGCTGATGGATGCCCGTCCGGATATTCCGGCGCAGACGGGAAAGCCGGTTTCAATAAAAAAATAAACAATTGGAGATATGTTTCGATTTCTGAATCCTGAATCTCGAATCCTGAATCTTGATTCTTAAATCTTAAATCTAAAATCTAAAAAAATGGACACACGAAAATTCTTCTCAAATAACTATATAAAGGGCAGCTTGCTGGTCATTGCCGGCCTGTTAATGGGCTGGCTGATCTTCCATGGGTCTGCGCCCGAAGAAAAGAGCGCAACAGAAGAAACGGCAAGCCGGCATGAAGGGCATCATCATGCTGAGGGGGAGGAAAAAACGATCTGGACCTGCGCCATGCACCCCCAGATCAGAATGGACAAACCCGGCCAGTGCCCGATTTGCGGGATGGATTTGATCCCCTTGCAAAAGTCAACAAATCCGGTCGACGACCAGGCCCTGGAGATGAGCGAGGCAGCCATGAAGCTGGCCGAAGTGCAAACTTCAATAGTCGGTAAGGGAAGTGCCGTGAGAGAGGTTTTGCTATACGGAAAGATCCGGCCCGATGAACGCCGCTTACAATCGCAAACGGCCCATGTCCCGGGACGGATTGAACAACTTTTGATCAATGTAACCGGAGAATCTGTAAAAAAGGGACAGCTGATCGCGAAAATCTATTCGCCGGAACTGGTCACCGCCCAAAAAGAACTTTTGGAAGCGCTGAGCATGCAGGACAAATACCCGGCTGTAACGGAAGCCGCACGGGAGAAACTCCGGAATTGGAAACTATCAGAAAAGCAAATCCGGGACATCGAAACCTCAGGGAAAGTCACATCAACATTCGACATCTATGCCAATACTTCCGGCATCGTGACCTCAAGAAAAGTAAATGAAGGTGATTACGCGGGAAAAGGAGCCGTACTGTTCGATGTGGCCGACCTGTCAAGGGTATGGGCCGTTTTCGATGCTTATGAATCGGACCTTCCGTGGATATCCCTCTCGCAAAAAGTGGCTTTTACCACGCAGTCGATCCCCGGGAAAACATTCGAAGGCTCCGTTTCCTTTATCGATCCGGTAATCGATCCGTCAACCCGCATTGCGCGGGTAAGGGTGGAACTGGACAATCCCGGCTTGCAGCTCAAGCCTGAAATGTTTATCAATGGCACGGTCAGTGCGAACGTCAGGAAACAGGGAGAACAGCTTACCATTCCGCAATCGGCCGTGCTGTGGACCGGCACCCGGGCGGTCGTGTATGTAAAAGTGCCCGGCACCGAGCAGCCGGCTTTTAAAATGCGGGAGATCACACTGGGCGCCGCGGCAAACGACTCGTACCTTGTTCAGGAAGGATTGCAGGAAGGAGAAGAAATCGTAACCAACGGTACATTTAATGTCGACGCAGCTGCTCAACTGGCAGGAAAGCCAAGTATGATGAATCCCGCAGGAGGCGATGCTCCAGCCGGGCATGACCACGGCCAAATGAAGCCTGCAACATCGGCGGCCTCAGACAGACAGGCCACCTCTCCTGCGTCGCGTGAAATGGTCGCCCCCGGTTTCAAAGCTCAGCTAACACACGTGTACCAGGCCTATCTCGTGATGAAAGATGCGTTCGTTGCTTCTGATGCCGGAAGGGTGAGACAGGCCGCCGGGAAAGTTTCCGCCGCCCTCCAGTCGGTCGATATGGATCTGCTCAAAGGCCATGCCCACAGCCTCTGGATGGATCAGTTAAAAACAATGAACAGAACCATTGCAACCATCGGACAGCAAAGAGAGATCAATCAGCAAAGAAACGAACTGATGCAGTTTAACGAGGCGCTTTATCACAGCATCAAGGCTTTCGGGCTGGAATCGGCTACTGCCTATTATCAGTACTGCCCGATGGCCAATAACGAAGGGGGCGCTTACTGGCTTAGCGCAAGCAAAGAAATCAGCAATCCCTATTTCGGGGAGGAGATGCCTGATTGCGGCGAAACCAGGGAAACGCTGAAGTAAAGAAAAAGACAGACATCGAAAATTTGTAAGTAACACAACAAGTATTTAATAACATCTAAAATCAATTGTATGAACATGAAAGTTTTAAGTTTAGTGACCGTTTTTTTAATGGGTACATTCTCGGTTTTTGCAAAAGACAAAACCGATAAATTACTGGTTAACGGGAAGTGCGGAATGTGTGAAAAACGCATCGAAGGGGCAGCTATGTCGGTGAAAGGTGTTTCAAAAGCTGACTGGAACAAAGACTCCAAAGAACTCACCGTGACCTGGGACGACGCAAAGGCCGATGTCCATAAAGTTGCGATGGCTGTTGCAAAGGCAGGCCATGATACGCAGATGCACAAGGCAACAGATGAGGCATATAATAAACTGCCGGCCTGCTGCCATTATGATCGTTCATCGCTTAAGGCTCCGGCCAAACCAATGATGCACGAACATAAATAAGGCATATATAAAGGGGTTGTGAACAACAGCCCCTTTATTATAGCAGGTGTTCGAAACCGCCGCACCCGGCAAATTCGTTCGGTCTTTTTCAGCTTAATTTCTTTGAAAGGAATCTTTTTGTGTTTTCTTTTGTTGTAATAATATTCATCAAATAAATTGTTTACACATGAAGTATTATATCAGCAAGATCATTCAGGGAGATTTTGAGCAGGCAGTGGAACAGGTTACCGAATCGCTGAAGAAAGCCGGATTTGGTGTCCTTTCAGAGATCGATATCCGGGAGAAACTAAAGGAAAAGCTGGATGTTGATTTCAGGAAATACAAGATCCTTGGTGCCTGTAACCCTCCGTATGCCTATAAAGCGCTGATGCATGAAGACAAGATCGGCACCATGCTTCCCTGCAACGTGATCGTACAGGAACTGGATAAAGACAAGATCGAAGTTGCTGCTGTCGATCCGCTGGCTTCCATGATGGCCGTTGAAAACGAAAACCTGGCAGGAATCGCTGAAGAAATAAAGGAAAAGCTGGAAAAAGTGATTGCTTCCCTGTAAAGATCAAAACCAATGAGCCGGACGACTGTCCTCTTGTGCCTGGTATCTTTCTATTTTACGGGCCTGGCGCAAAATGAGGAAAAAGAACAGCTAACCAAAAAAGGGTGGAACATTGGCGCATTGCCCGCAGTTACCTATGATACTGATCTGGGAATCCAATACGGTGCATTTGCCAACTTATATCACTACGGGGATGGCAGCCGCTATCCCGAGTATAACCATTCTTTTTATCTGGAAGTGTCCAGGTATACAAAAGGCAGCGGTGTTTACAGGTTTAGCTACGATTCTGACCGTCTTATCCCAAAGCTTCGGGTCACTGCAGATTTGAGCTACCTGACCGATCTTACCTATGATTTCTACGGGTTCAACGGGTATGACGCGGTCTATCATAAAAATTGGACAGAAAAGGAAGATCCGTCCTATATAAGCCGGATGTTTTATAAATACGATCGAAAATTGTTCCGGTGGAAAATTGATTTTCAGGGAAAGCTGTCAGAAGATAAGCTTAGATGGATCGCCGGACTCAATTTTTTGTCCTTCAAAACCGGCCCCGTGAATATTGATCGCCTCAATAAAGGAAAGGATGAAGAAGACCTGCTGCCCGACACGGACGGTCTGTATCACAAGTACATTCAATGGGGGCTGATCCCGGAGGAAGAATCGGACGGCGGATTCGTGCCGGAATTTAAGGCCGGCCTGGTTATCGACACCCGCGATAACCGCCCCAATCCGATGAAAGGGATCTGGTCTGAAGCTGTTGTGGCGGTTTCACCTGACATTCTAAGCGCTGAAAGTTCCTTTTCAAAGATCAGTTTTACGCACCGCCAGTATTTTACCATCATTCCTGAAGACCTCGCTTTGGCCTTACGACTGGCCTGGCAATCCGGGATAGGTGGAAATGCCCCTTTTTATTATCATTCGCAGATTATCACTTCCATTCTAAAAGGATCTACTTCAGAAGGATTAGGAGGTTCCAAAACACTGAGGGGGATTTTGCGGAACAGGGTGACCGGAGATGGTATCGTCTTCGGCAACGCGGAATTACGCTGGAAAGTGGTCCGTTTCCTGTTTCACAACAATAATTTCTATGTGGGCCTGAACATGTTTACCGATTTTGGCAAAGTCACCAAACGGATTCCTGTAACAACTGATGGAGTTGACGAATCAGACCCGGGAATGAATCTCCGTGATTACTTTGATCCCGGGGCAGAAAAGCTTCATATCTCGTACGGGGCAGGCCTCCGCGCCGTTATGAACGAAAATTTTGTCGTTGCTTTTGATTACGGAGTGGCATCAGACTCCCGCGATGGCACCTCCGGATTTTACATGGGACTGAATTACCTGTTTTAAAGGGCGGATTTGGCAGACAGGCTTTCATGCTGAACGGCGTTCGGGCTGATTCTTCTGATCCGGATGTTCAGATACGCAAACAGAACCGACATAACCGGGCTGATCAGATTAAAAAAGCAATACGGAAGATAGCTGAAGGTAGCCACGCCAAGTACCTTCGACTGGGTGGCACCGCAGGTATTCCAGGGTATCAATACGGAGGTCATCGTTCCGCTGTCCTCAAGCGACCGGCTCAATACCTCAGGTTTGAGTCCCTTGTCTTCAAATGATTTCCGGAACATCCGTCCCGGAACGACGATGGCCAGGTACTGATCGGAAGCGGTGACATTAAAGAAAATGCAGGAGCACACTGTCGAGAGCACCAGCGAACCCGTACTGTCTGCCCAATGAAGGATAGGGCGGGTGAGCCTCACCAGCAATCCGCCGGATTCCATGATCCCTCCAAATACCATCGCCGAAAGGATGAGCCATACTGTATCCAGCATCCCTCTCATTCCGCCGGTCGAGAACAACTCATTCACACTTGCTTCGGCTGTTATGATCCTGATCTCTCCGAACATCGCTTTCATCGAACTGATATAGGATGCATCGACATAATCGTGCGAAGTGCCGGCGATATTCCGGATAATGCCGGGCTGAAAAATAATCGCAAACAGTGCCCCCAGAAGCGTTCCGGTCATCAGGGAAGGAATGGGAGGCACTTTCAGCAGGATGACTGCCATTAAAATAACCGGGACAAGGAAGAGCCAGGGCGACAGATTAAAGGAGCTGCCGATCGCAGCCTTTACCTCTGTTACATCGATGGCCGCCCGGCTGAAATCGTAGTTCAGTCCGATGATCAGGAAAATCAGCAAGGTCAGGATCATGCTCGGAACAGTGGTATACAGCATATAGCGTACGTGAGTGAAAAGCCCGGTGCCGGCCATTGCCGACGCCAGGTTGGTCGTGTCGCTCAGGGGTGAGATCTTGTCTCCGAAATAGGCGCCCGAAATGATCGCACCGGCAACGAGCGCTTCATTCATGCCAATCGCCTTCCCCATTCCCAGCAGGGCGACCCCGATGGTGGCAATGGTCGACCACGAGCTGCCTGTAGCCACGGAAACCACCGCACAGACCACTACGGCGGTGACCAGGAACAAAGAAGGCTGGATCACATCCAGGCCGTAATAGATCAGGGCCGGCACCACTCCGCTGATCAGCCATGTTCCCGCCAGGGAACCGATCAAAAGCAGGATCAGCATGGCCGGCATGGCCGAACCAATGGTATGCACTACTTTCTCACTGGTAACCTCCCATTTCTGACCGTTTCGTCTGACAATAATGCCTGCAATTGTCGCGGCAAGCAGCAATGCGATCTGGTTGGAACCCGACAAGGGGTCATCAAAAAACAGTACGTTCAGTGACAGCAACATCACTAAGATCAGTATTGGCAGCAGCGCTTCGATAAAACGTGGGTCCCTGTTCATCATTCCGAATCGATATGGATCAAAGCATAAATAACGGAATAAAAAGCTAAAGAATCAACATTTATAAGATGAACACACCATGTGGCCGTCAGCGTTCATCAGAGAAAGGAATGCAACGTCCGTGCCAGTTCCTCTGCTCCGGGCACCCCCTCCCCGGTCCACTTAACGGCTCCTGACCGGAACAGCATCAGTGTAGGAAGGTTCCGGACCCTGAACTGAGCCGCTATGGACGGATTGTCATCGACATTCACTTTGATAATCCGAATGTGTACACCGAAATTTTCCCTGACCTCTTTCAACACCGGTACCAACTGATGACAAGGCTGACACCAGTCGGCATAGAAATGCACCAAAACTGCTTTCGGAGACTGAATAATCTGTTTGAAACGGCTGTTTGTCCTCATTTGCCATTAAAACAGAAGTGTTAAAAAAATGGTTTGAACAGAATGAATAGATAATACCGATCAGCGATTGATAATCTTAATGAAGGTGCACCGGGAAGTTCGGGGTTCAAGGTTCGATGTTCGGGATTCAAAGTTTCGGCACCCGAAACCTCAAACTTTAAACTTCAAACGTTGAACTGTTTTGAGCGGGAGACGGGATTCAAACCCGCGACCCTTAGCTTGGAAGGCTAATGCTCTATCGGCTGAGCTACTCCCGCTTATTCAGTTTTAAGTTCAAGGTCCAAAGTTGCGGAAACTTTTGAACTTTAAACTTTGAACTCTTTTGTGGGGAGAGCAGGATTCGAACCTACGAAGGCATGAGCCAGCAGATTTACAGTCTGCCCCAGTTGGCCGCTTTGGTATCTCCCCTTTTTCAAAGATCTTCGGATTACCGGATTTCAGATGGTCTGAAAGCTGACTGTCTGAAAGTCTGAAATCTGTCTTTTCCTCGAGCCGGATCTCAGATTCGAACTGAGGACCCCGAGATTACAAATCACGTGCTCTGGCCAACTGAGCTAATCCGGCAATAACAAAAAAGTGGGTAAGCTTACTGTATCGCATCGCTACAACCGCCTACCCTTGCTGCCTTCCGACCCTGGGGGAATTCAGCGGGAGCTGATCGTACAGGACTTACCCGGCGACAAAAGTATAAAAATTTGTTATCCCGGCAAACGATTCGCGTGCTGTCGCGGCACTTTTTCTTGTCCCCTTTCTTAATAATCTAGACTCCAGAATGATATTCTTTCATTTTTTTCCCCGTTGCGGCATTTCTTTCTTTCTCTGAAAAACCTGTCCCCGTTAAACACAGAAAATCCATATATTTGCGTCAAAGTCCTAATAAATTCCGATCAATGGAAGAAAAATCACCTTTTTGGAAAAGTGCCATGACTTACGGCCTGTATCTTGGCCTGGCCGTGGTGCTATACAGTGTTTTCCTGTACATATCGGGACAAAATATGAACCCTGCCCTGTCCTGGATCAGTTTTGTCATCCTTACCGCCGGAGTATACCTTTCTCAACTGAATTACCGAAACCGGGCAATGAACGGCTTCCTCAGCTACAGTTCTGCACTGTGGCTGGGTGTGGCAGTCATGCTGTTCTCCGGCATCCTTCAAACCGTGTATACGATTGTCATATACAAGCTGGACCCCTCTCAGCTTGATCAGATCCGGATCATGCAGGAAGAAGCCATGCTGCAAAGAGGTATGCCGGAAGAAGATATCGAAACCGCATCAGAACTGATGAACACGGTACAGAGCCCTGCGGTACTGGCCATATCCGGCTTAATTTCATTTGTCATACTCGGATTTATTATATCTTTGATTACCTCAATTTTCGTTAAGAGAACAAACGATGGCAGTGCTTTTGATGAAGCAATGAAAGAGGTACAAGACGAGCAGGAAATAAACGAAAAAGAATAACCCTGCTGCTTTCCTGCCGGCTTTTAATTTTCTGCAACAGGACATTCACAAAAAAACCGCCTGGGAGCACAGGCAGACATACAAAACTGATTATGGACATCTCCGTTGTTATTCCATTGCTGAATGAAGAAGAATCGCTTGCCGAACTGGCCTCCTGGATCAGGGACGTGATGAACCGGAATGGGTTCTCCTATGAAGTGATCTTCATTGACGATGGGAGCAGTGACCGCTCATGGGAGATGATCGAGGAAATGAACCGTCAGGATCCGGTGGTAAAAGGAATTAAGTTCAGGCGGAACTACGGGAAATCGGCAGCCCTTCAGGTCGGATTCTCCCAGGCACTCGGAAGCGTGGTAATCACCATGGATGCCGACCTTCAGGACAGCCCGGAGGAAATTCCGGAGCTTTACCGGATGATTACAGTAGAGGGCTATGATCTGGTGTCCGGATGGAAAAAGAAAAGGCATGATCCCATCTTCTCGAAAAATATACCCAGCAAGTTCTATAACTGGATTGCGCGAAGAAGTTCGGGGATAAAAATTCATGATTTTAACTGCGGACTAAAAGCCTACCAATCGAGGGTCATAAAAAGTATTGAGGTGTACGGTGAAATGCACCGGTACATTCCGATTATTGCCAAGTGGGCCGGTTTCCGGAAGATCGGGGAGAAAGTGGTCAAGCACCAGGAGAGGAAATACGGTAAGACCAAATTTGGATTTGAGCGGTTCGTCCGTGGTCCGCTCGACCTGCTTTCAGTCATTTTCATTGTTAAATTCGGTAAGCGCCCGATGCACCTGTTCGGAGTGATCGGCACGCTGGTTTTTCTGATCGGCTTTTTTGCCGCGCTTTGGGTGGGGATCAGCAAACTGATCGCCGTAGCTCATAATCTGGCGGCGCCGAAAGTGACTGAGAGCCCCTATTTTTACCTCGCCCTTACAGCGATGATCATCGGGACACAGCTTTTTCTTGCGGGTTTTATCAGCGAGCTGGTTTCCCGGAACGCATCTGAGCGAAATAAATACCTGGTCGACAAAACAGTTTAGCAGCCTGCTCAGCAATGCATCTGCCTTTTGAAATGTTCATCGATCCCCTTGGATGCAAAAGCAAATGAAATGAGGCTGACCACTTTTTCTGTTGAAAAGCGCGACACGTCGATGACCAGATCATAGTTTTCGCCTGTACATTTTGGAGTCCGGAAGTACTTGTGCAGGTTTTCGCGCTCCAGATCAGTCTCTCTGATATATTGAAGCGCCTGCTCGTGCGAAAATCCTCTGATACCGGAAAGACGTTCGGTTCGCCATTCAACAGGGGCAACCAGCCGGATGTGCAGCGCATGGACAATATCGGCAGCCAGGATATGACCGGCCCGCCCGAGAATAATGCAACAGCCATCTTCGGCAAAATTTCTGATCACTTCGCCCACTGTTTTGAGGATCACCCGGTTGCTCTTGTAATATTTATCCGTAAAGGCGGAAAGGATTTCGTCAAAGGCAAAATGCTTGTCCAGTTTAAGCAGACGCTCCACTTTCTCCGGGGCAATCTTTAGTTCCTGCGCACTTTCACTCAGGATTTCCTTACTGATGACCTTCCATTTTTCCCCGTGGTGTTGTTTATTCATTTCATCTTCAAGAAGTTTACTGATTTGAAGACCTCCGCACCCCACCTGTCGGGAGATAGTGATCACGGGACCAGGCGGCTTCACATAGGGCACTTTCTCGTTCTCCTCTTCTTCCATTCGTTTGTTGAGGTAGCTTAACAGATAGTTTTTCATAAAAATGGTTTTTCTATAATATACGCTTTCTCCGCGCTGAGGTTATATGTTTTGAAGTATCCGGCCTGCGCACTTTTTAGCGTTGGAGGTCATGGTATGATTGCCTTTTATTTTTTATCTTTCGTTTTTTTAATACAAAATAATTCCGGATCATGTTTAAAAACGAAATTTATATACGCCGGAGGCAGAAGCTGATGGAAGGACTTCAGAAAGGGATCATTTTACTGCCGGGAAATGTGGATTCGCCGATGAACTATACGGATAACACCTATCCGTTCCGGCAGGACAGTAATTTTCTGTATTTTTTTGGTCTTGATTCTCCCGGACTTGCCGGTGTGATTGATGTCGACTCAGGCGAAGAATTTATTTTTGGGAATGATGCGGACGTCGATGATGTCATCTGGATGGGTCCACAGGAAAGCACGCAGGAAAAAGCCCGTTTGTCGGGCGTTGCACATGCTCGACCCTTTGGAGAGCTGAAGGAAATGCTCGCCGCGGCACTCGAAAAACGGAGGACCGTCCACTTCCTGCCCCCCTACCGCTCCGAAAACAAGATCCTGCTTCAGGCTCTTTTAGGTATTGACCCCGGCCGGCTGGATCAGTATGCTTCGTCCGAACTGATCCGGTGCGTGGTTGCACTGCGTTCGGTGAAAGAAGCCTGTGAGATTGAAGAAATGAAAAAAGCCTGGAAACTTGGCTGTCAGATGCAGCTAACGGCCATGCAGATGGCCCGTCCGGGGGTGTGGGAACAGACCATCGCCGGAACCATTGACAGCATTCCGATGAGAAGGGGTGGCAGGCCTGCCTATCCCACCATCCTCTCACAACACGGAGAAATCCTGCATAACCATGCTCATTTAAATTACCTTCAGGAAGGAAAACTCCTTTTGGTCGATGCCGGAGCTGAAAGCCCCTCCCACTACGCGTCCGATTTCACAAGAACTTCACCTGTCAGTGGAAAATTCAATTCAAAACAACGGGAAGTTTACGAAATTGTGCTGAATGCCAATAATTTAGCTACATCCATGACCCGTGCCGGGGTAACGTACCTTTCAGTCCATCTGGCCGTTGCCCGGCTGATCGCGGAGCAACTCACCGCACTCGGGCTGATGAAGGGGGATGTTGATGAAGCCGTTCAAAAAGGGGCCCATGCCCTCTTCATGCCTCACGGACTGGGCCACATGATCGGACTTGATGTGCATGACATGGAAGATCTGGGACAGATCCACGTGGGTTTCGACGCCGAAGTCCGACCTTCCCGTCAGTTTGGAACCGCCTCCCTGCGCCTGGGCAAAAAGCTGCAGGCCGGCTACACCCTGACCAACGAACCAGGCATCTATTTTATTCCGGCTTTAATCGACAAGTGGAAGCACGAAAAGATCAACGAGGACTTTATTAATTTCGGCAAACTGGATGCCTACCGCGATTTTGGCGGTATTCGCCTCGAAGACAACCTGCTGGTCACTGAAAACGGAAGTGAACTGCTGGGTGCAAGACTTCCGATCACTCCCGAAGAAGTGGAAGAGGCGATGAACACAGGCTCATCGCTCCCCTGAGAGCAGTCTTTCCCTGGCTTTCTGCGATGGTCGTAAGATAATACGCAGCGACTGGTCGAAAGTAAAATACTTCCATAACCAGTTAATAAAGATCAGCAACCTGTTTTTCACACCAACGATCGACATCAGGTGGACAAACATCCAGACGAGCCAGGCCAGGCTTCCTGAGAAATGAACAAACGGAAGGTCTACGACAGCCCGGTTCCGCCCGATCGTCGCCATGGAACCTTTATCTTTGTATTCAAAGGGGAGCGGTTTTTGACCTTTCCGCATGCGGATCAGGTTCCGGGACAGATTATCGGCCTGCTGCAGAGCCACCTGGGCAACCTGCGGATGACCATTTGGATACTTTTCAGTCACCATCATCGAAATGTCGCCGATAGCAAAAATATGATCATAACCAGCCACCTGGTGGTAGCGGTTCACGATCAGCCTGTTTCCCCTTGCAATCGCCGACGGAATAATTCCTTCGGGGAGCTGGCCCCTGACGCCGGCTGCCCAGATAAGGGTCTGGCTGGCAATTGCCTCTCCATTATCAAGCACGACCGTCTTCCCGTCATAGCCGGTAACGGTCCTGCCCGACATCACATTGATGCCCATTTCCTCGAGATACTTTCTGGCTTTCTGTCCGGACTCAGGCCGCATCCCGTTCAGCAGGGCCGCATTGGCCTCAATAAGGGTGATCTGCATAAGGCGGAAATCCAGGTCGGGATAATCTTTAGGAAGAATAAACCTGCGCATTTCGGCCAGCGCTCCGCAGACCTCCACCCCGGTAGGGCCGCCGCCCACGACCACTACATGCATCATTCGTTTAAGCTCTTTCTGATCCCGTACCGTCACAGCCTTCTCAAAATTCAGCAACAAGGTATTTCGTAGGTAAACCGACTCGGAGACCGCCTTCATCGGAATCCCGTACTTCCGGAAATCATCCACCCCAAAAAAGTTAGTGGTGGCCCCCGTAGCCAGGATCAGGTAATCATACCAGACTTTTCCGAAGACCGTTTCAATCTTCTTCTCCTCCGGGTAAATGCGATCCACGTTGCTCACCCGTATAAAAACATTTTTTTCTTTCTGAAAAACCTTCCTGAGCGGGAAGGAAATGGCACTTGGCTCCAGTCCTGAGGTAGCGACCTGATAAAAAAGCGGTTGGAACTGATGATAGTTATTCTTGTCCAGCAATACCAGCTGATATCCTTTACTTTTGAGCCTTCTGGCTAATTTTAAACCTGCAAAGCCGGCGCCCACAATCACTACTCTGGAAGCTTCCGTCTCTGGTACATTGATTGGCATATTTTTTTTCTCTGAAACAAGCCGGATAGCGAAATGTTGTAAAAACAATCGGATTTCACACCAAAACTTTTCAGCGATTCTCGTTATC